>NZ_JARVTG010000002.1:847500-1180321 GCF_029846635.1 Pokkaliibacter sp. MBI-7 | reverse complement strand
GCGACGAAGGTCATGATGCCGAGAATGGAACCGAACAGAGCAATCAGGCTGACCGATACCCAGCCGCCCATACTGTGGGGCAGATGTATGCCTTTGGTCAGTGCCATCAGCAGATAGATGCTGCCCGCAGACAGTAATACAGTGCTGGTGGCTGCCAGAGGGTGAGTATCGCTGCCCAGACGGCTGCCGAGCAGGATATAGCCGGAATACAGCACCGCAGCCCCCAGCGCCAGGACAACCCCGGGCAGGGTAGCCTGCACCCCGGTTCCCAGCAGCAGTACCATGCCAACAAAGATACCGGTCAGCGCAATCCACTCCGCCGGACCAAAGCGGTCCAGGCCCAAGATCGCTGAGGCAATGGTGACCATGATCGGGAAGGTATAAAGCAGCAGGGCGACGGTGGCCGAGCTGGCATAGTTAAGCGCCTGAAAATAGCCGAAGGATGTTGCTGCATAGATACAGCCCATCACGATATAGCCACGCAATTCTTTACCTGTCGGCATAGGGATGCCCTTGATACGCACCCAGACAGTCAGAACGATGGCTGCCAGTATAAAGCGGATAGCCAGCAGACTGGCGGTATCGACGCCGTCGGCATAGGCGGTATGGGCGAAGATGGCCATACTGCCAAAACCGGCTGCAGAAACGAGAATAAGCGCTGAACCCATTAGGTGTTTCATGATGGCTGCTCACACTTAGCGAAGACTGGTGTATCACTCCCGTGCCAGTCAGGTAATTGATATGGCAAGCAGTTTCGCTGAGTCTATACTTCTCGACAAATCAATAATTTCAGAAGTCAGGCCTAAAATAATTATGTCTTACGGTCAGTCACTGCCGCCGTTGAACGCACTGCGTGCCTTTGATGCCGCAGCTCGTCACGAAAGCTTCCAGCGTGCAGCTGAAGAGTTGTTTATTACTGCTGGTGCTGTGGCCCATCAGATAAAACAGCTGGAAGCTGCAACTGGGTTGCAGCTGTTCCTGCGCCACCCGAGAGGCATCAGCCTCACGCCGCTGGGGCGGCGTTATGCTGAAACCGTGCACTATGTGCTGGATACCCTGAGTGCGGCTACCCAGCAATTACAGAGTGAAAGTGGGCGGGAAAATGTGGTGACCATCAGTTCCATTTCATCCTTTGTGACCCGCTGGCTGATGCCGCGTCTGTCCGGCTTCACCCGCCGTCATCCTGAGTTTGAGGTGCGGTTGCAGGGAGTAATCAAACCAGCCGACCTGTTTCGTGAACCAGTCGATGTCAGCATCCGTCTGGGGACTGGCCCGTATCCTGATCTCAAGGTCGATGAACTGTTTGCCGAGCACTTTGTCGCGGTGGCCAGCCCACGTTTTCTCGAGGAGCATCCGATCAGCGTTCCCGCTGATTTATTGCAGGTGACCTTACTGCATGATGATTTTGAGCCGCTGATCAGCGAGCAGGTGAACTGGAAGAAATGGCTGACAGCCTGTGGCGTGACGACGCCCAGCAAGCTGCCCGGATTGTGGTTTTCTCACACTTATCTGACCCTGGAGGCGGCCATGGCGGGGCAGGGCGTCGCTATCGCCAGCGCGCCGATGCTCAACAATGCGCTGGAAATCGGGGCGCTGGTGACCCTGCTTGAGGACATATCTGTGCAGGGGCCTTACATGTACCGGATGTTGCGGCTGCCGATGGCCGAAAGTCGCCCTGCAGTGAAGGCATTCTGTGAATGGATGCTGGAGAGTTCGGTAACGGCGCCGTCTGCACTGCAGGAGTGAGCCTAGTCACTCCTGTATGCCGCAGGCTTCAGGCACGTCGTTGCAGGATGCGATTGATCACAATCTGCTGTGGCTCACGGCTGCCATCAATGGCTTCACTGGCCAGTTTCCACGCTGCCTCGGCAATCAGCTCATAGCGCTGTGGCAGGGAGTTGACGGGAAGCGGCAGGAAGTCCAGCAGTCGGCTGTTGCCAAAGGTCGCCAGCTGAATAGAGCCATCGGCTTGCAGTACGTTGCCTTCCGCACGCTGCTGCAGATTTTCAACCACGCCTTCCAGCAGGCTGTATGAGGTCGTGACAAGGGCATCGGGCAGTTTGCCCAGCCTGTTCACCGCCTGATCCAGCAGCTGGATGCCGTTGCTGCTGTCAAAATGGGCGCCGTAAAAGCAGTGCACCTGCTGCGCAGGCAGATGCTCAAGGGCCCGGCGGAAGCCCGCCTCGCGCCGTTGACTGACGGTCAGGCTGGGGAGCGCGCCAAACAGCGCAACATGTGCATCTCCAGAGAGCTTAAGACTGCTGGTCAGCTCAAAGGCACCTTGTTCGTCATCACTGATGACATTGCTGAAGCTGTCAGGAAGGGGGCGGTCGAGTGCAATCACGGGTGTCCCCTGACGGACCATATCACCATACAGTTCGGCGTCATCATCAACACAGGACGAGACCAGCAAGGCATCCACACCGCGGGCAACCAGATTGCGCGCGGCCTGTAACTCGGTCGTTCTGTCGTCATCGGAGCTGCTGATAATCAGCTGGAATCCATTGCTGCGGGCAAGGGCTTCCAGCCGCTTGGCAATACGCAGATAACTGCGATTTTCAAAGTCCGGCACGATAAAACCGATGGAATGGCTCCGCCCGCGGCGTAGGGCAGCAGCGGAGTGATTGGGCTGGTAGCCGTGGTGATTGACCACCTCCAGTACACGTGCCTGGGTTTCGGTACTGATGCGGTATTTCTCAGCCTTGCCGTTCAGCACACTGCTGACGGTGGATTTGGAAACGCCGGCGAGTTTGGCGATCTCTTCGAGCTTCAATGTGGTCTCCATCACTGCTATGGCACTCCCTGACGATTTAGAGTTGTAGTCTGCCGGCCGAATATCTGACTAACCCGGTAGGTTTTCAGTGTTTTCTGGCGTAGCAGGCACGGCACTCAAGGCCAGACACAACCACACTCACCAGCAAGGTCAGGGATGTTGCATTGTAGGGACTGCCTCTGTCAGGGGCAACGCAACGACCTGCTCTTCCGCAGGCGACAGTCTGTCCCCAGGTTCAATCCAGGAATTCGTGATACGTGTTTTCGATCTGCTGCACTTTGGCCCCACGCCGCTGAAAAGACTGTCGGAAAGCGGATGGGATGTCATCAGCACATTGATCACCCGTGAAGGGTGGTTCCCCAGTGCTTTTCACCTTGTGGTGCTCCTGCTGGCGAAATCGCGAAAACGATCTTAGCTTGCATTTTTTGCTGAATCCATTCAGCATTTGGCAGAATCGATTTAGCTGATGTCCTGTATACTGGCTAAATTCACCGAATGGAACACCCTTAATAAATAGATTGCCCGCAAGGGACAGCGTAAAACGCAGTACCAACACGTCTAGGGGTATAACAATGTTAAAACTCACTCCTGAAGACATTACCCTGTCAGCCCAGGCAGCCGGTAAAGTCGAAGCCATCAGTCTGATTGCTGATCAGCTGCAGGCAGATGGAATGGTCGAAGCAGGCTATCGCGAAGGCATGCTCGCCAGAGAACAACAAACCTCCACCTATCTTGGCAATGGTATTGCCATCCCCCACGGCACAACAGATACCCGCGAGCTGGTCAGACAGACCGGCCTGAAAGTGGTACGTTTCCCGGCCGGGGTGGAGTGGGGTGCAGGGCAAACGGTCTATACCGCTATCGGTATCGCTGCCAGGTCCGATGAGCATCTGAGTATTCTCCGCCAACTAACACACGTCATCGCTGATGAGCAACTGGCGCAACGACTGCATAGCTGCAGTGGGGCCGAAGAGGTTCGCGCGATTCTCAGTGGTGAGACCGCCAGTGGCGCCTTTCTGCTGGGAGCCGATCAGGTCCGTATGCACTCAGTCGCTACCAGTTACAGTGAACTGGTGGCGCTGGCAGGCGCCATCCTGTGGAATAAACAGGCCATCATCCAGCAGGATCTGATCAGTCTTTATGCCACGCCGCCCCAGTATCTGGGCGAAGGCGTATGGCTGGTGGCCGTCGCCTCTCAGGCCGACAACGGTGCCGCGGCTGTGGTGCAGCCCGCACAGCCGGTCAGCCTCTACGGCAACAGCCTCGACGTGCTGATTGCCATTTCTACTCATAATGACCAGCACCTGCCTCTGCTTGAGCGCCTGACCGAGCTGAAGCTTGAGGGGCGGCTCAAGGTACTGGCGGAATCCCGGCGTGCACTGGACGTTGTCCGTCATCTGCTGGTGCAGAAACTGGACGGTCAGCAGCTGATCTGCCCCTTACCCATGTCTCATGGTCTGCATGCCCGCCCGGCTGCCAATCTGGCGCGTATCGCCAAAGGCTTTGAAGCCGAAATATGGGTTGAAAACCTCGACAGCGACAGCCCGGCAGTCTCCGCGCGCAGTGTGACCAAGCTGATCAGCCTGGGCGCGCAGCTCGGTCACCGTTTGCAGATCACGGCAGAAGGCGCTGATGCGGCTGCGGCACTGGCCACTATCGGCGAAGCCATCAGTGCCGGGCTGGGCGATCCGGTGGTGCGCGGATTTCAGCAACAGGCTGCCAGTGAGGCAGTGGTGGTGGCACTGGAGTCAGAGTCTGTCAGTGCCCCCGTGGTACGGCTGCAGGCAGGTGATGCCATCAGTGGTTTGACCGGCGCGCCCGGTGTGGCCATTGCTCCTGCCTATGTGATGTCTGAGCCCAAGTTCGAGTTTGCCCATCAGGCGGGCCCCGCCAGTGTAGAGCTGGCACGCCTGAAGACGGCTGTAGCAGCGGTGGGGGAGCAGCTCAACAAGCGTCTTGAATCCACCGCCAATACCGAGCTGGCGCAGATTATTGCCATGCATCTGGAGTTGTTACTGGACCCGGAAATGCAGCAGGAAGCGGAGCAGCATGTGCGCCGTGGCGACAGTGCCGAATGGGGCTGGCAGCAGAGTTTTGAAGCACTGGCCAGTGTTCAGGAGCAGAGCAAGGAACTATTGCTGGCCGAGCGTGCCATCGACATTCGTGATGTCGGCAACCGGGTGCTGGCGCAACTGACTGGACAGGGTGGCAGTGATGCCATTCAGACAGAGCATGTGCTGGTCTGTCAGGAAATCGCGCCTTCAGAGATCAGTGATCTGGATCTGAGCAAGGTGCGTGCCGTGGTCACCGCTGCCGGTGGTGTCACCTCCCACGCCGCTATTCTTGCCCGGACGCTGGGCATCCCCCTGCTGGTCGGTTGCGGCCCGCAGGTGCTGACGCTGGAACCCGGTACGCCCGTTATCGTTGACTGTGAAGCGCGTACTCTGAAAGTAGCGCCTGATCAGGCTGCGCTGGATCAGGCCCGCGCCACCATGGCGCGCGAAAAGGCACTGGCTGAACAGGCTTATGCCAGTCGTTTCGAACCCGCGGTGACAACCGATGGCCATCATATCGAAGTCATGGCCAATCTGACTGCCGCGAAAAGTGTCGACAAGGCCATCGATCATGGCTGTGAAGGGGTGGGGCTGTTCCGCTCCGAATTTATCTACATGGATTACCCGCAGGAGCCCACGCTGGAAGAGCAGCGTGCCGAATATGCCCGGGTACTGGATGCGCTGGGCGCTGATCGCCCACTGATCGTGCGTACACTGGATGTGGGTGGTGACAAGCCGCTGCCTTATATGCCTATCGACAAGGAGGAGAACCCCTTCCTTGGCGTGCGCGGTATTCGTCTTTCCCTGCGTTACCCGGAAACGCTCAAGCGTCAGTTGCATGCCCTGCTGACTGCCGCCAATGGCCGCCGGTTACGCATCATGTTCCCCATGGTCACTGATATTCATGAATGGCGTGCCCTGCGTGCCATGTTCGATGAGGTGGTGGTGGACTATCCCGGCAGCAATATTGAGCTGGGCATCATGATTGAAGTGCCTTCGGCTGCCCTGATGGCGGACATATTTGCTAAAGAGGTCGACTTCTTCTCCATCGGTACCAATGACCTGACGCAATACGCGCTGGCCATCGACCGTGGTCATCCGGAGCTGTCACGTCAGGCTGATTCCATCAACCCTGCGGTGCTGCGTCTGATCGACATGACCGTACGCGCGGCAGATCGTCATGGTATCTGGGTGGGGGTATGTGGCGAGCTGGCTTCGGATCCTCATGGTGCCGCCATTCTTACCGGCCTCGGGGTGAAAGAGCTAAGCATGTCGATGCGTGCCATCCCCCGTGTCAAAGCGCATCTGCGTCAGCTGTCGCTGCAGGCGGCCCGCGATCTGGCAGAGCGCGCGCTGGCTGCCGACAGCAGTGAAGCGGTCAGAGCACTGCCTTTGCTGGAGACGGACGAGCTGGCAGGAGTGCGTCATGGTTAAGCGCCCGGTAGTGACCCTGACGCTGAACCCGGCGTTGGATCTGACAGTGCAGCTGGGTGAGCTTGTGCCCGGAGAGGTTAATCTGGCCAGACAGGGTAATCTGCGCCCAGCGGGCAAGGGTATCAATGTCGCCATGGTACTGCGTGATCTGCAGGAGCAGGTGGCGGTCACCGGCATTCTGGGACAGGACAACAGCGATGCGTTTGAGCATCTGTTCGCCCAGTTACAGCTGGATAACCACTTTCTGCTGGAGCAGGGCGCGACCCGTATCAACGTCAAGCTGTCGGAACAACAGGGGCGTGTCACCGATATCAACTTACCCGGCATCACCGTCTCCGAGGCCGTCTGGCAGACCTTGCAGCAACGGCTGCTGGCGCTGTGTGAACAGGCGGACGTCTTTGTGCTGAGTGGCAGTCTGCCTCGCGGGCTGGCTGCTGACAGCTATGGCCAGATTATCGGGCTGCTGCGTCAGCACGGTAAGACCATTCTGGTGGACACCAGTGGTCAGGCTTTGCATGCCGCGGTGGCAGCGGTACCTGATCTGATCAAGCCCAATGTTGAAGAGCTTGAGCAGTGGACCGGTACTGCTTTGCCGGATGCTGAGGCTCAGGAGCAGGCAGTGCGTAAGCTGCTCGCTCTCGGTATTCGTCACGTGGTGTTGTCCGATGGCGAGCGCGGTGTGCGCTGGTACAGTCGCGACGGCGCCTGGCAGGCCCTGCCACCCCGCGTATCTGTCGTCAGTACCGTCGGGGCCGGAGACAGTCTGGTCGCCGGTCTGACCTATGGTTTGCTCAATCAACTTGCCGTTGCCGACACTCTGCAACTGGCGACCGCAGTGGCAGCACTGGCAGTCAGTCAGATTGGTGTTGGTATTCCCGACACAGAACGACTCAATCAATTAAAACAACAAGTGTCTGTCATGCCACTTGCGTTTTCCTGTTAAGGAGAGCCCATGAAAGTCCTGATCGTAACTCAATGCCCCAGTGGCCTGACCACCAGCTTTATGGCAGCAACGGCGCTGAAAAAAGCCGCTGCTGTACTTAACTGGGATGCCACGGCAGAAATTCACTCCAGCGTACAGCCCGCGCAGATGCTCACTGCCGCGCAGATCGCCGCAGCAGATCTGATCGCTATTGCTGCCGAAGGCGTGGTCGATATGGCCCGCTTTGCGGGCAAACGGGCATTCCGTGGTTCGGTAACCGAAACACTGGAAAACCCGGTGGAGTGGCTGGAGCGCGCTAATCTCAATGCCCGAGTAGTCGAAGGCGCGGCTGTCTCTGCCGCTGCCAAGATATCGAGCGCGCCAGTAGCCATCGCTGCCACCCCTGCGGTTGCCAGCGATTGTCTCAATATCATCGCTGTGACCGCCTGTCCGACCGGTGTGGCGCATACCTTCATGGCAGCCGAAGCGCTGCAGGACGCCGGTACCCGTCAGGGTCACAAGGTCAAGGTGGAAACACGTGGTTCGGTGGGCGCCAAGAACACTCTGAGCGACGAAGACATTGCCAGGGCAGATCTGGTCATTCTGGCCGTGGATATCGAAGTGGACACCGCGCCCTTCGCCGGTAAACGTATCTATCGCACCAGTACCGGTAACGCGCTCAAGAAGTCAGCGGAAGTCATCCGGCTGGCGCAGGCAGAGGCGCAGGTTGAATCCGCTGCCGCTGCTCAGGGCGAGGTGAAAAAGACCTTCAAGAAAGAAAAAACAGGTGCCTACAAGCACCTGATGACGGGCGTGTCCTTCATGCTGCCGGTGGTAGTAGCCGGTGGTCTGATCATTGCGCTGTCATTCGTTTTTGGTATCGAGGCATTCAAGCAGGAAGGCACACTGGCCGCTGCGCTGATGAAAATCGGTGGTGGCTCTGCCTTCGCCCTGATGATTCCGGTACTGGCAGGCTACATCGCCTATTCCATTGCTGACCGTCCGGGTCTGGCGCCCGGTCTGGTTGGCGGTATGCTGGCCAGCTCGATTGGTGCGGGCTTCCTCGGCGGCATCGCGGCGGGCTTTATTGCCGGTTACAGCGCCAGATTCCTGGTGGATAAGGTGCAGCTACCGAAAAACCTCGAAGCCCTGAAGCCGATTCTGATTATCCCGCTGTTGTCGACCCTGCTGACCGGGCTAGTGATGATCTATGTGGTGGGCGGCCCTGTGGCTTCCATCATGTCGACCATGACTGAGTTCCTGAAAAGCATGGGCTCTGCCAATGCCGTACTGCTGGGGGTTATTCTGGGCGCGATGATGTGCTTTGACCTGGGTGGCCCGGTCAACAAGGCTGCCTATACCTTCGGTGTCGGGCTGCTGGCCAGTCAGACATATGAGCCGATGGCCGCGGTCATGGCATCCGGGATGGTACCCGCTATTGGCATGGGCATTGCCACCTTCCTGGCGCGCAACAAGTTCACGCTGGCGGAGCAGGAAGCCGGTAAGGCGTCATTCGTGCTGGGCTTGTGCTTTATTTCTGAAGGTGCGATTCCCTTTGCGGCCAAAGACCCACTGCGTGTCATTCCCTGCTGTATGGTCGGTGGTGCAGTGACAGGTGCCCTGTCGATGATCTTCAATGCGCAGCTGATGGCGCCACACGGCGGTATCTTCGTGCTGTTTATTCCCAATGCCATTAGTCATGTGATGCTGTATATCGGCGCTATCGTGATTGGCTCACTGATTACCGGTATCGGTTATATGCTGGTCAAACAGAAAACGGCTGAGGCGGTGGCCGTAGCGGGTTAAGCGTTAATAGTGATGTGAGGTTTGCTCAGCAGTGAGCGAAGGCGGGGCCGTTAAAGCCCCGCCTTTTTTATGTGTCGCTCGTGCAGGATCAGCTGCTGCTGGTCGTCGAGCTACTGGAGTCGGGGCGTGGGTAATTGTCGATGAAGTCTTTCAGACCTTTTTGAACCAGCTCATAGGTGGCATCGATATTGTCTGACACATCACCTTGCAGCACTCCCATGCCATCGAGCAGTTTCTTGGCATCATCGAAGCCTTTGTCGATGCCGCCGCTGATCAGCGCACTGAAGTCAGACAGTGCGGTCTCCAGATCCTTGTCGCTGTGCTGGTCGAGATACTGGCCAAAGAAACCTGTACCGAAGGCAACGATGCGCTTGGCGGTATTTTCTGGTGACCAGTAGTCTTTCTGGCTGTCGCTGTAGGGGTTGGTACTCTGGGGGCCGCTGGTGGAGCCGGCCTGGCTGCTGCTGTCTGTACTGTCGGAGCTGCTGCCGTCTTCGTTGAGGCTTTCACTGACCCGGTCCATGACGGTCTTCATGACCAGGCCCAGGGCGCCATCGCTGTCTTTGAGCGAGCTTTGGAAGGTGGACACCGCCTCCATCAGCTTCTGGTTAATCTGGTTCTGGTTTTCTTCCATGGTGTCGGAGACGCTGAACCCGCTGCCCAGTGCAGTGCTGCTCTGGCTACCTGAGCTATCTTCGGTACTGTCGGTTGCGCTGGATGAGGCGTTGTTGCTGGAAGTGTTTCCGGTAGTTTTTTGGCTATTGGAATAGCTTACCTGGCCACCGGTGTCCTGATAGTTACCGATTTTCATTTCCCTACCTCTCTGGTCTGGATATGGGGATGCCCGCTGTATCGGCTGGCCTGACAAAGTCTTTACTCAATTGTGCTCATTCTTTCCACATTGGTGATGAGCGCGATTTATGCAGACCCGCTGCCTGAGGCACCTGCGCTGTTTTGTCGCACCCCGGAACGGCACTTCACGCTGCCTTTTCACAGAGGCTGTCGCTAGAATGCGCGCCTGCATTTCTGAGAGCACCCATGTATCAGACAACCTTCAATCAGCATCGCCACATGCGCCGGGCTCCCGCCTGGTTAGCGTTGTTGTCGATGTTGATGTTGTATCTGGCACCGGTTGGCGCTCAGCTCAATGCCGCTTCCTATTCTGCGGCCGGGTTTGCAGATACGGCCCTGTGTCACGTCGCTGCAGTGTCTGGTGCAGAGCAGCGGCACACGCATGCAGATACACCGGTGACCGGTGTGCATGATGCATGTGGCTACTGTACGTTGCTGGCACATCTCTCCGGCTTGCTGGATGAGCTGCCGTTTGCCGGTGCTGTGCGCGGTGCAGTCGTCGCGCCAGAGTGTCCGTCATGCTGGCAGCCACCTTCCTGTCGCTGCTATTCCCATGCTAATTCCCGTGCGCCGCCTGCTGCCGGGTTCTCCATCTGAGAACGTGCTTACGATCTGCGGCGTGTCAGTCACACGGCGTTGAACAGCCTTTAGGGATGCTCATTTACCACCAGTAAACGTCGCTTCCTCAGCGCTTTTCGCTCTGACTGGCTATCGCTCGCGAGATCGTTAACAGGTTCTAAACTCGGCGGCAGGCTGTACTGGCAGCCTGTGATCATCGTCCTGTCCTGCTGTTACCGTCGTAACGTGGGTTGATACAGGTAAATCAGATGTCATCTATCAATCGTTCTCAGGTCAGTCAGGCAGCTGCTTTACTGGCATTGATTACCCGTCTGCATTTCTACATTGGATTATTTGTCGGGCCCTTTATTCTGGCCGCAGCGTTGACTGGTACGGCCTATGTACTGACCCCGCAGCTGGAGGACTGGCTGTATAAGGATCAACTGACCACCACCGCAACTGGCCCCGCTCATTCACTGGCAGAGCAAATCGAAGTGGCGCAGGCGGCAATGGCGGGGCAGGGCAAACTGTTTGCCGTGCGGCCTGCACCTGACGCCCATGCCACCACACGGGTCATGTTCAGTGAGCCAGGGTTGGGTGAGTCGGAAAGTCGGGCCATTTTCGTTGACCCGATTACGCTGGCCGTCAAAGGCGATCTGGTGGTTTACGGCACCAGTGGAGTGCTGCCGCTGCGCAGCAAAATTGACTATATGCATCGCCATTTGCTGCTCGGTGATGTCGGTCGTAATTACAGTGAGCTGGCGGCGTCCTGGCTGTGGATCGCGGCGCTGGGAGGGTTCGCGCTGTGGCTGACGGGCGGCAACAAGAACCGCAGCGAAGTGGCCAAACGCAATGGCTACCTGCGTCATCGTCGCCTGCATGGTCTGACCGGGCTGTGGATCGGCTTGGGGCTGCTGTTTTTCTCTGCAACAGGTTTGACCTGGTCCAAATGGGCGGGGGATCGAATCGACGCTCTACGCTCCGAGTTTGGCTGGGTGACTCCTTCCGTATCCTTGCAGCTGGAAGGCGCCGGAGCCATGCCAATGGGTGAGCATGCTGATCATCAGATGCAGGCAGCGGCCCCGATGGTCAGCCTGGCTGATCCTGCGATGTTCGATACCATCCTCAAGGTAGCGCGGGATGGCGGTATAGATGCCGCCAAAATCGAAATTCGCCCTCCCAAGGCCGCCGATCAAGCCTGGATGGTACGTGAAGTCGATCGCTCCTGGCCGACGCAGGTGGATACCATTGCTATTGATGGCAGCAGTCTGGCGATTACCAGCCGGGCAGACTTTGCCACTTTCTCATTGCTTCCCAAACTGATTCGCTGGGGCATCGATGCCCATATGGGCATCCTGTTTGGCCTGCCTAACCAGCTGCTGCTGGCGGCCTTTGGTTTGGCTCTGGCGGTGATGATTGTGCTGGGGTATCGCATGTGGTGGCGTCGACGTCCACAGGCGGGGGTGACCGCGCAAACACTGACTCATGCCTGGCAACGCCTGAATGGCGGCTGGCGGACGGCAGTCGTACTGATTGCTACAGGTTTGGGCTGGTGTCTGCCGGTAATGGGCGTGAGCCTGCTGGCTTTTCTGATCGTCGATGTGATGCGCTGGAGAATGACAGCATCCCGTGTTCAGGCAGAGGTTGATATGGCCTGAGCCCATCTATCCTTAAAAGTTGTGAGTGCAGATAAAACAAGAGCGGGCCATTCAGGCCCGCTCTTGTTTTTCGGCTATTTGCTAAAGGTGCTTAGCAAATGATCGGGCTGATCAGATCAGCTCCAGTGCTTCCATGGCGCTGCGAATGGCAGCCTTGCTGGCGTCGCTCAGGGCAACCACTGGCAGACGGCATTCTTCACTGCACAGACCCAGCAGTGACGCGGCGTATTTGGCGCCTGCAGGGTTGGGCTCCAGGAACAGCGCTTTATGCAGGGGCACCAGACGGTCCTGCAGGGCTTTGGCGGCTGCGTAGTCGCCATTCAGGCACAGCTCGTGCAGCTGGGAAACCAGAGCAGGGGCAACGTTGGAAGTAACGGAAATGCAACCGTGGCCGCCGCCGACGCTGTAGGCTACAGAAGCGATATCGTCACCGGACAGGTAGCTGAAAGGTTTGGTGATGCGCTGACGCTCAGTCAGGATGCGGGTCACGTCACCTGTTGCATCCTTCACACCTACCACGCGGGGCAGTTCGGCCAGACGTGCCATGGTGTCAACATCCAGACCAACGATGGTGCGTGGAGGAATGTTATAGAGAATGATGGGCAGTTCAGTAGCGTCGTGTACCATCTTGAAGTGCTGGTACAGACCTTCCTGATTAGGGCGGTTGTAGTAGCCTGCCACATGCAGAGTGGCATCAGCGCCAGCCTGCTGCGCATGCAGAGAATATTTGATCGCTTCGATGGGGTTGTTGGAACCGGCGCCAGCGATAACCGGGATCTGACCTGCACATTCCTCAACGGTGATTTCAATGACCCGCTTGTGCTCTTCTTCGCTCAGTGTGGGTGATTCACCGGTGGTGCCGACAGGTACCAGTCCATGGCTGCCTTGTTCTATCTGGAAACGAACCATCTTGCGCAGCGCCGCCTCATCCAGCTGGCCATCGCGGAAGGGCGTAACAAGTGCGGTAATCGATCCCCGGAACATAATGTGTCCTCAACAGGTCATGTTTTTAATTTGCGGTAGATTCGCAGACGCTGGAAACCAAAAAGCCCCGGTAGCGCCTGTTTGGCTACCGGGGCTTTTTGTTGCTGGATTTCGTTTAATCCGCTCTTACCCGCAAACAACCAAACAAGTTAGCGTTTGAACGCTACCTTACGTTTGAGCTGTTTGCGTTTAGAGCAGAAAGTCATGGGAATCCAGTCCAAAATCAGTGTCGACATGCCGAACGGTGACGGCTGTGTCAGGTGCCGAGCAGTCTGGCGAAATTGTCAGCTGCCGTCAAGGCCCAGAAGGTCTATATCCGCTCAGCCAAACTGGAAGCCTGATACCGCTTTGCCCATGACGTGATCATTGTAGGGGCGGCTGCCCGGATCGGCATCTGCGGCACCCGCTGCCACCATAAGAGGTAGCAGATGCTCTTCACGTGGATGACAGCTGCGACTACCCGGTGCAGAGCTCCAGTTGATCAGGCGCTGATTCCGCTCTATTGGGTTGGGATGACACACCGTGTCGTTCAGCCAGTTGTCGAACGCCTGCGCGGCTGGATCCATTTGGTAGATATCTGCGAAGAAGTGCCGCAGATTGTGGTAGCTCAGGCCACTACCGACGATCAGCACATCCTCATCACGCAGTGAAGCCAGTGCCTTGCCAATCAGCAGGTGCTGTTTGGGGTCAAGCCCGCGCTGTAATGACAGCTGGACCACCGGGATGTCCGCGTCAGGTAGCATCAGCAGAAAGGGTACGAAGACACCATGGTCAAAGCCGCGCTCATTATCACTGTCAGAGGTAATTCCTGCATCAGCCAGCAGCTGCTGAACTCTGGCCGCCAGTTCAGGTGAGCCGGGGGCCGGGTATTCAAGGCGGTAGGTGTGTTCAGGAAAGCCATAGTAGTCAAACAGCATGGAAGGCGCTGGTGAGGTCATCACTGTCGGACGTGGGCATTCCCAGTGAGCTGACACTGCCAGTACGGCTTTGGGGCGACGGGGCAGGGAAGCGACGATGCTGCGCAGGTAATTCCCCATCTTGTCCCACATGTCTTTGGGGCCAAAGGGAGGCTCCATGAAAAAACAGGGGCCACCACCGTGGGGGATGAAAATAGTCGGCATCGGTGTAGTGCTGGAGTTATCTGTGGCCATGGTCGCATCTCATCTGAACAGTCTGACTCTACCTGCCCCCAACATCTGCACCCGTGCCTTAAGACATCATGCGGTTGTTGATGGTCGCGGGTTTTATCTCCACATCGTGGTCAGATAAAACCGGCTTTCAATACTTTGGTCGGGTAGAGATTTGGATCCCATTGAGTCTAGTGTTGGGGATTAACCTAAAAAAGAGCATTAATGGAAACTCAGTCGTTAATTAATTGCGGGTAATCACCTGATGTTGATGGGTTCTGAGTGGGATAACAGGGAATAAGCAACACCATGAGAATTTTGTTTGCCGCACCGGAAAACGCCTGGGGCGGTATGCTCGCCAAGCTTCGTACTGCGCACCTCGAACTGGAATTTGTCGCCAGCGGAGACTTCCGCATAGCGACATTGCAGGGATTCGATGTGCTGATACCCACCATGAGTGAAGTTTCATCGCAGGTGCTGCAAAGTGCTGATCGACTGCAGTTGATCCAGCAAATGGGCGCCGGACTGGAAGGGGTGGATATGAGCGTCGCCCGCGAACGTGGTATCGCAGTATGTAATGTGCCTACGGATGTGTCAGGTAATGCAGACTCGGTCGCTGAGTTAGGTATTTATCTTATGCTCGGGTTAGCACGCAACGCCCGGGTGATCGGGCAGCATCTGCAGGAAGGCCGCCTTGGGCGCCCTATGGGGCTCAGTCTGAAAGGCAAGACGGTAGGTCTGGTCGGGTTAGGTGGAATCGGCAAGGCGCTGGCGGTCAGGCTCGCAGGGTTTGGCACGCGCCTGATTGGGGTCAAGCGTCAACCTGATACCGGTTTGGCCCAGCAGCTTGGTCTGGACTGGGTGGCGGGGATGGATGATCTGCCGGAACTACTCGCAGAAGCGGACTTCGTTGTTTTCAGTCTGCCTGACAATGATGCTACACATGGCCTGATCAATGAGCGCACTGTCGAGTTATTCAAACCGGGAGCGTTTCTGATCAATCTGGGGCGTGGTGGTCTTGTTGAGCGTGACGTGCTGCATCAGGCGCTGAGCAGCGGGCGACTTGCTGGTGCCGGGCTGGATGTGTTCTGGCAGGAGCCGCCTGATGCCAATGACCCCATCTTTGACTGCAACCTGCTGGCGACCCCGCATATTGGCGGCGTCACCGATATTTCGCTGGAGGGGATCTATCAGGGTGTTTCAGAAAATCTCAGGCGTTTGCAGTCTGGGCAAAGCCTGCTGTATCGACAGGATTTGAACCCCACATAGCAGAGTACCAACCGATGATCAGGAGTGTCGTCCATGTCGTTGTCACAACCGGAAGTGTCCAGACATAACCGTAGTCAGTCCGTCGTTTCTTCTTCCTACAGTGATGAGCAGCTCAGCAAAGCGCCGGTGCATCTGGTCGCTAACGGCAAGTCTGGCCGTGGCGCACGAGATGTGCTGGTCGCGATTGCGCGGCGCCTGTGTGAGCGAGATCAGCGCCCGTTGCGATTACATCTGCCAGAGCATCCACGCTTTCTGCCAGACAAGGCCCGAGAGGCACTGGACGCTGCGCGGGAGGAGGGTGGTGTGATCGTCGCGGCAGGCGGTGACGGCACCATTCGTTCCGTCGTTCAGGAAATATCCGGCGCAGGTATTCCACTGGGTGTCATACCTATCGGTACGTTCAACTTCTTTGCCCGTAACCACGCCATTCCGGAAGATTTTGAACAGGCCTTTGAAACTGTCCTGTCAGGCCGCCTGAAAGCCATCGACATTGGCGATATCAACGGACAGGCATTTGTCATCAACTCCAGCTTTGGACTTTACAGTCGTTTGATTCGGGCGCGTGAACGCCATACTTCCCGGTGGGGCCGCAACCGCTGGGTCGCGACGATTTCCACCTTGCTGACGTTACTGCGCGGTTCTCCCAGTCTGGATCTGGAAATGGGCACTGCCGAACGCAGAAAACGTCTGCGCACCCCGATGGTCTTTGTCGGTATTAATGCGCTGCAGTTGCACGATGTATCGCTCGATGTCGCCCATTGTGCGCTGGATCACAAACTGGCGGTGGTTGTCATGCGTCCCCCTTCAAAATGGGGACTGCTGCGGCTCAGTCTGCATGGTTTGATGCGACGCCTGCGAGATGACGACAATCTTGAAGGATTTTGTGCCGGGCAAATGGTGATCGGCTGTCGGCGTAAACATATGGAAGTGGTGATGGACGGGGAGCGCCTGAAAATGCCCACGCCACTGCGCTACGGCATTCGGCATCGGGCGATTGAGCTTATCGTTCCCCGGCAGCTGCAACCTCAGGAACAGGAAATAGCGCTGGCAGAGCTCGTTAGCATTCCTCCGAGTATTGATGAAGTACTGGCCAGAGAGTTACCGCGGCAGGAGGGGGCGGTCTTGTGGGAAGGAGGCAGTCTGACGGATATGGAGAAGCAATGAGATGGTGCGCATTGTTCATATCTCAGACCCCCATTTTGGTACCGAGCAGCCTGCTGTTGAGGCAGCGCTGGCTCAGCAGATTGCAGCATTGCATGCCGATGGCGTCGTACTGTCGGGGGATATCACCCAGCGAGCGCGCCGGGAGCAGTTCCGCCGGGCTCATGACTTCCTGACTCAGCTGTCACTGCCCGCACTGGTGGTCCCCGGCAATCATGATATTCCCTTGTTTGACCTGCTTGCCCGCTGCTGCTGGCCGTATCGCAACTACCGCATGCAGGGTAACACACTAGCGCCACACCTCTGTCTGGGGCCGGTCAGTGTGGTCGGGATAAACTCTGCCCCGCGATGGCGGCACAAGGACGGTGAGATTCCGTTGGGCGACCTGAAACGCCAGTTGCAACAGCATGTGGAGCAGACGCAGCGGACAGGCAGCGCCCCGACAGTCACCGTTGCGGTATTTCACCATCCGCTGGACTGTCGACGCAGGCAGGATGAGCCAAACCTGATTCACAATGCCGAGGCGATCCTGGCGACGCTGAGCCAGTATGGCGTTGATCTGGTACTGAGTGGCCATATCCATGATCCGCTGATGCGCACCAGCCAGCATCGTTATCCGAGTCATCAGTTGCCACTGGTCATAGCACTGGCCGGGACCTGCATGTCGTCACGCATCCGTATCGGCGCACCGAACTCCTTCAATGTGATTGATTTTCTCGGTCAGCATGAGGCGGCTGAAGTGCGTATCACCCGCATGGACTGGCAGGCAGATCAGCGACATTTCTTTGAAAAGGAAATCGCCAGCTTCTGTCGCGATGTGGGGGGCTGGCAGGAGCTGCTGCCTCATGTGCATTTGCGTGGTTAGTGACCTGTACACGTTTCAGGGCAGAGATGAGTATGGCGAAGGGAAAATATGTCTATCGTGGTAGGCAGTCTCGATGTCAGCTCCTATAATGCGCGCCGCCTTGCCATACTTGCACCTTCCGGTGCGGCGCATCTTTTGCTGTGAAGATTGAAATGGACCTGCCTACTTACCTCAATGCGTTGACTGCTCTGTTCGTCATTATTGACCCCATCGGTGCTGCACTGATCTTTCATTCGCTGATTCCAGCCGATGATATGAAACACCGCGTGCGCATGGCGCTCAAGTCGACCCTGATCAGTACCTTACTGCTGCTGATCTTTGGCCACTATGGCGAGGGGTTGTTGCACCATCTTGGTATCAGTATTCACGCCCTGCGCATCTCAGGCGGGCTGCTGTTGTTCTATACCGCGTTCAATATGATCACCAAGGACATCGAGTACGCGCAGCAGTCCGAACGCAAGGATATCTCGGTCTTTCCTATGTCCATCCCACTACTGGCGGGGCCTGGCTCGCTGACGCTGGCTATCCTGTTGTTCTCCCGTTCGGCGGATAACGCCGTCAATCTGGGCGTGCTGGCTGCGATTCTGACCATCAGTTTCATTACGTTGGCACTGATGTTGCTGTCTCGTTATGTAAAGACAGTCATAGGGCGCACGGGCGATGAAATCCTTCGCCGCTTTCTGGGTGTGATTCTGGCTGCTCTGGCTATTCAGTTTGTCTATGAGGGTGTGAAGAGTATTGCCGGCCAGTAGCCGGTTATGACGGCTTTACCAGCAGGTTTCATCTGTTTTATTTCAACGACAATAGGTTTCAAATGAAGAATGATCCATTGAAACCGTCTGCAGGTAGGGCATAGCATTACGAGCCTCGCCAAAACCGATAAGTTGGCGAGGGCAATGGTTGTAACGATTCAAAAGGAGATGATCGATGAACCTAACAATAGGTGAATCCCTGATTGTGCGTCAGATGGCTCGTATGAACGAAGCCAGACGGGCTGGGAATCTGGCTATGTTTGATGATGCGAAGCACAGCATTCGCGAGACGCTTGAGAACATCAAGTTTCAGGATCCCCAGACATACCAGAATTACTTTCATTTATTGACCCACAAACTTGAGGACTGGGCCGAGCGTCACTGATAACGGATGCCGCTGTCAGCCTCACCCGAGAGGCTGACAGCTAAAGCATAGGTGGACGCTGTGCTGACTCCGTTCCATCTGATCTATCCATCGTCTTTCTACCCATCGGCTTTCTATCCGACGTCTTCTGAATACGCCTTCACTCGTAGTTCTCCACTTCCCCTTACTCCCCGGTTGATTGAACACCTCCTTTAGTCGTACTACTGATGGCGGCTGAATTTCACTCTCTGTCAGCGTAGACTCAGACCTGCTTCGTCAACTTTGCATAGAAGCCTATAACGATAAGCTTAAGCGGGTAGTTGCAATGAACGCTGCGATAGATCTTTACAGTCACGCTGTCCTGACGGCCAGCTCCGACGCCGTCGACCCTCACCTGGCTGCTTTCTCTCTGGCTGATCAACTGATGCATGAGCATCTGGGGTTCGTGCTGTTTTTTTGTTCTGCAGAGTATGACCTGGACCGTCTGGGCACGGCGCTCAGTCTGGCATTTGGTGATACGCCTGTCGCAGGTTGCACGACCGCAGGCGAGATTACGCCTCAGGGATATGGACGTGGCTGCATCGTGGCGGTGGGGTTTGACCGACGGGCGTTTGCGGTGGATCAGGCACTGGTGACCTGTCTGGATGAGTTTGACCTGACCCGTGCCCAGCATGTAGTGGAGGATCTGCTGGATCATTGCCGCGAGTCGGCATTGGCTCCGGTACGCGGCCATACCTTTGCCCTGACGTTACTGGATGGGCTTTCCAGCCGGGAAGAACTGGTGTTGTCCACACTTTGTTCTGCTCTGGGAAGTATTCCTCATTTCGGCGGCTCCGCCGGAGATGACAATCACCTGACCAATACCCACGTCTACAGTGAGGGAGCGTTTCATAGTGCAGCAGCGGTGATTGTAATGATCAATACACCGCTGGATTTTGACGTCTTCACCACTCATCACGTTCGCCCGCGCCACGAGAAGCTGGTTGTGACGGCAGCAGATCGTGATTCGCGCACCGTCTATGAACTTAATGCAGAACCTGCCGCACTGGCGTATGCCCGACTGGTGGGCAAGAACGTCAATGAACTCGACATGCATGTATTTGCCCAGCATCCGCTGGCGGTGCGCTATCACGATCAGTATTACGTGCGTTCTATCCAGCGGATCAATGCAGATTACAGCATGACGTTTTACTGTGCGGTCGAGAACGGCATTGTCATGACTGCCATGCAGCCGGGAGACCTGATGGAAGATTTGCGTCTGGCACTGACAGAACGCTATCAGCAGCTGGGACAACCGCAGGTCATCATCGGTTGCGACTGTTTTTTGCGCCGTCTTGAGCTGGAAGAGTTGGAGCAAACGGAGGCGACATCCACCTTGTTGCGTGACAACCGGGTGATTGGCTTCAACTCCTACGGAGAGCAGTTCAACGGGATGCATATCAACCAGACGTTCACCGGCGTCATTATAGGAAGGTACTGCCGCAGCGATGCCCTCTGAAACCTATTTACCGGCTCATGATTTATCTGACGGGCAGATGGCAGGCGACAGCCCGGGCGATCCGCTACTGCCCCTGCAGTTTTGTCAGCAACAGGATGATAACTTTACTCACATGCAGCAGCTGCAGGAGGAGAATCGCAAGCTGCGGCGTATTTGCGCGGCCCTGATCGAGCGGGTCGAAGCCAACAGCCCTGACCGGCCTGACCCTTACGCCGCATTCCAGCATTCCATCACGCTGGCAGAGCAGGTGAGGGAGCGGACCGATGCGCTCAATCAGGCCATGGCAGAGCTAAAGGCCAGCAATTTCCTGCTGCGCGAGGCGCGGGAAAAGACCGAAACCGCCAATCAGCGTCTGGTGGATGCCATCGAGAGTATTTCTGATGCCTTTGTGCTGTTTGATCAGCAGCAGCGCATTGTGCAATTCAATAGCCATTTCACCGACTTCTGTACCGAAGCGGGTATATCGGTAGGGCTTGGCACCACCTTGCAGCAGTTCCGGCAGAAGGCCAGTCGTTCAGGCATGGTGATGGAGGAGCGCTCAGGGCAGGGCGCAGGGACGACACTGTATCGTCTCCGTTCCGGGCAGTGGGTTCAGGCCAGTGAGCGCCCCACGCGCGAAGGGGGGCAGGTCATGCTCTATACCGACATCACCGAGCTGAAAGCCTCAGAGCAAGCTCTGCGTGAACAGGCGCTGGCGCAGAAAACCCGCTTGCTGCAGAACACGGTCAACAGTCTGTCTCAGGGTGTGGCCGTGGTGAATGCCGATGGTTTTCTGGAGTTATGGAATGGTCGTTTTCTGGCCCTGACCGGGGTTAGCCAGGCACAGCCCCACATGCGTCTGGCAGAGGTGCTGGCCGCCACCGAGCTGGGGCAGGGCAGTGACAGCAAAGATCGTAAGTTGCTGGGTGGCAGTGCTTATGAACAAAGGCTGTTAAATGGCAAGGTGCTGGAGGTTCGCAGCCATGCGATGCCGAGCGGTGGGGTCGTCAATACCTTCACTGATATCACTGAGCGCTATCACTATGCCGAGACACTGAAGGAGAGTGAGCGTTGGGTAAGACAGATCACTGATCAGATTCCGGCACTGATTGCCTATGTGGGTGACGACCTGCGGTACACCTTCACTAACCGTGGCTATGACGACTGGTACGGCTGGCAGCGGGGCAGTGCTATCGGCAATACCCTGGTCAAAATGCACCGGCGTCAGCAGTATTCGCGCCTGCAGCCTTATATCGAGCAGGCATTTGCCGGGCGTACAGTGACGTTCGAATTTCCTGAAACCAATGCCAGTGGGCAGGAGCGCTATCTGCTGCGCACTTATGTGCCCAACTTTGCCAGCCAGCCAGGCACTGATGCTATGGCAGGGTCTTCCGGGCAGAAGGCAAAGGTGATGGGGATTTTCGTGCTTATCAGGGACATCACCGAGCGGCGCAAACATGCTGAAGCATTGCAGCTCGCTTACCAGAGTCTCGAAGCCCGGGTTGAGGAGCGGACACAGGAGCTGTCGACCCTAAATGCCCAATTGCGCGACGAGGTCACCGAGCGTCAGCGCAGCCAGCAACGCATGCTGGAAGCCAAGCAGGAAGCGGAGCGGGCCAATCTTTCCAAAACCAAATTCCTCGCGGCAGTCAGTCACGATTTGCTGCAGCCTCTCAATGCTGCACGCCTGTTCACCGGGGCTTTGCTGGAAGCGCAGGTCAGTGAGCAGCAGGGTAATCTGGCGAAGAGTATCAATCACGCCCTTGAAGATGTGGAGGCGCTGCTGGGGACACTGGTCGATATTTCCAAACTGGATGCAGGGGTCATGCATGCCGAAATTGTCAGCTTCGACTTACGCGATCTGCTGACGGTGCTGGCGACCGAATTTCGTCAGGTAGCGGGAGCCGAGGGGCTGGACTTTCGCTGTCATCCTCTGGCGGTGCAGGTCAGCTCAGATCCGCAGTTGTTATCGCGTATTCTGCGCAATCTGCTCAGCAACGCGGTGCGTTATACACCACACGGCGGCATCCTGCTGGGTTGTCGTATGCGTCGGGGCAAGGTCTGTATTGAGGTGTGGGACACGGGCATGGGGATTCCCGCTGACAAGCAGGAGGAAATTTTCCAGGAGTTCCGTCGCGTCAATCCACCTGCTCATCGTCAGGATCGCGGTTTGGGTCTGGGGTTAGCCATTGTTGACAAGATTGCACGGATGCTGGGCTATGAGGTCAAGGTGACATCGCGTCCCGGTCGCGGCTCAACGTTCTCAGTGTCGATTCCACTGGCGCCGGATCAGGTGCCTGCTGGTGCCAGTACCCGAGACAGCCTGCCACAGCCGGGGAATATTGATCTGGGATGGGCTCCCATCTGGCTGGTGGATAACGATCATGCCATCTGCGAAGCAATGACAACATTACTTGAGAAGTGGGGATGCCAGGTCATCAGTGCGACCTCTCTGGCTGATCTTCATCGCCAGGTCGATATTACTGAGGATCAGGCAGCGCTGCTGATTGCGGATTACCATCTGGATAACGAAACGGCGACAGGGCTGGACGTGGTAGAGCACATCAATGCAGCGCGTACTACCGCGCTACCCGTGCTGATGATTACGGCCAATTACAGTCTGGAGCTGAAACAGCAGATTAAACAACAGGGTTATCTGCTGATGCACAAGCCAGTGAAACCACTGAAGCTCAAAATGGCATTACTGCAGCTGTTTGGCAGTCAGGTCGCCTCACAGTGAGGTGACCTGCAGGTTGTCGATCACCCGGTCAACATCTCTGGCCAGCGTAGCGATACGGATCGCTTTGTCCTGCGCTGTTTTGGAGCTTACTTCACCCGCCAGAGTGACCACGCGCCCATTTGTGGTGACGCTGATGCGGTGGGCCGGAATCTCGTTCGCCATCCACAATCGGGCCTGAATATCCATAGTTGTCAGTGCAGACGCACATTGCTCAAGCAGAGAGCTATGCGGCGACATACCCTGAGAGGCCGCCATGACCAGCGTTGAGGTGGTCAGAATGGCAGCAGTTGCAGCGACTTTTATCTTACGCATCTTGGGAACTCCCTCTCATTCAGATCACGAGTGGGTTCGGTTGTTATAGATAGGGACCTATCAGGCAGTCCTGAGCAACTTTCGCGCCATCTGTCGATAGTGATGATGTCAGGCTGATGGTTGCTTTGCCGAATGGTACAGCCGTGAGCTGGCCGCACCCCAAACCCTGACAGGAGTATGATCCATCACCTGTGTGACGGATTAATCACTGTTTGATGATAAGTATTGTTCAGTGAGAGGTTGTGACTGATCGGGTGGATACCGTCGATCATTGCAATGGAGTGATACAAATAGGGGTTGCACAGCGAAGTTCTGGCTGATCGGGAGTGGCCGTTGCAACTGTTAGCGACGCAGGTAATCGCTGAAGTCGATATCGCTGGTCGAAAGAATTGCCTGTACCCGGTTATGTACCCCGAGTTTGCGCAATATGGCAGAGACATGGGCTTTGACCGTGGTTTCTGCAATATCCAGATTGTAGGCAATCTGCTTATTGGATTCCCCTTTCGCCATGTGTTCGAGCACCTGCAGTTGCTTGCGTGTCAATGCCTGTAGCAGGGTCGGGTCAATCTGTGCGTCTTCGCGCTTATTGGGGGCTGTACGCTGGGTGCGGATAATATCGGCGGGTAAATAGACATTACCGTCCAGTATCTGCCCGATGGCTTCGCGCATCTGAGGACGTGGCAGGGATTTGGTAATAAAGCCAACCGCACCGTAGGTAATCGCCTGCAGGACGATATGCTTGTCTTCTTCGGCGGAGACGATAACAGTAGGAATGTCCGGTAATTCATTTCGCAGGCTGATCAGCCCGCTGAGGCCATTCATGCCGGGCATATTGAGGTCGAGCAATATCAGGTCAAGATCGTCGTGTTGCTGAGCCATCACAACGGTGCTATCCAGATCAGCACTCTCCAGTACGGTACTGCCCGGAAAACCATCGCTGATCACGCTGCAAATGGCTTCGCGGAACAATGGGTGGTCATCTGCTACCAGAATCTTGAACATGGATTGTGACCTTAATTGTTGTTATCGGTGGGTGACTTGGTGATGGCTGCCGGGCATTTAAGCCGGTTAATTAGAACGAGGCAATACGTAACTGCCAATGCGACCAAGGTCCAGCGCCGGGTAAATTCCGCTGATTCCATGCTCAGTACGGCTTGAATCGAAAAAAGCAGTACTAAAGTACTAATTTTTCCCTTCCAATGCAGCATACAAGGGTGCCAGAGCGGCTCCTATGATCAGTCTGTCCAAGCAAATCCGTGTTCAAAACAAGATAAATAAAAGCGAGGCACTGACCATGATCTATGCACAACCAGGACAAGCAGGCTCCGTCATTCAATTCAAAGAGCGCTACGGTAACTTTATCGGCGGCAAGTGGGTTGAACCTGTCAAGGGCCAGTACTTCACCAATACCTCTCCGGTCAATGGCCAGGCCATCTGCGAAATTCCCCGTTCCTCCGCCGAAGATATCGACAAGGCTCTTGATGCTGCTCACGCTGCTGCTCCTGCATGGGGTCGTACTTCCGTGACTGAACGCTCCAACATGCTGCTGAAAATCGCTGATCGTCTGGAGCAGAATCTGGAAAAGCTGGCCGTTGCTGAAACCTGGGACAACGGCAAGGCCGTGCGTGAAACCCTGGCTGCCGATATTCCGCTGGCCGTCGATCATTTCCGTTACTTCGCCGGCTGTATCCGTGCGCAGGAAGGTTCGACCGCTGACATTGACGCCAACACCGCCAGCTATCATTTCCATGAGCCACTGGGTGTTGTCGGGCAGATCATTCCCTGGAACTTCCCCATTCTGATGGCCGCCTGGAAACTGGCGCCTGCGCTGGCGGCAGGTAACTGCGTGGTACTGAAACCCGCCGAGCAGACGCCTGCTTCCATTCTGGTGCTGGCTGAACTGATCCAGGATTTGTTGCCAGCTGGTGTGCTGAATATCGTCAACGGCTTTGGTAAGGAAGCCGGTGAAGCACTGGCAACCAGCAAACGTATTGCCAAGATTGCCTTCACGGGTTCAACCCCGGTGGGCTCTCATATTCTCAAGTGTGCTTCCGAGAACATCATTCCCTCCACGGTAGAGCTGGGCGGCAAGTCACCCAATATCTACTTTGAAGACATCATGCAGGCTGAGCCAGCTTTCATCGAGAAGGCAGCAGAAGGCCTGATTCTGGGCTTCTTCAACCAGGGTGAAGTCTGCACCTGTCCGTCACGTGCATTGATACAGGAATCGATCTACGACGCCTTTATGGAGCGTGTCATCGCGCGCGCCAAAAACATCAAGCGTGGCAATCCACTGGATACCGAAACGCAGGTGGGTGCTCAGGCATCTCAGCAGCAGTTCGACAAAATCATGTCCTACATGGAAATTGCCCGTAACGAAGGGGCTGAGTTCCTGATGGGCGGCGGTGTTGAGCAACTGCAGAGTGATCTGGCTACCGGGTACTACATCCAGCCCACGCTGTTGAAAGGCACCAACGATATGCGGGTGTTCCAGGAAGAGATCTTCGGGCCTGTGATCGGGGTAACAACCTTCAAGACTGAGGAAGAGGCACTGGCCATTGCCAATGACACCCAGTTTGGCCTGGGCGCCGGGGTGTGGACGCGTGACATCAACCGCGCGTATCGCATGGGACGTGGTATTCAGGCCGGTCGGGTATGGACCAACTGCTATCACATGTATCCCGCGCATGCTGCATTCGGTGGCTACAAGAAATCCGGTATCGGTCGTGAAACCCATAAGATGATGCTTGATCACTATCAGCAGACCAAAAACCTGCTGATCAGTTATGACATCAATCCACTGGGCTTCTTCTGAGTTCATCACAGTGCTCTGATTCAGAGCACCTCAGCTAATATCTGCTCAGCTCTCTGCCTGAGCAGATGAAAGGATTCACCGTCGACGCGCACCAGGCTCACAAACTGCACGTCGGCAGTGAGTTTTCAACGTAGGCGTTGTCGGCAAAGGGATTGCCGAAGGTGTACAGCAACAATCTTGCCTGGCATTTGTGCCATTGCGCGGTCTTTTGACCGCGCATTTTTTATTCACTTCCTTCCTGAAGAACGTCACCTGTTTCTCTTCGTGCTCAATAGCACCACCCAACCTGTCAGCGCTTTCCCCAGTTCAGTACCAGCATGGCCAGCACCCCGCCAATCAGGCCCCAGAACGCAGAACCAATACCAAACAGGGTGAGTCCTGATGCCGTAATCAGGAAGGTGATCAGTGCCGGTTCGCGCTGACGATCATCGTGCATAGCCATGGCCATGCTGTTACTGATGGTGGTGAACAGTGCCAGACCGGCTATGGTCAGTACCAGTTCTTTGGGGAAGGCCGCAAACAGCCCGGCGATAGTGGCGGCAAATACACCGGTAATCAGATAGAAGAAGCCTGCCCAGATCGAAGCCATATAGCGTTTTTCCGGCTGCTCATGTGCCTCTTTTCCCATGCAGATGGCCGCAGTGATGGCAGCCAGGTTGAGGGCATAACCACCAAAGGGGGCCAATACCAGTGATGCGATACCTGTCCAGGTGATCAGCGGCGAAATGGGCATGTTGTAACCTGAAGCACGGATAACAGCGACGCCGGGGACGTTCTGTGACGCCATGGTTACAACAAAGAGTGGAATACCCACACCTATCAGTGTAGTGAGGTCAAAAGTAGGGGTTGTCCATACTGGCTGAGCCACGGCCAGCGTGACGTTATCGAAGTGCAGCAGGCCTTTGGCACCCGCAATGATCACTCCAATCGCCAGCACCAGAATAATGGCATAGCGTGGTGTCACGCGTTTGGCGATCAGGTAGGTCACAAACATCGCTAATGCCAGCAGCAGCTGGGTCTGCATGGCACTGAAAACATTCAAACCGAAATGTACCAGGACGCCGGCCAGCATGGCGGCAGCCAGCCCTTTGGGAATACGGTCCATCATCTTTTCAAACAGGCCGGTTACGCCGCAGAGCGTGATCAGTATGGCAGAAAATACAAAGGCACCAATGGCTGCACTCATCGGCACGCCGGCCAGACTGGTAACCAGCAGGGCTGCGCCGGGTGTGGACCAGGCGGTCAGTACCGGCATGCGATAACGAAGGGACAGGCCAATGGAGGTGACGCCCATGCCAATGCCCAGTGCGGCCAGCCAGGAGCTGACTTCTGCCGGGGAGGCGCCAGCGGCACTGGCTGCCTGAAAAATAATGACGGCTGAACTGGTAAAGCCTACCAGGACAGCAATAAAGCCTGCGACCACTGTGGTCAGGGAGAGTGACTTGAACATGGGGGCATCCATCGACGAGGTCTTCTTCAGGTACAGGTTGACTCAAACCATACCTTGTTATTGTATGTGCTCTGTGCGCAATAACGCACGAAGGGAATGCTATCATTTGTGCGTTATAGCGTACAAGCGGCTTTTGAGAGATGACAGGTGTGGTGGCACAGACAGGTAGGGCAAGTGACGAATAATCAAACAGCGGATCCAGCACTGTCGGTCAATATCAATATTGGTCAGTATCTGAAGACGTTGCGCCAGCAACTGGGCTGGAGTCTGGACCGTTGCAGCAGTGAGACCGGTGTCAGTAAGGCCATGCTGGGACAGATCGAACGGGGAGAATCAAGCCCGACCATGGTCACTCTGTGGAAGATTGCAGCAGGCTGTGGAGTCTCGTTATCCAGCTTTTTAGATGTCGCTCAGCAAGTGAGTGGTAATGAGACCCTGATACGAACAGGCAACGAAGCGGAGTTCAGCGAGGTGGAGATTGGCATGTATGCGCATGCTGTATTTCCCTTTGATCCACGTATGGGATTTGAGCTGTTTCATATATTGCTGGCCCCGGGATGTGATCATCACTCGATTGCTCATGCGTCAGGGGTGGTCGAGCATGTCATTGTGCTTGAAGGCCAGATGGATGTGCTGGTGGGGGAGCAGTGGCATCCACTGAGTAAGGGGGAGGCCATCCGCTTTGCCGCAGACCAGCCTCATGCCTATCGCAATCTTCATGATGAGGCTGCGGCCATTCATAATCTGATTCACTATCCACCGAGCGCACAGCAAGCCACTACGTTGGTCTGGCCGGGCTAGTCCGTCTGAAAGCCTGCAGGTTGTGCGAGTGAAGCGAAAAACCGGAACCGATCGGTAAAAAGTTTGTCTCTTCCCTCACCGGCGCTGTATAAATCTCCTTTCGTATTTCTCTGAAGCCGGGCTGGCACTCTCCCATGGCATGTGGCCCTGTCAAGGCGGTTGCTGAATGGGACTGTTCGCTACGCCATGACAGGAACTGAGTACATGAGTGAGGCTGATAAAGCTCGCCAGGCATTGTATGCCACGGTCACGCGACAGATAGAAAGCAACACACCGCCTGCGGCTGCCAAAGCAATGAAGCGTCTGCGGGAGAAAGGCTATAGCGATGAGCAGGCTATGGGACTGATTGCTGCGGCGTTATCCCATGAGATGACCACCGTGATGAAATCCGGCACCACGTATAATGCCGCGCGTTATGCCAAGTCATTGGATCGACTACCGAAGTTGCCCTGGAGTAAGGCGTAACACCCCTGTCTTACGCAGTACCCGTCTCATCTTTCCATGTGAAACCTGAGGCGATGCATTCACACAAATAACAAAAGCAGCGCGCAGAATAACAGCGATTTTTATGCAGTAGGCCTGCCATATGAGCAGGTCTGCGTCTGTCATTTTCCTGCCGTGCCTCTTGGAGCAGTAGCAAAGGGTTATCGGGTATGAATAGAAGTCTTGCCGCTATCAACTTCTGGTCGAGATTGACACTGGGGATCATCTTCATCTACCAGGGGTTGATTCCCAAGCTGATGTACAACAATGCAACTGAGCGTATGCTGATCGATGCTCATCGATTGACCGATCTGCAGCTGGGTGGAATGGGGATCGTGCAGTTGGCAGGTGCTGCTGAAATTGTACTGGGGTTCTGCATTCTGCTGTTTCATCGCAGTGCCTGGCCTTTACTGATTACCTGTCTGTTGATGCTGGGACTACTGATTGACGTCATGATGGTGGCGCCCGCGTTGATGAGTGAGGCCTTCAACCCGTTAGTGACCAATCTGGCCATTTTCATCCTGGCGGTCATCGGTATGATTTCTAACCAGCGCCGTCCTGCGCCGGGCTGGATCAACTGATGTTATGGATGTAAGAGCGAATGTTCGCGGATGACCCGGAACAGCAGATCCTTGCCGCATGGCAGGACAATGCCCAACCCTGGATTGAAGCTATCGCTGCAGGCGACATTCGCTCCAGGGTAGAGGTGACCAATCAGGCTATTCTGGATGTGATTGCAAGCTGTCACCCTCACCATGTTCTTGATCTGGGGTGTGGTGAGGGATGGCTCAGTGAAAAGCTCCTTGATCTCGGGATGGATGTTCTGGCATCTGATGCTGTCACCGAACTGGTTCAGTGTGCACGGCAGCGATGCGGCGGGCGAGGGTGGTTTATCGAGGCAAGCTATGCCGAGCTTGTTCAGATGGTGCAGAGCGGGGCTGGCTCGCCGTCATTGGACATGGCTGTGGCCAACTTTTCATTGTTGGGCGAACACAGTACGGTGCAGGCCATTCAGGCTTGTTATCAGCTATTGGCACCGCAGGGAGTGCTGGTTATACAAACGCTCCATCCCGTTGTCGCCTGTCCAGACGGGCGATATATCGATGGCTGGCGACCCGGTAGTTGGCTTGGGCTTAGCAACCGTTTTGCCCGTGCGGCACCCTGGTACTTCAGAACGCTGGCTTCCTGGATAAAGACGCTGGCAGACTGCGGATTTTACTGCTGTGAAATGCGAGAGCCGCTGGATCGTCAGGGAGTGTTGCCGTGCTCGCTAATATTGGTATGCAAAAAAACGTCCGAATGAGTCTGATCTGAACGTGGTTGAGTTTGCTGTGCCTTCAGTCACTGAATGATCGCTGCGAATAAATCGGCTAAGTCAGGCTAGTTACTACGTTGAAGACTGCAGCGAACCAGAGTGAATGCCAGCCCGGGTTCTCTCTGGTTCGACGTGCCACATCCCCATTTCTGGCAGGTGCCAACAACGATCAGGAGGAGCTGTATGGACTACCGAACGTATATCTTCGTCTTGATGCAACTCTGCCTGCTGCTCACCATCATCATCGCCTCATTGCGTCTGACGCTGCCGCGCACAGTCAAAGGCACCGGAACCTGGGCATTGGCCTGTCTGGCCTTTATCTTTACCGCCGTGACGTTACTGTCACTACCTGACGTCTCTCCCGTCCTGCTGTTGCTGTTCGCCAATACAGCCTATCTGGCCACCGTCATTCTGCAGGTGCATGCCATTCGGCGCCACCTGTTGCACCGTTTTCCATCTTGGCAGCAGTGCGTTAGCCAGATCATGACCAGCTTTATTCCTGTCGCTGCCCTGACGCTGGTGTTCCCTAATCAACCTGCTCGTGTGGCCATGCTGATGATACTGACCATAGGTTATTACGCGGTGGCTGTACGCTGTCTGCTGGCGGATGGACGAGCTCGCAAGGCACTCGGAGGGCGCATTATTCTGGCGGCATTCATCGGTGCGATCGGGATTGCTACGGTCAGAATGTGGGCTGAACTCATCAGCTTGCTGACGCCTGCAGGTAATGTGGCAGATACAAGCTGGTTTCGTGAGCCATACATTATGGCTTTCAGCGGCTCCGTGGTGTGCAGCAGCCTCGGTTTTGTCCTGCTGGCGACGGATAAACTGCGGATCATGTATGAGCGTCTGTCAGTTCACGACCCCCTGACCGGCCTGCTTAGTCGTCGGGGGTTGGTGGAAATGTCTGAATATGAACTATTACGGCAGCAGCAACATGGGCAGGTCATTGCTGCAGTGATCTGCCGCATTGAGCATTTTGATGAGCTGGGTTTTCGTTACGGCAATGGTGCTGCAGAGGCGGCGCTAGTGGCTCTGGCTCAGACCATCCGACAACATACTCATGAGACAGACCTGGCCGGTCGATACGGGCACTGCGAGCTCATCATGTTATTTCCGGCAGGGCTGGACGATGCGCAGTACAAGATCCAGCAGATTCAGACAGATATTCAGAACATATGGATTGAGACCAGAGCGTTACGCTTTCAGTTCGCTATCAGCATTGCCATGGAAGCCTTGCAGCCCGGTGTGCAGGTGTTTGAGCATGTACATCAGCGATTATTAGCCCGCCTTCATCCCGAGCCTGTGCATGAACATGCGGTACTGGTAAGTATCAAGGCGAATGGTGAAGCGGACACAGTGAGGGTGGAGCAGGTGCTTCGAGACTAAGCCTGCAAGATGTCTTCACGCATGCTTTGCACTGGCCTGTGTACATAGGTAAGAGCGCATGGATAAGAGTGAGAATAAATCTATGGAAGAAGGTTGGATCGACAGTATCGAGGCATTGCGGAGCCACTATGCAATGCCTTCTGAGATGGTAAAGAAAAAGCAGCTGGATAAGCTGGACATCTATGCCAGTCAGTTTATTGCATTGTGTCCTTTTGCCCTGCTGGCGACGACGGATAGCAGTGGTGGGGTAGACTGCTCACCCAGGGGTGACAGCCCCGGGTTTATGCAGATTTTAAATGAGCGGCAGTTACTGCTGCCGGATCGTCCTGGCAACAACCGCCTCGATAGTCTGGAGAATGTCATCCGCTGCCCAGACGTCGGCTTGCTGTTACTGATTCCGGGTTTTGCCGAGTGTTTGCGGATTAACGGTCATGCTCGTCTCTCGGTGGCACCAGCGTTACTGGAAAGATGTGCCCATGAGGGTAAGTTGCCGCGCTCGGTGATCGTTATCGATGTGGTGGAAGTGTACTTCCACTGCTCGAAAGCCATTACTCGCTCGGCTTTGTGGTCAGTGGAGTCGCAAGTGCCCAGAGAGGTCATGCCTTCATTGGGTCGAATATTGATGGCACAAACTGCACCCGGCACCGCCGAGTCTGAGATACAACAGATCGAGTCACAGATTGCGGAGCGAGTGCGGACGCAGCTTTATTGAACGGGACGGACTGAGGATACGCAGCCCGTCCATCAATACTACAGCGCGGGTTGCCACACTTTCTGTGGCAAGAGATAGACGCCAGCGGAGGCCCGACTGCCTTCGCCCACGATATGCCCGATGCCTGTTGTCATGACGGCCAGAGTCACGTCGAAGGCATTGAGGCTATCTCCTTCGCCTGCAGTCAGGTTGGCCATGGCGCCATTGGCGATCAGGTAGACCCGATGGCCAGAGGGCAGGGTATACCCCTCAACCAATGGCAATGCAGTCTCATGTGGGCAGGCATCAAGGGCCTCATGCTCAATTTCATCCTGCCGGTGGCCTGAGTTGAGCAAGAAGCAGCCGTCTTTCAGTTGCTGTAAAACAGACCAGGGCACAACGTGATGTGCACCGGTCGCCGTGCAGATGACATCGGCCAGCGGGGCGAGCTCTTCTACGCTACCCGTTAACCAGCCGTCATAGGCAGCCTGTACGCGACGCGCCGGATCGGCTTCAGCCACCATGATCTGACCGCCATAAGCTCGGGCACTGTCAGCCAGGCCCTGACCAACGGTGCCGTAACCGACAATCAATACTTTCTTTTCGTGCAGACTCAGTCGTGTGGTATTAAAAAATGCATGCCAGGTGGTCAGTCCGACCATGTGGCGGTTGTGCAATCCTTCTTTAACCGGCAGATCGTCCCAGTTAAAAATCGGGTAAGTGGGCAGTATGCCTTGCAGGCGGTTCACACCGGATCCTGTAGCCTCAAGACTGGCAATAATGTTAGGCACCTGCCGTTGTTGCTGCTGAATCTCATAAGTGAAGTCGGCTCCCATTTCACACAGATGGGTCGGCTCCCAGGCCAGCGCCTGCTGAATGGCGGCCTGATAGGCACTCATCGGCATATCTTTCCAGGCGTTCACTTCTGTGCCGCAGTCGCGCATTGCATCCACGACTTCATTACGAACCGTCGTCGGATTGCAGGTGGTGATGTAAAGTTCAGCGCCTTTTTCTCGCAGCCCCTCTACCAGTGGCAACATCTTGATATCCAGATGCATGCTCATGGCCATCCGTACACCATGAAGATCAGGAAGCTGCTGCAGGGCGCGTTGTGTACGTGGCATCTGTAAGCGCGACCAGGCTGCCAAGCGTGAAAATGAGTCTGACATGTTCAAATGTCCTGAAACAAATTGACTGAGCGGTCAGATTAGCGGTTGGCAGTTCTGTGAACAAGGTAAGAAATGGAGCAGTTAATCATTTTATACCGTTATCTTCCGGTGGTTTTGAAAATGCTACGAGTGAGGTTAATCACGCGTCAGAGGGGCGTGGTGAAATAGTGTCTGATATGACGGATGGGGGGATGGAGTTCTGCCGGTGCCAGAACAGAGCCGCTATGCTGCGAATCTGTACAGCATAGCGTGTTTGGTGGGGTCAGGCCTGAGTCTGAGATTCCTGCTTGATACTTGCGTAACGTTCATCCAGTTCGCGGCGCAATTGCTTGCGCAGTTTGGCCGCCTCAAAGCGTTGTTTCTCTTCCTCAGTGGTGGGGACGAACGGCGGGACAGCGACTGGCTTACGTTCGTCATCTACCGCAACCATGGTGAAGTAGCAGCTGTTGGTATGGCGTACCAGTTTCTCACGAATATTCTCGGTGACGACTTTGATACCGATCTCCATCGAGGTATTACCGGTAAAGTTCACCGCAGCCAGAAAGGTTACCAGCTCACCTACATGAATAGGCTGGCGAAACATCACCTGATCTACAGACAGTGTGACCACGTAACGTCCGGCATAGCGGCTGGCGCAGGCGTAAGCGACTTCATCGAGGTATTTGAGAATGGTGCCCCCGTGAACATTGCCGGAAAAATTGGCCATATCCGGAGTCATCAGTACGGTCATGGTGAGCTGATGATTACTAAAATCCATGGAGGTCCTCTCTCTTTGCGGATGCTCTCAGGCAGGTGCACTGAAGTTAAACACGGTGATAAGTCAGTCTATACCGGTGCCATCTGGTGTGGCTTTGGGACGAGGCATGCTGAAGCAATGTTCTAGCACACCGTAATCCAGATAACCCAGACGGGTCAAAGGCTTCAGCTTGGCGATATCCACTTTGCCATCAGTGAGAATGGCATCGTCCAGATAAACTGCGACAACTCTGCCCAGTACCATAAAGTGCTGTGGCTCACTGCCATCCAGAGTGGGTACAGGGATTGTCTGCAGGTACTGGCATTCCAGTGCAGCCGGGGACTCGGCCACGCGTGGCGCCTTTACATGCAGAGAGGGCGCCGCGGTCAGACCTGCCAGCTGCATTTCATCCACCCCGGGGTTGACAGGTACTGATGTCTTTACCACCGCCTCGCGCAGATCGTAGGTCGCAAGGTTACAGACGAATTCGCCGGTGGCTTCGATGTTAATCAGGCTGTCCTTACGCCCGGCGCTGGCAAACATCACTATGTTGGGGTCGTAGCCCACCATGTTGAAGGCGCTGTAGGGGGCAAGATTGACCAGCCCCTCCCGACTTAACGATGAAATCCAGCCTATGGGGCGAGGAACCACTAATGCTTTGAAGGGATCATGACGCAGTGGGCCACGTCCGTTGACGAGGGTTTCGAAATGCACAATGACGTCCTTATTGCTGTTAGGGGGCGGCTAATCGGTTAATAGCGGTGCTTCAGCCTCCGGCAAGTTTAACCTTGAACCCCTTGCTCTCCAGTACCTGCTGAATGACCGTGCGTTGATCACCCTGAATTTCAATTACGCCATCTTTCAATGTGCCGCCTGTTCCACAGCGTTTCTTCAGCTCGGCAGCCAGTAGTTTCAGGGCTGCATCATCAAGGTCAAATCCGTCGACAGTGGTGACGCCTTTACCGTTGCGTCCCTTGGTTTCTCGCCGAATGCGGATGATACCGTCGCCCTTGGGGCGGGCAGCAGGTGCTTTGTCCTCTTTGATTCGGCCATGTTCGGTAGAGTAAACCAGCGTAGTATCGCGGCGAGACATGATGTCCTCTTGGATGCCTGGGATGTTTTCCAGGCATGGTAACCCTGATTGTGCGGAGGAGAAACCTTTGGGTGTGCGGGAGTTAACTTGCAGCGGACAGTATGGGCTGATCATGATTTCCCAGCTCAATGGCATCCAGGACCCATGTCATCCAAGGCTGGCTATGGCTGATCAACGCCTGGTGCCAGTTGATGTTCAGAAACAGATCACCCTGACGTGGCCAGAGGACGTAGGTGTGTACACGTTCCTGCCATTGAAATGACAACGCCGCCGCGTGCAGATAGGTGCGCTCAACAGGCGTCTGCACCGTCGCAGGGGTATTTTGAGGGTAGTACAGAGTATCTCCGAGAATCGGTGAGCCGAGACTCTTCATGGCTACGCGCAGCTGATGGGTTTTACCAGTGTGAGGGTAAAGGAAAAAGGCACGTAATCCGGCACGAATACTGGCACTGGTAAATTGGGTAATGGCAGGGTTGGTCATGGACGAAGTAAGTTTCCAGCTACCACGACGGCCTTTTTCCATGTCGCCCTTGATCCAGCCTTGCTTCTTGCTTGGGCGCTTATCTGCCAGTGCGACATAGAGCTTACGAACCTGATGGTTCTCAAACTGCGCTCCGATCTGGCGTGTAAAGGCGAGGGTTTTACCGAAGATGATCAGCCCGGACGTCACTTTGTCGAGGCGGTGTACCGGGTATAACTCTGGGAGCTGTAGATCGGCCTTCAACTGAGCAGCCAAACCTGTCTCACTTTCACTGTGGAAACTGACACCAGGAAATTTGTTGATCAATAAAAAATCGTTAGTATCTATGAGTACTTCGTACATAGGGATCTCCAGCAAGCGCTAAAGATTAGCAGACTGATTTGGTGCTCCCAAAGCGTCTGTGTTCTGGATGGCGCTGAAAGTGGGTAATCCTTCGTGAGGGGATGGGTGTCGTCTCTGGTAGACGATGTTATGGTTAGGGTCTTTCACGGAAGTTGGAATAAAACATGGGCGGGGCCTATAACGTATTGATTGCGCGCCAACCTATTTTCGACGCGAAGTTGAGAATCTGTGGCTATGAACTGTTGTTCAGAAGTCAGCAGGATCAGCATCAGGCACTGTTTGATGATCCTGACGGTGCTACCCGTGACGTAATCATTAATAACTTCATGGCCATTTGGGATACCGGCTCGAAGAACAGGGTATTTCTTCCTGCCTATATCAATCTTGGTCGCCAGTTTATTCTTTCCCACCAGATTCCTGATTTACCGCGTGATCAGGTGGTCCTGGAAGTTCTCGAGAATGCCGGTTTTGATCAGCTGTTGTTTGACGCACTGGTGCTGCTAAAAAAAGACGGCTATACCCTGGCGCTGGACGATTTTGTTTACACCCCTGCCAAAAAGCCTTTTGTCCAGCTGGCGGACATTATCAAACTGGATGTACTTGCCTTGGGTGTTGAAGAAGTCGCGCGGCAGATCGAACTACTGAAGCCGTTTGGGAAGCGCATTCTCGCGGAAAAAGTGGAAACAGCGGATGAGCTGGAGCAGTGCAAGGCACTGGGATGTCATTTATTTCAGGGTTATTTTCTCAGCCGCCCAACATTAACCAAAGGTAAGCGAATTCCTGCCAGTGCATCAGTCCTGCTGCGGACTCTGGATGCCATTTCAAAAGGAGCCGGATCGGCAGAGGTTGAGCAGATCATTCGTATGGACCCGGGGTTAACCTACAAGTTGCTGCGGCTGATCAATTCTGCTCAGTTTGCCTTTGTCCGCGAAATCACCTCAGTACGTGAAACCGTCAACCTGTTAGGGCGGATAGCCATGAAAAAATGGCTGACGATGTTATTGACGGTCTGTAATGAACAGTGCATTTCAGAGCAGATTGTCCTGGCCCTAACGCGTGCGCGAATGTGTGAGCTGTTGGCAGAGCAAAAAGGAGAAGACACCGCAGATGCTTTTATTCTGGGCATTCTGAGCAGTCTTGAAATGCTCTACGGGGTGTCGATAAGCCAGATTCTGCAAGATCTGCCGCTGGATGATCGCCTGTCAAAAGGGATGAAAGGCGTGGGTGCCCTGGGTGAGCTGCTTTTGATTACCCGAGCCTATGAACGGGAACAATGGAACATGGTTGAACGGCTGGCTAAGGCGCCTTACGATCCGGGTGCGGCGTACATGGAAAGTGTTGGTTGGGCTGGCAAAATGGCTGCTGGCCTTATTTAGTTGCATGCGATAGCACAGTATTTTTGTGCAGCTGAACTATCTCGTATGCATTGATCCTCTGGCTGTAACTGCATCACTCAGTGCAGTTCAGCCACCTCTTGTTGCACTTTACTGGTTTGCCTACTCGCATATTCGGTACAGATGACCCGCAATAGTGACGCGAAGTTCTGTATCTCTCCACGGCGCTGCAATACCTCCAGATAGAGGGTGCTTATGAACTGGGGTGTAGATAGTTGCTCCTCCCGCGCTAACTGATCCAACAGAGTCCAGAACCGGCGCTCAAGTCGAAGACTTGTAACCTGCCCGTTCAGTCGAATCGATCTGCTTACCGCTTCATAGAGTGCTGGTTCCGTGCTCGCATAGATATCACACATGCTGGGGTGCTCCCTCAAAGCTCAGTGTGAGTAGCTTAGCAGAACAACCGGGTAGGATCAGCGCTTGGCCAATACTGTCTGGCCGTACTCTGTGGGAGAGTGAAAATGCCCTGTATATAGACAGGGCATTGAGATAGCTCAGAGTGTGAGTTTGCTCCCAGACCCTAGGCAGAGAGCACCGCGTGAAACTGTGCCAGCCATGCAGGGTGTGCAGGCCACGCGGGAGCAGTAACCAATTTGCCGTCGGTGATGGCATCAGTGACGGCAATATCTGCATATTTACCCCCGGCGAGAGTCACTTCAGCTGCGCACGCTGGATAGGCAGACACATGTTTGCCTTCGAGTACTCCGGTCGGAGCCAGCAGTTGAGCACCATGGCAAATGGCCGCAATAGGTTTATCACTGCTTACGAAGTGACTCACCATTTCGAGAACCTGGCTATTCATGCGTAAGTATTCGGGCGCGCGACCACCTGGTACCAGCAGTGCATCATAACTGGCTGGATCGGTATCGGCGAACGAGGCGTTGAGTGTGAAGTTGTGACCAGGCTTCTCGGAGTAAGTCTGATCACCTTCGAAGTCGTGAATAGCGGTTTTTATCTGATCACCGGCCTTTTTATCCGGGCAAATGGCATCCACCGTATAGCCCATGGCTTGAAGCGCCTGGAAAGGCACCATCAGTTCATAGTCTTCGACGAAGTCTCCGCAGATGATGAGGATTTTCTTGTTGTGTGACATAGCGATACCTCTTACAGATGGGTGGAAAGAGATCAGATGGCGCGCTTGTTCTGCGCGGCCTCTGAGAACTGTAGTGGTGAATCTTCGTGAAAGGGTAGTAGCTCCATACTACCTGCAGCGCTTTCCTTGCAGCCAAAGACAGTAGTGCGGCGGCACGACTCACACACCGCTGATGTGCTCGAATGCCTGATGCGAGTGCTTGTATAGAAGGCTGGATTGCCTTACAAAGCATTTCTACCGTCAGTTGAGGGTGAAAAGGTGCAAGTCATTGTTGATCTGTGTGTCATTCCACTCGGGGTGGGTGTGTCGGTGTCTGAACACGTTGCTGCGTGCCAGCAGGTGCTGGAACAGGCGGGGCTTGCGCATCAGATGCATGCGTATGGCACCAACATAGAAGGTGAATGGGATGAGGTGATGGCGGCTGTTAAACGTTGCCATGAGGTTGTTCATCGTATGGGCGCGCCGCGCATATCCTCGACCTTGAGGGTTGGCACACGTACAGATCGTCAGCAATCTATGGCTGACAAAATTGAGAGCGTAGTACAAAAACTGGCAGAAAAGCCCGAGTAGGCGTTCTGAACAGTTGTTTGTCGTGGTAGTGGAGAAGGTGCGTGATTAAACAGGGTGCCAGAGATGACACTGCCTTTCTGAAGGCAATGCAGGACGTGACTCCCCTGACGCAGAAAGCGGCCAAGGTGGACACTCAGACAGGCAGCAAGGATACGCCCGGATTGCGGCATCGGCGTGAAATGCTTTCCTCAGCAGAAGATACTTTAGGGCGGGATGATGAGTATGTGGAGCTACTGGAGCCTCTCGATGAACTGAGTTTCAAGCGATCAGGTATTCAGGCCGGCGTATTCAGGAATCTTCGTCTCGGCAAATATCCATATGAGGCACGGCTGGAGATATTCGGCATGCGTGTCGCTGAGGCCCGTAAAGAGGTATCCCGCTTTATCAAAGAGTGCCTGAAACTGGAAATTCGTACAGTGGCCATTTCTTTCGGGCGAGCCAAAGAGCGAGGCAGTCATGCCGCATGGCTGAAAAGCTACGTGGCCAAGTGGCTGAAAGAAAATGAGAGCGTACAGGGCTATCACTCTGCACTGAAACACCACGGTGGGCTTGGGGCGGTGTATGTGATCCTGCAGAAAAGTGAACGCAAACGCATGGAGACACTGGAGCGTCATCAGCGACGTATGAGTCAATAATTTGCGTTAATAAAGACGGGCGCGAATAGAAACGGGTGCATCACGCGACCATTTTCGACTGAACAAGGAATTCTGTGGGTAAACTCAACGTGTTTTCAGGTAAGTTTCGGCGCATTGCGGCTGTTGTTGTACTTACTGTTGTCGTATCTCCGTTAGCACTCATTGTTCTCGGACGGTGGTTAGACCCATCCGTGACCGCCTTCATGGTTGAGCGCTATGTGCATGCCTGGATAGAAGGAGATTGGCGTTACACGCAGGATCATGACTGGGTGGACTGGCGTAATATCAGCCGTAACATGCCATTAGCTGTTATGGCGTCAGAGGACCAGCGCTTCCCTGATCATCATGGTTTTGACTGGGTGCAAATGCAGAAAGCGGTAGAAGACTGGCAGGATGGAGACCGCTTGCGTGGTGCAAGTACGATCAGTCAGCAACTGGCCAAAAATCTGTTCCTCTGGTCGGGGCAGAACTGGCTGCGAAAAGGTCTGGAAGTCCCTTTGACGTTTGCTCTGGAAACGTTCTGGTCTAAGCAGCGTATTCTCGAAGTTTATCTGAACGTTGTTGAGTTTGGAGATGGGGTGTATGGCGTAGAGGCGGCGTCCTTAAGCTATTTCCGCAAGCATGCTGCACAGCTATCCATGTCAGAAGCTGCGAGACTGGCTGCAGTGCTGCCTAATCCCAAGCGGTTTATTGCAGACCGTCCATCCAGTTACGTCAGAGAGCGACAACGATGGATCGAGGGGCAGATGAACAACCTTGGTTACGACTATTTGAAACGGCTTTGAATTTGATTAAAGCGTCTATGAAATTGAAAGCGGCTACGAAATTGATAGTGGGCTTTTTTGCCCGATACGAGACTGACTGAACAGCCAGTCTCGTATCTCAGAGCTGCTTGGGGCTGGTGATTATGAGCTAGACCTTGGGTGGTTGGGCATCAAACGCCTGTCCGGTGGTGCCCGTGCTGTCTGCACCCATGAGATACAGATACGTAGGCATGATCTCTTCTGGCGTTCTTACTTCAGCCGGGTTCTCTGCAGGGTAGGCATAGGCTCGCATGCTGGTGCGGGTAGCCCCCGGGTTAATGCTGTTTACTCTGATGCTGGAGGTATTTTCCAGCTCATCTGCCAGAGCCTGCATCAGGCCTTCCGTCGCAAATTTGGACACAGCGTACGCTCCCCAATACGCACGGCCTTTGCGTCCGACCGAGGAAGAGGTATAGACGATGGAGGCATCCGCCGACTTTTCCAGCAGCGGAAGCAGGGCCCGTGTCATATAGAACTGGCTGTTCAGGTTGACCTGAATGACCTGAGCCCAGATGTCAGTGTCATACTGGCTGATGGGCGTTCGTAAACCCAGAATAGAGGCGTTGAACAAGACCCCGTCCAGTCTGCCAAACTCTTCCTCCAGCTTGCCTGCGATCATCTCGTAATCGTGAGGGGTAGCACCTTCAAAATGAATAGGGATGATCGCTGGTTGTGGATGGCCTGCCTGTTCGATGTCGTCGTACACTTTTTCCAGCTTTGAGGTTGTTCTTCCCATCAGAACAACTGTTGCTCCGTGCGAGGCGAAGCTGAGTGCCGCACTGCGGCCAATACCATCACCCGCGCCGGTTACCACTATTACACGGCCTTTCAACAGGTCCTTTGGGGCTGAGTAGTCAAAGTAACAGTTCATATGATCTTCCTGTATCCGTCCTATGATCTGATGGCTATTCCTCAGGGGCGTATTAACGATCAGCAGAGGAAGAGTTGATGAGTATCGCTTCTTTCTACACGAGTCATGCTTGCAGGCAATGAGGTGTGGTCAATCAAGTCCAGGGCTGATCCCTACACCAGCGCGCCAGCTCGGTTCCTGTGGCAACCACCAGATCAGCCCCCCAGCTAGTGGCAGGGCTAGTCTCCTCCAGATAGCCATATTCCACACCTATGGTAAACATGCCGGCAGCTTTGCCAGATTCAATATCCCGCAGGTGGTCTCCCACATAGATTGCGGTGGCGGGATCAATGGCCAGCGCTTCACAGGCCTTGTACAAGGGTTCGGGATGAGGTTTGCGGCGACTCACGTCGTCAGGGCAAACCAGTACCGCACAATCCTGAAGATCTGGCTGACGAGCAAGTAAAGCTTCGCTGTAAAGCCGTGGTTTGTTGGTCACTATTCCCCAGGGAATACTGGCTGCACGTGCAAGGTCAAGTACGTCCTCCAGTCCATCAAACAGGCACGTGTAGACACTGACGTGTTGCAGATAAAGATCCAGCAGACGTGCACGCAGTCGACTGAAGTCTGCTGCATCGGGAGTGATGTCGAACGCACTGCATACCAATGCCTGTGATCCATTGGAGACCTGCGCTCTGACAAAGGCGTAGTCACGTTCAGCGCGGCCTTCTTCAGCCAGCAACCGGTTGACCACAACATGGAAGTCAGGAGCCGTATCCAGCAGCGTGCCGTCCAGATCAAACAGCAAGGCAGAAGGTTTGGCAATGGCGTCAGCAAGCATGATAAGTCCCGATTCAGGCGGTGTTGAGGAAGTGCTTCAGCTTTTAAATTTCAGTTTTTAAATAAGGGGCTTTTGGCAGTGCATGATGTAATTGACGTCTACATCCCCGTCGACCAGACGATAGGCTTTGGTTACCGGGTTGTAGGTCATACCTGTCATGTGTTTTGACTCCAGACCTGCCTGACGGACCCAACGGCTTAACTCTGCTGGCTGGATAAACTTCCTGAAGTCATGTGTGCCTCTGGGTACCAGGTTGAGCAGGTACTCCGCTCCGGCAATAGCGAACAGCCAGGATTTGGGATTGCGATTGAGGGTCGAAAATACGACATGGCCACCTGGTTTGACCATCGTTGCACATGCTCTGATGACCGAACCTGGATCGGGAACGTGCTCCAGCATCTCCAGACAGGTCACTACGTCAAAATGTGCCGGGTATCTGGTTGCGAAATCTTCTGCAGTCGTTTGATGGTAGGTGACCTGCACCCCTGACTCCAAAGCATGTAAACGAGCCGTGTTAAGGGGAGCTTCGCCCATGTCGATGCCTGTCACCTGTGCACCACGGACGGCCATGGATTCGCTTAGAATGCCACCGCCACAGCCGACATCCAGCACGACCTTGCCTGCGAGGCCAACGCGCTCGTCGATGTAATTGACTCGCAGAGGGTTAATGTCATGCAGGGGTTTGAACTCACTTTCCTTGTCCCACCAGCGGGAGGCGAGGGCTTCGAACTTGGCCACTTCTTCCTGGTCAACATTGCTGTGGTTGCTGCTGTTTGGCTGACCGGTGTGCGCGGAGTCGTGTCGCATTGTCGTACCTGTAAGTGATTTAACTACTGCGCAGGTGACGTGGAAGTCGTTCTGCGACTGACCATGCCTGCAGCAAGATAAGAGGGCTAAGGATGTTGCAGTCATGATACTGGCTGTGACTTCACTGTCAAAGACGCTCAGCCGCTAAGTGAAGACGAATCAATGGCTTGAGTGACTTTTGTGGTATACTCGCGCAATTTGCCGACGCCACCATTTCCGGTCTGATATTGACCGAGCTACTGTTGTTCTCTTAGTCGAGATACAGGGCGGAAATGGTGATAGCAATCTTGTTTAAAAAGGAAAGCAGAAAACCATGGGTGAGCTGGCCAAAGAGATTGTGCACGTCAATATCGAAGACGAGCTGAAGCAGTCCTATCTGGACTATGCGATGAGCGTCATCGTTGGCCGTGCACTGCCAGATGTGAGGGACGGGCTCAAGCCTGTGCATCGGCGTGTACTGTTTGCCATGCACGAGTTGGGTAACGACTGGAACAAAGCCTACAAGAAATCGGCCCGTGTGGTCGGTGACGTCATCGGTAAATATCACCCTCATGGCGACAGCGCGGTCTATGACACCATCGTCCGGATGGCGCAGGACTTCTCACTACGCTACATGCTGGTGGACGGTCAGGGTAACTTCGGCTCCATCGATGGCGACTCTGCGGCGGCGATGCGTTATACCGAAATCCGCATGGCTCGCATTGCCCATGAGCTGTTGGCGGACCTCGAAAAAGAAACTGTCGACTACATCCCCAACTACGATGGCACCGAGCAGATTCCGGTTGTGTTGCCCACCAAGGTGCCAAACCTGCTGGTCAATGGTTCATCGGGTATCGCTGTGGGCATGGCGACCAACATTCCGCCGCATAACCTGGGTGAAGTAGTCGATGGCTGCTTGGCGCTGATCGATGACAGCCAGATGGGTGTCGATCAGCTGATGGAGTATATTCCCGGTCCAGACTTCCCTACCGCGGGTATCATCAATGGTCGTGCCGGCATCATCGAAGCGTACCGCACTGGTCGTGGCCGTATTTATATGCGTGCCCGCTACCATGTTGAAGACATGGATCGTGGCGGTAAGCAGGCCATCGTCGTTACTGAAATTCCCTACCAGGTCAACAAGGCCCGCCTGATTGAAAAAATCGCCGATCTGGTGAAGGAGAAGAAAGTCGAAGGCATCACCGAGCTGCGTGATGAGTCGAACAAAGAAGGTATGCGCATTGTTATCGAGCTGCGTCGTGGCGAAATGCCTGAAGTAGTGATGAACAATCTGTATGCCAATACCCAGATGCAAAGCGTCTTTGGTATCAATATCGTTGCCCTGGTGGATGGTCAGCCTCGTACCCTGAACCTGAAAGAACTGCTCGAAGCCTTTATCCGGCATCGTCGTGAAGTAGTGACCCGCAGGACATTGTATGAACTGCGTAAGGCGCGTGAGCGTGGTCATATTCTGGAAGGTCTGGCCGTTGCCCTGGCCAATATTGATCCTGTCATTGAGCTGATCCGCACGTCAGCCAACGCCAGTGAAGCGAAAGAGCGCCTGTTGGCCCGTTCCTGGGAACCGGGCAATGTTCTGTCGATGCTGGAGCGTGCTGGTGAGGATGCGTGCCGTCCTGATGATCTGCCCGCTGAGATGGGGTTGCGCGATGGTCATTACTATCTGTCGCCTGTACAGGCGCAGGCAATTCTGGACTTGCGTTTGCACCGTTTGACGGGTCTTGAGCATGAGAAACTGCTCAACGAATACGAAGAGCTGATCGTCAATATCGCCGAACTGCTTAAAATTCTGGGCAGTGCTGAGCGCTTGATGGAAGTGATCCGGGAAGAGCTGGTTGCTGTTCGTGAGCAGTATGCCGACGCTCGTCGAACTGAAATTCAGTCAAGCCAGCAAGATCTGACCATTGCAGACCTGATCACCGAAGAAGATCTGGTTGTCACCATTTCTCATACAGGTTATGCCAAGACCCAGCCTGTCTCTGACTATCAGGCGCAGCGTCGTGGTGGGCGCGGTAAGGCTGCGACAGCGGTGAAAGATGAAGACTTCATCGAACACTTGCTGGTAGCTAACAGTCACTCGACCATCATGCTGTTCTCCGATAAGGGTAAGGTCTACTGGTTACGTGTGTTCGAGATTCCACAGGCAAGCCGTGGTGCACGTGGCCGCCCCATCGTTAATCTGCTGTCGCTGGATGCTGATGAGCGTATTACCACCATTCTGCCTGTTTCTGAGTACCTGGAAGACCACTATGTCTTTATGGCTACTCGCAATGGAACGGTGAAGAAGACTCCTCTGGATCAGTTCGCGCGTCAGCGCTCCACTGGCCTGATAGCACTGAGCCTTGATGAAGGTGACACCCTGATAGGTGCATCTATCACCAACGGTAAACAGGACGTGATGCTGTTCAACTCGCATGGCAAGGCAATTCGCTTCAGCGAAGAAGATGTACGCGCCATGGGACGAACTGCCACAGGTGTTCGCGGTATGCGTCTGCAGGATGATGCCGTAGTGATAAGTCTCGTGATCCCGGATGATCAGGCGTCTATTCTCACAGCCAGTGCGCGCGGCTATGGCAAACGCACAGAGGTGACTGAGTTCCCTGTATACGGTCGCGGTGGTCAGGGTGTTATTGCCATCCAGACTTCTGAGCGTAATGGTGAGTTGGTTGCTGCTATCCAGGTGCTGCCAGGGGAAGAGGTCATGCTGATCAGTGATCGTGGTACGTTGGTCCGCACCCGAGTTGATGAAATCTCCTGCCTGGGGCGCAATACTCAGGGGGTGACCTTGATTCGACTGGCTGAAGACGAAAAGCTGGTTGGGCTAGCACCAATCAACGAGCCGGAAGCTATTGAAGACGCTGTGGAAGGTGATACGGCTACAGATGCTGCTGATACCACAGACGGAGCTGGCGAAGAAGAGTAATACCACCAACAATGCGGCTAAGGCCGCATTGTTGCTTATTAGGTGTTTGTGATTTCTGGTTGACCTGGCAGAACATCGTAAACATCACAGGATACTAACCTGGGGTAGGTACTGTGCATTCTCCTGCCCCTGGCCTTAAGTGAAGACGAAGCAAGTAGATCTCGGGGATATCCATATCATGACGCGCGCGTATAACTTTTGCGCTGGACCGGCTGCATTGCCGGAAGAAGTATTGTTGCAGGCTCGTGAGGAAATGCTGGACTGGCATGGAAAGGGCCTGTCTGTCATGGAGATGAGTCATCGTAGTGACGAGTTTGTGGGTATCGCTCAGGAAGCAGAGTCGCTGCTTCGTGAACTGCTGTCGGTACCTCATGGCTATAAAGTGCTGTTTCTGCAAGGTGGGGCGAATTTACAGTTCAGTTCAGTGCCACTGAACCTGCTGGGCTCTCACTCTTCTGCTGACTATATTGATACCGGTATCTGGTCCAACAAGGCTGTAAAAGAAGCTGCCCGCTATGCCAAGATTGATGTGATTGCCAACACGGCTGATCAGCACTACCACCGCGTTCCTCAGCAGCAGGAGTTGAAATTCAATAAAGATGCGGCCTATGTGCACTATTGCAGCAATGAAACTATCGGTGGATTGGAGTTTGACTACGTACCTGTGACGGAAAATGGCGTGCCGCTGGTTTGCGACATGTCCTCGACTATTCTGTCTCGTCCCATTGATGTTGCTCAGTACGACATGATTTATGCCGGTGCCCAGAAAAATATTGGCCCTGCCGGTCTGTGCCTGGTAATCATCAAGGAATCGCTGCTGGATCGCGAGGTATCCAGTATTCCGACCATGATGAGTTATCGCGTCGCAGCGGAAAATGACTCCATGTATAACACACCTCCGACTTTTGCCTGGTATCTGTCTGGACTGGTGTTCCAATGGCTGAAGCGTCAGGGAGGCGTTACGGCCATAGGCGAAGTCAACGCGCGTAAAGCAAGCAAGTTGTACGCGGCTATCGACGAAAGCCGACTGTATGCAAATCCTATTGCCGTCGCTAACCGGTCCTGGATGAATGTGCCTTTCACTCTGGCTGATGCTGGTCTGGAGAAGGCGTTTCTCAAAGAAGCCGATGCAGCAGGTCTGCTCAATCTCAAAGGTCACCGCTCAGTGGGCGGCATGCGTGCAAGCATCTATAACGCCGTGCCCGAAGCTGCTGTCGATGCGCTGATCGACTTTATGCATGCCTTCGAGAAAAAGTATTACCCAGTCTGATGCTGTATAGGGAGGCGAGTGCCTCCCTCCTTTCGGGATAATGTCTCGATAATTCCACGTATTCTGTAACGGGAGAGAACCATGGCCACTGAGCAAGAGCAGCTGGCAAAGTTGCGTGATGAGATTGATGAGATCGATCGCCATATTCACGAGCTGATCAACCAGCGTGCCCAGTGTGCTCAGCGAGTAGCTGAGGTAAAAATGGCCCATCGTACTGATGTGACCGAAGAGCCTGTGTTTTATCGTCCTGAGCGTGAGGCCCAGGTTTTGCGCAAAGTCATGGAGCGCAACAAGGGGCCACTTGATAGTGAAGAAGTTGCCCGTCTGTTCAGGGAGATCATGTCTGCCTGCCTGGCGCTGGAAAAGCCTACGCGGGTCGCTTTCCTCGGCCCTGAAGGGACATTTACCCAGCAGGCTGCATTGAAGCATTTTGGGCACTCAGCAGTGTGTGTACCGATGCCTACCATTGATGATGTTTTCCGTGAAGTGGAAGCCAAGGCCGTCAAGTACGGTGTAGTGCCGATCGAAAACTCCACAGAAGGCGTCGTGCATCATACTCTGGATAATTTCCGCAGCTCCGAGCTAAAGATCAGCGGAGAAGTGGAGCTGCGTATTCATCAGCATTTGCTGGTGAAGCCAGATACCGAGCCGTCACGCATTACGCGGATCTACTCACACCAACAATCGTTGGCCCAGTGCCGTCTGTGGCTGGATTCACGTTTTCCCAATGTTGAGCGTATTGCGGTCAGTTCCAATGCAGAAGCGGCACGCAGAGCGGCTGCCGAAGGCGAGCATGTTGCTGCCATCGCAGGTGAAATGGCGGCCAAGCTTTATGGTCTGGAGCATGCCTTCAACAATATCGAAGATCATCCAGATAACAGTACGCGCTTCCTGATCATCGGCCATGAATCTGTTGGCAGTAGCCAGCGTGACAAGACCTCTATTCTGGTGAATGCACGCAACCAGCCGGGTGCGTTGTATCACATTCTTGAGCCGTTCCATCGTGCTGGTGTGGACTTAACTCGTATCGAAACTCGTCCTGCCAATGCGGGTGCCTGGGGTTATGTATTCTATATCGACCTTGCAGGTCATCAGGATGAAGAGCCTGTAAATCAGGCTCTGAGTGAAGTATCGAGTAAGGTTGTTGAACTTAAGGTGCTTGGCTCTTATCCGCAGGCAGTACTGTGATGATAGATGGTTTTAAATCAGATCGAATTCTGATTGTCGGTCTCGGACTGATCGGCGGCTCGCTGGCATTGGCACTGCGTAAGGCAGACTTTGCCCGTGAGCTGATCGGATTTGATCTGAAAAGTGAGAACTGCGAGCTGGCTTTGGCGTTGGATGCTGTTGATCGAATTGAGACCGATCTCGGGCGGGCCGTTGCCGAAGCTGATATTGTGGTTTTATCTGTGCCAGTTAAAGCAATGGAGGGGGTGCTTGAGCGAATTGCTCCATACTTGCGCTCCAATACCCTACTGACGGATGTGGGTTCGACAAAAGGCAATGTCGTGACGGCTTCTCGTCGAATATTTGATCCCATGCTGTCTGGCTGGGTGCCTGGGCATCCTATTGCAGGTGCTGAAAACAGTGGTATGGCTGCTGCCAGGCAGGAATTGTTTGCGAGACACAAAATAATCCTGACCCCATTGCCTGAGTCCTCTGCAGCAGCCGTCGATATTATTTCTTCTATGTGGCGCGCTACAGGTGCTGAGGTATTGACAATGGATGTCGATCATCATGATGAGGTGCTGGCAGCGACCAGTCATCTCCCTCATTTGTTGGCGTTTTCTTTAGTCGATACCCTGGCGCAGGATCATGAGAACCGGGATATTTTTCGATATGCTGCAGGTGGTTTTCGCGACTTCACTCGCATCGCAGCCAGTGATCCGACAATGTGGCATGACGTCTTTCTGGCCAACCGGGATGCTGTGCTGGATGTCCTGGATCGATTTACTGACGGGCTCAGCCAGTTGCGCGCAGCGGTAGAGCAGGGTGATGGTGTAACGATGATGGGTGTGTTTACGCGGGCTAAGGCGGCGCGAGAACATTTCTCCCGTATTCTGGCTGGCACCGCCTATGCGAGCCCTGCGCACAAACTGTCAAAAAAGGCGTTCAAAATTGGCGCTAAATCCCGTTGCATCGGTCATATCAGTATGCCGGGAGATAAGTCGATATCACATCGTGCATTGATCCTGGGTGCATTGTCTGAAGGTCAGACGGTGGTATCGGGTATGCACGAAGATGAGGATACCCTGGCGACTCTCCAGGCATTTCGTGACATGGGTGTGGTCATTGAGGGGCCGGCAGAAGGACTGGTGACCATTCATGGCGTTGGTTTATACGGGTTGCGTCAGGCGCCTGGCGCGTTATATCTCGGACGATCCTCAACTTCTCTGCGCTTGCTGACGGGTCTGCTTGCTGCGCAGTCGTTCCCTTCAGAGCTGACAGGTAATGAGATGCTTGAGGAGTGTGATCTGAGCGCCATCATTCAGCCTTTGCAGCAGATGGGGGCGAAGATCGATGCGGAAAGAGAGGCCTTTCTTCCTATCAATATTTCTGGGATAGATGCAGATACGCTGCAGGCTGCTGCGCATCAGATTGAAACTCCCAGTGCGCAGGTTAAGTCAGCACTGCTGTTAGCATCGATGTATGCCGACGGTGAGACAAGGCTGACTGAACGTGTGAAAACACGTGATCATACAGAAAGAATGATGGCAGCTTTCGGGTGGCCGATTCAAACAGATGGCAACGTGGTTTGTTCCTCTGGTAAGGGGCAATTGCTGCCTGGCCATGTGGCCATCCCCGGTGATATATCGCTTGCAGCCTATTTTATGGTGGCAGCGTTGATTACACGAGATAGTGATCTTCGACTGGAGGGTGTGGGGGTTAACCCTTCTCGTACAAGTCTCCTCGACCTGTTGATCGGTATGGGTGGATTGATTGAGCAGCATGCTAAACACGAGTCGAATGACGAGCCTAGTGCGTGCCTGTATGTTCGCCACTCAAGGCTCAAACCATGTCGTGTTGAGTTATCGAAGATGCACTGTTCCATTGAAGAGCTGGCGGCAGTATTGATTGCACTGAGCTTTGCAGAGGGTGAGTCTGTTCTTCTGGACTGGAGCCGGGTTGCTCAAGTAGATGCCTTGAATATCACTGTCAATGGTTTGCAAAAACTAGGTATTCAAATTGAGTCGAAAGATGACTGTTTGCTGATTAAGGGCGTTGGCTCTGAGGTTTTACTGGCGGGACATGAGCTTGATGGCAAAGGTAATTCTGTTGCATCTATGGCGCTTGCAATTGCTGCATTGCGAACAGGTAATTCGGTAATTATCGAGGATTGCTTGGGAGATACTCCTTACTTCCCTGAGTTTGTTAGCATTGCCCAGTCATTGGGTTTTGAACTTCAATCAATTGGATAAGTCATGGCATTGAAATCCGTACCCGTTGTTACCGTTGATGGTCCAAGCGGTTCAGGGAAGGGAACCATTTGCAAGTTGCTTGCAACAAGGCTGGGATGGCACTTGTTGGATAGCGGTGCACTGTATCGTTTAGTCGCTTTGGCCAGTATGCGCCACCAGATTGCTGTTGATGATGAGGAGTCCTTGACTGTACTGAGTGCTCATCTTGATGTGCAGTTTAAGACTGAAGCTGAGTCTGACGGTGTTCATGTCGTGCTTGAGGGCGAAGATGTAACCAGTACTATTCGTCAGGAAGAAGTAGGCAAACTAGCATCCAGAGTCGCGACTTACCCTGGTGTTCGTCAGGCTCTGCTGGAAAGGCAGCGTATCTTTGCAGCTCTGCCTGGATTGATTGCGGATGGGCGTGACATGGGTACCGTCGTATTTCCCGATGCGCCGCTTAAAATATACTTGATCGCCAGTGCTGAAGAGCGTGCCCGCCGCCGGTTCCTCCAGTTGCAAAAGCGTGGGGCCGATGCTAGTTTTGCTAAGATTTTGCAAGATATTCAGGCGCGTGACGCCCAGGATATGAATCGCAGTGTGGCACCACTCAAGCCAGCCGCTGATGCAGTAACGATCGATTCAAGTGAGCTGGATATAGACGCCGTAATGTATGAGGTAGAGCAACTCTTACGCGAGCGTGAGTTGGTGTGAGGTTTATGTTCAATCCCATGGTGGGGTGTGCAGCATGACCCAGTTAGTCATGTTGTGCAGAAAGACTCAACTGACCCGTATGGACTGGTATACGGCAAACTGATATGCAATGCATATCCCCAGGTCACAGGAAAGAAGATGAGCGAGAGTTTTGCTGAGCTGTTTGAAGAAAGCCTGAAGGAAATGGACCTTCAGGTTGGTGCCATTATTGAGGGAACAGTTGTTGCCATTGATAAAGAATGGGTGACTGTTAACGCAGGGCTGAAATCGGAAGGGGTTATCCCGCTCAATCAGTTTCTGAATGAGAACGGCGAACACTCCCTGCAGGTCGGCGCGGTGGTTAAAGTCGCTGTCGAAGCTCTTGAAGATGGTTATGGTGCTACTCGTCTGTCGCGCGAAAAAGCGAAGCGCGCTGAGGCCTGGGTTGAGCTAGAGAAAGCTTTTGCAGATAACGCTGTTATTAAAGGCATTATTTCTGGCCGTGTGAAAGGCGGTTTTACTGTTGAAATCGACACTGTTCGTGCGTTTCTTCCGGGTTCACTGATTGATGTTCGCCCTTTGCGGGATACGACCCATCTTGAAGGGAAAGAGCTTGAGTTCAAACTGATCAAGCTGGACCAGAAGCGGAACAACGTCGTTGTTAGTCGTCGTGCAGTTCTGGAAGCTGAGAATAGTGCTGAGCGTGAAACTCTTCTTGCAAACCTCCAGGAAGGGCAGGAGCTGAAAGGTATTGTTAAAAACCTTACTGACTACGGTGCATTCGTTGACCTGGGCGGCGTAGATGGCTTGCTGCACATTACCGACATGGCGTGGAAGCGCATTCGTCATCCTAGTGAAATGCTGAATGTCGGCGACGAAATCAGAGTGGTTGTATTGAAGTTCGATCGCGATCGTCAGCGTGTTTCTCTGGGCATCAAGCAACTGGGTGAAGATCCTTGGGTTAACATCAAAACACGTTTCCCTGAAAACAGTATCACTAAGGCGCGTGTCACCAATCTGACAGATTATGGCTGCTTTGCAGAGATTGAAGATGGCATTGAAGGCCTGGTTCACGTTTCTGAAATGGACTGGACCAACAAGAACATTCATCCGTCCAAGGTCGTTCAGGTGGGCGATGAAGTCGATGTAATGATCCTGGATATTGATGAAGAGCGTCGTCGTATTTCCTTGGGTATGAAGCAATGTGTTGCGAATCCATGGGAGGCATTCTCCTCTAAATTCAATAAGGGCGATCGCATCAGCGGCAAGATCAAGTCAATCACTGACTTTGGTATCTTCGTTGGCCTGGATGGTGGCATCGACGGTTTGGTTCATCTCTCTGATATTTCCTGGAATGAGCCCAGTGAAGAGGCTGTTAAGCAGTTCAAGAAAGGTGATGAGATTGAAACTGTCGTACTGGCAGTTGATCCTGAACGTGAACGCATCTCTCTGGGCGTTAAGCAACTGGATGAAGATCCTTTCCAGAGCTTCGTGGCTACCAATGATAAAGGTGCCGTCGTTAGTGCCAAAGTAACTGCACTGGACGCCAAGGGAGCTACAGTGGAGTTGATCGAAGGCGTCGAAGGGCAGATCAAAGCCAGTGAGCTTAGCCGTGACAGCGTTGATGACCCCCGTCAGGTTCTGAATGTTGGAGATGTGGTTGAGGCTCGCATTCAGAATATTGATCGCAAAAATCGCGTCATCATGCTGTCCGTAAAAGCTAAAGATGTTGCTGAGGAAAAGGCTGCGATGCAGCAGATGCGTCAGACGCAATCTGAAGCATCAGGTCCAACCACTATCGGTGATCTGATCAAAGAACAGCTCAAAGGCAAGCAATAGATCCAGCATCTAACTTGTTGATAAAAAAGAGTGAGTGATTGATTTTACTCACTCTTTTTTTTTTCACAAAAACAGTGTAGTTTGTTTTTTGATCAATGCTGATGCTGGCGCCATGCTAGATAGCGGACCTTCAGTAATGGCAGACCTTGGCAGCTTCCCATCCCGAAGTGGGAAAAGGTCTGAAACAGCTAAGCGGTTACACGCTTTGCAAAAGGAGAGTGTCATGACTAAGTCTGAATTGATTGAGCGTCTGGTAGCCAGGCATCCTGATATGCCTATAAAAGATGTCGAGGCAGCAGTAAAAACTATTCTAGACCATATGTCAGAAGCACTGGCCCGTGGTGACCGAATTGAAATCCGTGGTTTTGGTAGTTTTTCTCTTCACTTCCGTGCCCCACGTGTTGGGCGTAATCCCAAAACTGGCGAGTCTGTACCCTTGGGGCCCAAGTTTGTTCCCCATTTCAAGCCTGGCAAAGAGCTTAGAGATCAGGTCAACGTTGACTGACTAGTATCCAATCCGGTTTTTTGTAATTGATCTAAGCGAGTGCTCTCCAGCTTCCCTAGAAGGGATGAATGTCACTTGAGCATAATGTCTATTGGCCCTGTGGTTTAAAGACTCTACAATGTCCAACCGCATAGAATTATTGACAGGGGGACGTTGTGAGATTGCTAAAAGGGTTGTTGCTCGGAGTTTTGACTCTTGTGTTGCTGCTTATCGGCATCATGTTTGCTATCCATAATACGCAACCAGTGGCTTTGAACTTTGTATTTTTTTCCCTTCCTGAATTCAGTGTGTCTTTCTGGCTTATTCTCAGTTTCTTCTTCGGTGGTGTGATTGGCGTAGTGCTAAGTGTAGTCATGCTGTTGCAGATGAAAGCACGTGCATTGCAGCTCAAGCGCAAGCTCAACCAATTAGATTCAGAGTTAACCAAATTACGCCAGGCAAGCACTAGTGCCTAACACCTACAAATGTCTGACTTGTTCTTGTTATTGCTATTAGTAGTTGCAGTAGGTATTGGCTGGCTACTGGGGTTTCAGGCAAGGCGAGATAGACGTCTGTCTCATCTCGCTGCAAGATTACGTCGGGAATATTTCCTCGGTCTCAATCATCTGTTAAGCGAGCATTCTGACGAGGCTGTTGAAACCTTTCTACGGGCGTTAGAGATTGACAGTGATGCCGTAGATACGCATTTGGCTCTTGCTGAACTTTTTCGACGCAAGGGAGATGTGGGACGAGCGGTCAAAGTCCATCAAGGCCTTCTAGATAGAAATGATCTTAGCGCTGCCCATGTGCATCTGGTACAGACAGGGTTAGCTAAAGACTATCTCTCCAGTGGGCTATTAGATCGCGCGGAAACCTTGTTAAGGGACATCCTATCCAAGGGTAGTGCTCAACAGCGCATAGATGCCTTGGTATTACTGATGGAGGTCTATCAGCAGGAGCGTGACTGGCAAAATGCGCTGTATGTCGGACAGCAGCGGCTCTATTTACAGCCAGATAATCCCAGATTACGTAGTCATTTATCCCATTATGCCTGTGAGCTGGCAGAGCAAGCGGTTAGCGGCGGGCAGCGTCAAATGGCTTATGACTATCTGAAGCAGTCATTGAGTTATGATACAGGCTGTGGGCGTGCCCTGTTGAAATTAACCACATTTTCCATTGAAGACGGTCAATGGCGCCCTGCGTTGAGATATCTGAAGCGCTTTCGGAAGAGTAATCCAGATATGCTCAGTGAGGGCTTGGCATCTATCGTTGAAGTATACCGGGCGCTCCAGCGACCGAAAGCGCTGGTAAAAGTGTTAGTACACTGGCATTCGACAAATCCATCTGCAACTCTATTAATTGCTATTGCACGATATATAAAAGCAGAAGAAGGGTATGAGCAAGCACATGCTTTCATGATCGAGCAACTGAATCAAAGAATGACCCTCAGAGGGATGCGTTACCTGACGGAGCTTGAACTTGAGCAGCAAAGTGGGTTGCAACCCCAAAGTACAAGGTTGGTTGATAATGCTTTGAAGATGGTACTGGAGACCAAGGCATTCTATCAGTGTGGTCATTGTGGGTTTCATGGCCGCCAGATGTATTGGCAATGCCCTCGTTGTAAGGAGTGGGGAGCGATTAAACCCATTCGAGGAATTGAAGGTGACTAGATCAGTGTTAAGTTCACTGTGTCTGCCCCTGGAGAGTTGTGTTAGTAGATGAGTATTAGCTATATGAATTCAAAACCTATCATTGTTGCACTCGATTATGCCGATCAATCTTTGGCACTGGATATGGCCAAACGTCTGGATCCTCAACAATGTAGGGTAAAGGTAGGCAAGGAGCTATTTACTCTTGCCGGGCCTGCGATTCTGGAAAAGTTGCATGAGCTGGGGTTTGAGGTGTTTCTGGATCTCAAGTTTCACGATATTCCAAATACCACTGCGATGGCTGTCAAAGCTGCTGCACAAGAAGGGGTCTGGATGGTCAACGTTCATGCCAGTGGTGGTCGTAGGATGATGGAAACAACCCGAGAGGTGCTGGAAACTGTTACAGGCCCTAAACCGTTATTGATTGCGGTGACTGTACTGACCAGTATGGAGTCTGCAGACTTGAGAGAGATCGGCATTGATCTTGATCCGCAGCAACAGGTATTGCGATTGGCATCACTGGCAGCAGCCAGTGGCATGGACGGGGTTGTGTGTTCTGCTCAGGAAGTATCTGTTCTCAGAGCTCAGATTAATCGCGAGTTTAAGCTTGTGACTCCTGGTATCCGCCCCGCTGGTAGCGATCAAGGAGATCAGCGTCGAATCATGACTCCAGCTGAGGCTATATCAGCTGGTAGTGACTATCTTGTGATAGGGCGCCCTATTACAAAGGCAGCTGACCCGATTTCTGTCCTGAAAGACATTAATCTCAGTCTTGGTTGATTCTACCCTCGCTTTATAGTGTCGAGCCTCCTGAGAGCGGGATAAACGAGTCCGGCTCTCAGGAAAGTGCTCAATAGATCTTGCAGGCTTAGTGCATTTTGCTCAGCAATTTGAACTGCACGTCAATCTGAACATTCAAACTTTCAAGTTTTGCTGCCTTTTCTTTGCCTTCATGGCTCGCACGATAGAGGTGCGGTGTCATCAGGAGCAAGTCGCTAAGCTGCTGCTTGTTCAGTGGCAGATCCTTTATCTGTAATCTGTGTTCAAGCAGAGTAAAGCCACTATGCTCAAGGGGGCTAAGCTCACTTTTCCTTACCTCGGGGTAAATCACTTCCCTTAGTTCTAAAAGATGCTCTGGACCCGCTTCAACCAGCAAAATATGACCATGTGGTTTCAGTAGGTGATTAAACCATTCCAGCTTGTGATAGCCAAAAGCGCAGATAATCAAATCGAATGTATGAGGTTGGCAGGGGATTGCTGCATTGCTGGCTACCAGCCAGCTGATTTTTTTATTTCTCCGGCATGCCGCTTGTACTGCCCATTTGGAAATATCCAGACCATATGCCTTGAGAGACACCTGTCCATTATTGAGTGTTTTTACAAGGCGATCCAGATAGAAACCCTCCCCACAGCCAGCATCCAGCACCGTCAGACTGTTGTAGGCGCCACAAACAGATTGCACCAGGGTGTTTAACTGGTCACTAATTCCGTTGTAGATGCCGCTAGCAAGAAAGCGCTGTCTGGCTTCCACCATATTCTTGCTGTCACCAGGATCTCTGGAGTGTTTCTTGTGCACGGGAAGCAAGTTCGCATAACCCTGCCGGGCAATATCAAAACTGTGGTTGGAGGGGCAGCATAAGCGCTGCCCATCGAGACGCAGTGACTGGCCATCAATTGGGCAGATCAAAGGTGAGGCATCAAGCATTATAACTAATTCCGGGACTGGCCATTTTTTGGTGCTATCGAAGGCCGTGCCAGTGTAGCAGACCTGGGGGAGTGTCGCAGGATGTATGCCTATGACACCTCAGATAAGGTTGCTGCGAAGTTTTGATTATTCGGCTCAAGGCTAATCGCTTTCTTGGCTGCTTGCTTTGCTTCTGTTTTGCGATTCAGGGCTTTGAGCACAACAGCAAGATTGTTATAGAGCACTCCAGAGGCAGGGTGATGCTTGAGCGCATTGCGCAGTACACGCTCTGAAGCGACATATCTTTTCTGTAAATAGAGTGCAACGCTCAATCCTATAGAGGATTGCAGATTGCCAGGCCATTGTTTCAACACGCTTGAATAGGCCTTTTGCAACTGATGTGCGGAGAAACTTTGTTCGCTTTGCGCAATGGAGTCTGCTAGCTGATCCGGGTTTTGATTGGCAGGTAGTAATCCTGGTTTAAGCGGAACAAATCCCCAGTAGCCGGTGCGAGCCCAGGTTCTTTCAAAAGTACCTATGTTAGTTCGATGCCACTCATCTTCTGCAGAGTGCAGAATCAGCTCCTTGGAAGCCGCGTCATAACCGACGACGACAGCATAGTGCCACTGCGGATACCAGGGTAGTGCCAGGTTCTGAAATACCAGTACCGAGTGATGTGCTTGCAGCTCTTTGATCAGCCCTTCAATTGTCCCTTCTACCTTGAAGGGTATAAAGCCCTGTCGTCGGCTAGCTCCGAGCATTTCCACCTGAATACTTCCTTTACGGTCAGGTAGATATACCTCGTTTACCAGTTGGTCAGGGCTGGTCGAAGCCCCGGCGGCATTCAGTGCCATGGCTAGGGCAGCAGGGCCACATTGATATTCTTTCTGTGCGTAGAAAGGAACATCTTTCAACAGGATGCTCTTATGGGATGCGGGTTGTGCAAGGAAACTGGCTGTCTGTGGGGGGGTGATAGCGCAGGCTGAGAGCAGCGCTGCGCACAAGCACACCAGCATCAATCGCACCGGTACGATGATATTGTACTGGCACTGTGAGCTGTCTAGTTGGGATGACATTACTGTCAAGCTCCAATCTATTTTTTCACGAAGGTGAATACGTCGGTCAGACCGAGAATATCGGTGGCAAGCAGTATCAGGAAAATAAATACTGCAGCGGCTACGATCCCTTGCCCAGCGGGCTGTTGGTCCATTCTATCCGCCACCAACCTTGCTTCTTCATCGCTCAGGCTAGCGACACGCTGTTCGACATCGGCTGGATTGGCCCCTTGCTTGATCAGTTGCTGACGTACATCCTGGCGCGCGAGCAGTGACTCCAGGCGAGCTTTAGGATTCGCTTGCTGTTCAGAATACATCTGACCGGGGCTTACCATCCCGGCATGCGCTAATGTTGGCGCAATGACGCCACCACTGACAAAACTGGCAAGAACCAATGCGGTAATCTGCTTTTTCATTCCAGTGTTCATGTTGTCTCCCTCTACTGCTTGGATTATCACACTTTTACCGACCGCAGCGCGTATTATGCCGTACCTCTCGATGAGGGCAACATAGGTAAACCACCGGCTTAACTCGAAGAACTGTTTTTCAGAGGGTGCGAGAGCAATCATGCATGCTGTTCGAAGTGAAAAGTCATCTATGCGAACAAAGATCATTAGCGATTGGTTGCGGTGGGAGCTTGTGCCGGGAAAAATCCTCCAGGCTGACATATTCTTGGTGATCAAGTGGCTGATTTACATAAGTCATTGCTGAAAATGGGCGTTTTGCTTGATCAGACAGTAATTGTGCTAGAGTGCACGCTGATGTGTTTTTGTCGCTAGGTGGAGAGCTGTAATGGGATTGTTTTCGCTAATTGGTAAATTATTTCAAGGCGGTGGCAGTGCAGAAGCGGAGCAGGAAAGCACAGCTGATGCAGTAGAATACAAAGGGTTTCAAATTATCCCTCAGCCTCGCAAAATCGGTGGCCAATATGGTGTGGGCGCTCTGATTTGTAAGGAAGTCGATGGTGAATCCAGACAATATCAGTTGTTGCGTTCAGATCAGATGAGCAGTCGCGATGACTGCATCGAATTGAGCATAAGCAAAGCAAAACGGACCATCGACGAGCAGGGCGAGCGCGTATTTAGCTGATGATCGATGATTGTTGCCCGCTGCTGGGGCGCTACCAGCAGCAGTGCTTCATCTGGAGTTGTCTTAATTGATAGTCTCAACCTGCGGTGCACTTTCTCTGTTGTTCTCCTTCTGAGCCTGCCACAACCCCGCATAGCGTCCTTTGCGGGAAAGCAGCTCGTTATGTGTGCCCTGTTCAACTAGGCTGCCATTTTCCATCACTACAATCAGATCGGCGTCGGCGATGGTTGAAAGTCTATGAGCGATGGCCAGGCTGGTGATGCCAGCAGATATTTCACGCAGTGCCTGCATGATGCTTTGCTCTGAATGGCTATCGAGGGATGAGGTGGCTTCATCAAAAACCAGAATGGATGGCCGCTTGAGAATTGCGCGAGCAATAGCAATGCGCTGTTTTTCACCACCACTCAGCTTAAGCCCCCGTTCACCCACCAATGTGTCCAAACCCAGAGGAAGTTGCTGAATGAAGTGCTGTAGATGGGCTAAACGCACCGCTTCCATTATTTCAGCATCACTGGCCTCTGTGTTGCCATAGCGAATATTGTCTTTGATGCTGGCATTAAATAGCACTGTATCCTGTGGCACGATGCCAATGGCGCCTCGCAGACTGTGTTGTGTCACTTCTCTAATGTCCTGACCATCTATCAAGATGGCCCCGGCGGTGACGTCATAAAAGCGAAACAGCAGTCGCACAAGGGTTGATTTGCCGGAGCCGCTGCTACCAACGACAGCTAACTTTTTACCCGCCTGAAGAGTAAAGCTTATGTTCTGCAGAATGCTTCGCTCTGCGGTATAGGCAAACTCAACATTTCTGAACTCCACGGTGCCGGCCTGTACAGCGAGAGGCTTGGCCATCGGTTTGTCCATAATGGCGGGGCGTTGATCGAGCAGGTCAAACATACGTTCTATGTTGACCATCGCGCCACGCATTTCCCTGTAGACAAATCCCAGCAGATTGAGGGGAAGAAACAGCTGCATCATAAATGCATTGATCAGGACAAAATCGCCGATGGTCATCGCACCCTGTCGTACATAGTTGGCGGCGAGCAACAACATTGATGTCATTGCAATGGCAACGATGAGCGCCTGACCACCATTCAGAACAAACAGTGACAGGCGGTTCTGCCGTCGGGCTGTTTCCCAGCGCTGCAGATCGAGGTCATAGTGACGTGTTTCGTACTCTTCATTGGTAAAGTACTTCACCGTCTCATAGTTCAGCAGGCTGTCAACGGCCCGGGCATTGGACTCTGAGTCTGCTTTGTTGGCTGCACGAAGATACTGTGTACGCCAGTGTGTAGCCATGACCGAGAAGCTGATATAGGCAACTACGGCAGCCAGTGTGATCAGGGCGAAACTGGTTTGATAATGCAACAGCAGTACGCCTGTCACCATGGCGATCTCGAACAGGGTCGGCAAAATATTGAAGACCATAAAGCGCATGACAAAGCTAATACCCGATGTGCCTCGCTCAATATCACGCGAAAGTGCCCCTGTGCTGCGACTGAGATGAAAGCCAAGATCAAGGTTATGGAGATGTTTGAATACATCCAGACCTATCTGGTGCATCGCTTGTTCAGTCACACGGCCGAAAAGCACATCCCTTACTTCACCAAACAAGGTGTTGGCCAGTCGTACCAGGCCGTAAGCAAGCAAAAGGCCCAGTGGAAAATAGGCCAGGTCAGGCTGGGAAGTGTTCTCGGCAAGGGCGTCAACGACATGCTTGAGCACGAAAGGCATGTACACACTGGCCAGCTTGGCGGCAATAAGGCAGGTCAGCGCCAAAGCAATACGGCCCTTGAAGCGCATAAGGTAGGGCCAGAGCTTTTTCATTGCCCGAAGGCTGAAAGCTACATCTTCATTATCAGAAAAGTTGTGTCGTGAACGCATGGGAAAGTGTCGTGAATAGCTGAGGAGTGATGCACCCATCAGGCATAGTTGATTGATTGAATAGCGCCTATGCTATGAATGGTACTCATAATAAAGATAGCAAGCAGAGTAGACCTATGTTTATTTCCGAGCGAATCGGCTATTGGCTGGCGAGGTACTTGTCCAAACCCCGTGATGAAACAGTCAATATTGCCACTAGTCGTCCTGAGTTACTGCGTAAGACATTGCGTAAGGGTGATGTGCTACTGGTAGAAGGTACCAGCAGAATCAGCACCACCATCAAGTATCTGACGCAGTCTACGTGGTCGCATGCCGCGCTTTATATTGGCAAGGAGGAAGCCGCCACCATCCACAGTGCCTCCACATCCGCTGATTACTCCGGCGAGTTGCCTGTGTTGATCGAGGCTGATGTACTGGAGGGGGTCAGGGTAGTGCCGCTGAGCATGTACTCGCATCTGCACACACGAATATGTCGGCCAGTGGGGTTGAGCGCTGAAGAGGTCGATGAAGTGGTGCGTTTTGCCCGCAGCAGAATAGGCCAGCACTACGATCTGAAGAATATTTTCGATCTGGCACGTTATCTGGTCACCGTCCCTCCTATCCCGACTTACTGGCGGCGATATTTTCTGCAGCTGGGCAGTGGCGACCCCACCAAGGCCATTTGCTCGTCCCTGATTGCTCAGGCATTCCAGAGCATGAATTATCCCATCCTGCCACGTGTCTCCAAGATTACCTGGCAGGACAAACGCGGCAGGGTAAGAACCGAGGAGGTGCTTCACCGACGGGATCCCAGTCTTTATGTGCCGCGGGATTTTGACGTTTCGCCTTACTTCAGAGTAGTGAAGCCCGCCATAGAGCAAGGGTTTGATCCGCACAACCTGACCTGGGCGCGTTCGGAGCAGGGTGATCGTCCTCTGCCTGAGTTTGATCTGGAAAACTGATTTTGCTCGGAGGGTTTCGTCAGTCTTTTATTAATTCTGCTGAAACATTGGCTGTAGACTGGTGGGGCTGAGGCTTGATCCGAAGTGTCAGAAACTGATGTCCAAGCAGGCTCAAAAGGACCAGTGTCATGCCACACCATTGAACAGGGCTGAATACTTCGCCCGCTAGTATCTGGCCCAGCGTGACGGCAGTTACTGGGCTCATCAAGCCAAGAAACGCCAGTTGAGTGGTCGTTAGCCTGGTTATCTGACTGAACCAGATGAAATAGGCGAGCCCCGTGTTCATCACTGCAAGCCACAGTGCACCAAGAGTGACCGATGAGGTAAAGGTCGGAGGCTGGCCCTCAAATACCAATGCCATGATCAGCAGGACCACACCCCCTCCCGTCAATTGCAGACCTGTGTAGGTGTGTACGCCCATATCACTGGGTTTTCCCCACTCTTTACTCAGGAATGTGCCCAGCGCCAGTGAAGAACAGGACAGCAGGGCAGCAACAAGGCCGACAGGGTCAAGGTGTGTGGTCGGTGCAAGCACCAGCAAACCGATACCAGGGATGGCCAGCAGCGCAATAATCAACTGGACAGGGCGAGGCTGCTGCCCTTTGGCGATCCACATCAGCATGATGGCTTGTACGGGCATGGTTGCGCCCAGTGTGGCAGCAATGCCCCCGGGCAGGCGGTAGGTTGCAATAAAAAGCAGGGCAAAAAACAGCCCGACGTTGAGCACGCCAGCAGCCATAATTCGCAGCAGCCATTTCGCTGAAGGAATGCGTGCTGTCAGTAGCATCAGTAAACCGATGGGTAGTGCCCTGAGAGTAGCTGTCCACAAGGGCATATCGGCGGGCATCAGATGTTGAGCAACGAGGTAGGTCGTTCCCCATAGAACAGGGGCCATGGCTGCGAGTAGAATAGCGTTCATTGTCTGCAGGTTAATAATCTTAGCGTTGAGGCGAATGCTAACGGCAGATATTCTTTTTATCAAGAATCTTAATGTGAAGATAAATATGCAGGAAGATCATATTGACGCCATTCTGGCGCAGTGGGCTGAAGAGCGTCCTGACGTCAATGTTGCATCAATGGGCATTCTCGGGCGTATCTCACGTATATCGGCCTTGTCAGACAGGACAGTCAAAGATAACCATGGCCGCTATCAACTGCACCCCGGTGAGTTTGATGTGCTCGCGACACTCCGTCGCAGTGGTGTGCCATATCAGCTCACACCAACAGCACTCTTTAAAAGCGCACTGCTGACCTCCGGAGCCATGACTAATCGTCTGGATAAGCTGGAGAGAGCCGGGTTGGTCGAGCGTACGATGGATCCTTCTGACCGGCGTAGCTTGCTGGTCAGGCTGACCGGCTCAGGTATCGAGCTGATTGATGAGGTGCTGCTGAGTCATGTAAGTACACAGCGAACCCTACTATCAGGCTTGTCTGACGAAGAGCAGTCACAGCTGGCTGCATTGCTGCGTAAATGGTTAATAGCGCTTGAAGGCAGTGATCCGCACTGCAGTAAGTAATAAGTAAGTTGTTTGAGGTACGTTCTATGTTTATCCATGTGGAGTCCACTCCTACGGAAGAAGACCGCGAGTGGGTCCATCAGCGCCTGATTGATTTTAATCGTGCGCGTTTTGAAGTCAGTCAGAGTTTTCCGGTGGCGGTTTTTGTTGATGACGATGACGGCGTACGCCAGGGTGGGTTAACGGGCAGGACATTTGGCAACTGGCTGATGATCGAATATTTCTGGCTGGCCGAAGATACACGTGGTCAGGGATATGGCAGCAAGTTGCTGGCAGCATTGGAGCAAGAGGCTATCCAGCGGGGATGCCGCTTTGCCATGCTTGATACACTCGACTTCCAGGCCAAGCCATTCTATGAGAAACAAGGGTATCGTGTGGTGTACACCATGGATGCCTATCCTCAGCTGGGCAAGCGTCATTACATGGTTAAAGAGTTTGCTGTAGAGAGTGCTCGCTAGTTACGCGAGTGATGACGTCGCTCCTTAGCATGCGCTTACGATCAGAGTGGAATAAGGACGCACCTGCTCCAAATCTTCCATAGCCCGCCTGAAGCGTGGGAGCAGCAATAGCTTGTCATATTTTAAGGCTTTGCATTTTAATATTTAAACGGTATCGTTTAGATATTGTGATTTAAATGACTGTATAACGGAGCGGTGTAATGCCCAGGATGATTGATTTACGCAGCGATACCGTAACGCGTCCTACCGAGGTGGTACGTCAGGTAATGGCCAAAGCGGATGTCGGCGATGATGTGTACGGCGAAGATCCCAGCATCATTCGTCTGGAAGCCAGGGTGGCGGCCATGCTTGGCAAGGAGCAGGGGTTGTATGTTGCTTCTGGTGTGCAGAGCAACCTGCTTGCGTTGTTGTGTCACTGTCAGCGTGGAGACGAATACATCGTCGGGCAGGATTATCACACCTATAAATACGAAGGGGGCGGTGCGGCCGTGTTAGGCAGCATCCAGCCTCAGCCAGTTCAGGTGGAGGTAGACGGCTCACTTGATCTGCACCGAGTCGAGTCCGTCATCAAGCCCAAGGATCTGCACTTTGCCCGCTCCAGGCTGCTGTCACTGGAAAACACCCACGGCGGCAAAGTGATTGGGCTCGACTATCTCAGTCAGGCGCGTGCGCTGTGTGATCGCCGTCAACTAGGGCTGCATCTTGATGGCGCGCGGATGATGAATGCGGCTGTTGCGCTCCAGTGTGAAGCGATCGATATCGCTAAATACTTTGACTCTGTCTCCCTTTGTCTGTCGAAGGGCCTGGGGGCGCCTGTCGGGTCCGTGCTATCTGGTAGCAAAGACTTCATCGAGGAAGCCAGACACTGGCGAAAAATGCTCGGTGGCGGGATGCGTCAGGCCGGTATTCTGGCTGCTGCAGGGGAATATGTGCTGGATCATCATGTTACTCGACTGGCTGATGACCATGCTCATGCGCAGCAACTTGCAGAAGGGTTGGGTGAGCTGGAGGGCGTTAGTTTGCACGGTGTGGCAACCAACATTCTCTACATCGGCTTTGACCGTCATGATCCTCAAGTCGTGGCTGCTGCGCTGAAAGAGAAGCATATTCTGATCAGCCCGGCTGCTAAAACACGACTGGTGACTCATTTAGACGTGCATGCTGAGGACGTTCCCTATGTGGTGCAATGCTTCGCTGAAGTGATGGCAAGTCTGGCTGCATGAGCCGTTCGCACCTGACACGAGGCAATATGCGGTGGAAGTAGTGTCTACAGAAGCCGCGGTGCTGTGGTGGGTCTACATCATAGAGGCTGTTGACGGAAGCCTCTATACCGGCATCACTAATCACTTATTACGGCGCTGGTTAGCTCACTGTCAGGGGAAGGGTGCCAAGTATCTTCGTTCGCACCCTCCCAAATGTCTTGTCTATGTGGAGCTTCAACCCGACCGCTCCATGGCCAGCAAGAGGGAGGCAGCTATCAAGCGCCTGACCCGGCGGCAGAAACTGGCGCTTATCCAGAGTGATCTCACACGATAAACAACCTTGCTGTTTAGATGCCGTTGCCCTGCGCATTGCTGGTGGTCTGGGCTATACTTGGCGCCATCCTTTCTCAAATACCCTGTGCTCATGCCCATCTTTGATATTGAATCCGTACGCCGCGACTTTCCGTTGATCGTTAACGAAACTCTGGAAGGTCGGGTGTATCTGGATAATGCCGCGACCAGCCAGAAGCCCAAGTGTGTTCTGGATACCATCAACCACTATTACGCGCAGCAGAATGCTAATGTGCATCGTGCTTCCCATCACTTGTCCACGCAGGCAACGCTGGCTTATGAAGAGGCGAGGGAGGCTGTCAGGCACTTTCTCAACGCACGCAGTCGTGAAGAAATTGTCTGGACCAGTGGCGCGACGGCGGCCATCAATCTTGTAGCGAATAGTTACGGGCGCCGTTTCCTTCAGCCGGGTGACGAAATTCTGCTCAGTGAGTGTGAGCATCACAGCAATATTGTCCCCTGGCAGTTACTGGCTGAAGAGCGCGGGCTTACCCTGCGTTATATCCCTGTCTTGCCTACTGGCGAACTGGATCTGTCCGAGCTTTCCATATTGCTTAATGAGCGAACCAAGCTGGTTGCTCTGGCTCATGTATCAAACTCACTGGGTATGCCAATGCCTGTCGAGCGGGTGATTGAAGCTGCCAAGCGCTATCGGGCGCGGGTGCTGATTGACGGTTCTCAGGCAGTGGCGCATGACAATGTGGATGTACAGGCGCTGGATTGCGATTTTTATGTGTTTTCGGGGCACAAGGTGTTCGGGCCGAGTGGTATCGGCGTTCTTTATGGTAAGTACGAGTTACTGGAAATCATGCCTCCCTGGCAGGGCGGTGGAGAAATGATCGAGCAGGTTTCTAAACGTGGCGCGACCTTCACCTTGCCTCCTCTGCGTTTTGAAGCGGGTACTCCCCATATTGCTGGTGCGATCGGTCTGGCCAGTGCACTGCGTTATCTGTCGACGCTGGATCGTCAGGCGGCCGCGGAATATGAGCGTTATCTGCTGAACAGCATGGAGAGTCTCTGTGCCGATATTCCCGGCTTTCAACTGGTCGGTGGTCAGGGGAGAACCAGTATCATGTCCTTTCTGGTGAAGGGAATGCACCCGCAGGACATAGGCACTCTGATGGATATGCAGGGTATTGCCGTCCGGGTCGGTCATCATTGTGCGATGCCTATGATGGAGGCGCTGGGCCTGTCAGGTACGATTCGTGCTTCTTTGGCTTTCTACAATAACCTTGATGATGTTGAGCGCTTTGTCGATGCCTTGCGCAAGGCCGTAACGGAGTTCTGAAGATGCAGCAGGTCATTACTTTCCCCGAGCTGGTCACCATCATGGAGCAGCATCCCATCAGCATTTCCAGTCGTGATGACGTGCTGGGCGGTGTCTATGCTGCTCAGGGGTGGGAAGGGCGCTACCGGGAATTGATGAGGCTCGGGCGCGACTTGCCTGCGTTGCCGGAAGAGCTGTATGAGTATTCTTGCTCTGTCAAAGGCTGTGAAAGTGAAGTGCGGTTGCTATTGGGGATTACGCCAGAAGGCGGTTTTTGGTGCTGGGCGCACAGCGAGGCGCGCATTATCAGTGGTCTGATTGCATTGCTGCTCGGACAGGTTAACGGCCTCAGCGCCGCACAGGTCTGCGGGCTGCATCTCGAAGCGGAAATGGAAGAGCTGGGGCTGATGCGTCATCTTAGTCCATCCCGAGGGAACGGTCTGAAAGCCATCATCAACGCTATTCAAAGCCATGCCTGCTGTTTGAGCCAGCAGGCATGAGGCAGTGTTACTGAGCCGTCTTGCTCGCCAGTTTGTTCAGGATGCGGGACGCGGCGACCATACCAAAGGTCGATGTCACTACAGTGGCGGCGCCGAAACCGCTGGCACAATCCAGTTTTACCGGCCCCTCTTCCGTTGAAGGTTTCTGCAGGCAGACGCTGCCGTCTGCCTGCGGGTATTTCAGTTGTTCGGTGGAATAGACGCAGTCGATACCGAATTTAGCTTTCGGGCCTTTCGGAAAACCATATTGCTTGCGCAGCTGATTGCGTACACGTGCTGCCAGCGGGTCATGCGTCGTTTTAGTCAGGTCGGTAATACTGATTTGCGTGGGGTCGATCTGGCCTCCGGCACCGCCAGTGGTAATTACAGCGATCTTGTTACGTTTGCAGTAGTTCAGCAGTGCAGCCTTGGCGCGTACGCTGTCGATGGCATCCAGCACATAGTCCAGTGACGTCGGCAGACACTCTGTCAGGTTGTCTTCACCGATAAAGTCTTCAATCACATTAACCTGGCATTCCGGATTGATTGCCTTTACCCGCTCCGCCATGGCATTCACCTTGATCTTGCCGATCTGGCCGTCCAGGGCATGAATCTGGCGGTTGACATTGCTGATGCAGATATCGTCCAGATCAATCAGCGTAAGCTGGCCGATACCGCTTCTGGCCAGTGCCTCCACTGCCCACGACCCGACACCGCCAATGCCAATCACGCAAACGTGACTGTTATGGAAGTACTCCAGCGCCGCACGGCCATAGAGGCGGGCGATTCCGCCGAAGCGTAACAGGTAGTTTTCACTGAGGGGGGAAGCGTCTGACATGGTTCGAGGTCTTGCGTGGATTCAGATTGAGACAGGCGCGTGAGCTTAACGAAAATCGCCTGCTGATTAAAGCTGAAACGGCTCCAGAAAACGCTTCTGACATCAGTTTGGCTCACTGATCTGATATTAATAAATCTTATGAAGTGCCTCGTTGTATCAGGGTATAGTGTCGCTCGTAGTCCATATTGAAGATTGCATGCAATCAAGCCTGCATGTGAGTACTCGAGTGCAATATCAGAGAGTCAACGGCCCATCATGAGAACCAGTACACTTCGTGCAGACATTCTGCTGCTTATTACCGCCGCTATCTGGGGTACGGCATTCGTTGCCCAGCGTGTGGGGATGGAGCATCTGCAGCCTTTTACCTTTAACTTTGCCCGCTTTCTGTTAGGGGGGCTGTCTCTGTTGCCTCTGGTTTACTGGTTTAGCCGCAAGCGCGCAAAGACTGAGCAGGAGCCTGCCAACCCGCGTTTTCTGTTGCTGGGTGGGATTGCTGCTGGTCTGATTCTGTTTGCTGGCTCTTCTCTACAACAGGTGGGCTTGCTTTATACCACCGCGGGCAAGGCAGGATTTATTACCGGGTTATACCTGATCTTCGTACCCATTCTTGGGTTGTTCCTCAGCCATAAAACCGGTGCAAATACCTGGTTAGGCGCGGCGCTCGCGCTGGTTGGCTTGTACTTCCTAAGTGTGACCGAGGATTTTACGCTGGCTTACGGTGATGCACTGGAGTTGATCGGCGCAGTATTCTGGGCGGGGCATGTACTGATTATCGGCTGGCTGAGTCGTCGTACCGATCCGCTGGCATTGAGTGTGGTGCAGTTGTTTACCTGTATGCTACTTAGCCTGGCGACCGCACTGGTGACCGAGGATATCCAGCTGTCTGCCATCAAAGAGGCCTGGTTCCCCATCGTCTATGCGGGTCTGTTTTCAGTGGGTGTTGCCTACACGTTGCAGATTATTGGTCAGAAAGAAGCGCCACCCGCACATGCGGCGATTATCCTCAGTGGTGAAGCCGTATTCGCCGTTCTGGGTGGGTGGCTGTTGCTGGACGAGACGCTGGGCATGCGGGAGCTGGCAGGTTGTGCGCTGATGCTGGCGGGCATGTTGCTGTCACAGTTTACCTTTCGCTGGCTGCGTCGGCGTCAGCAGGGTGCCGCTGCCTAGCTCATATCTCTTGTAACCTGATTCCAGGGCCAGCTGAATGCTGGCCTTTTTGTTTTACCATCCCCTTGCTGTTTTTCTGTTTGCTTTTTTCCTGTGAGTCTTCCACACATATCCTGATTTTGCCTCCTTGTGGGGCAAAATTTTCTCATGGCATAAAACGTGCTTACTCATGGTGCGAAATATCAAATAAGCGAGCCCGCACGTATGGGCTTGCGCATTTTGCCCTAGTCATGATCTTAACTGGTGCGTCTTTGGTGGGTGCAATGCTTTTATGCCCGTTATTGGTGCTCCATTGGGAGAGGAAGAGCTGTGGAAGCCATTAATAGTGCTGTAGCCACTCTGGTTACCAGTACCAATACCTTGTTCATCTTATTAGGCGCCATCATGGTGCTGGCCATGCATGCAGGTTTTGCCTTCCTGGAGGTTGGAACTGTAAGGCACAAAAATCAGGTCAATGCGCTGGTCAAAATTATGACTGACTTTGGCTTTTCAACATTGGCCTACTTTTTCGTAGGTTACTGGATTGCCTACGGTGTGAATTTTTTCGACAGCGCCACCGTGCTGGCTGAGCACAATGGGTATGCTCTGGTTAAGTTTTTCTTTTTGTTGACCTTTGCTGCTGCCATTCCCGCTATCGTGTCTGGTGGTGTGGCTGAACGGGCCAGGTTCTGGCCGATGCTGATCTCTGCCATGTGTTGTGTAGGGCTGGTCTACCCGCTGTTTGAAGGCATCATCTGGAATGGTAACTGGGGGGTGCAACACTGGTTCGCGACCCAGTTTGGCGCATCTTTTCATGACTTCGCCGGTTCCGTTGTGGTGCATGCGGTGGGAGGCTGGATTGCGCTAGCGGCAGTCATGTTGCTGGGTAATCGCAAAGGACGTTATCGCGGTGACAGGCTGATAGCCTTCGCTCCCTCCAATATTCCTTTTCTGGCGCTGGGGGCGTGGATTCTGACCATTGGCTGGTTTGGCTTCAATGTTATGTCGGCACAAACCCTGGATGGTATCAGTGGTCTGGTAGCAGTAAATACACTGATGGCCATGGTGGGTGGGATCATCACCTCTTCGCTTGCAGGTAAGAATGACCCCGGTTTTATTCATAACGGGCCGCTGGCAGGGCTGGTTGCTGTCTGTGCGGGTTCTGACTTGATGCATCCCATTGGTGCACTGGTGGTGGGCGGTATTGCTGGCTGGTTGTTCGTATGGGTTTTTACGCTGGTGCAAAACCGCTGGCAGATTGATGACGTGCTGGGTGTGTGGCCTTTGCATGGCTTGTGTGGTGCCTGGGGTGGTGTTGCGGCGGGCATTTTTGGCCAGCAGGCTCTGGGCGGGCTAGGAGGTGTATCCCTGCTCGCTCAGGTGCTGGGCACATTGCTGGGGCTAGCAATCGGGCTGGGTGGCGGCTTTATCGTCTATGGCCTGATGAAGAAGCTGGCCGGTATCAGATTGAGTGAAGAGGAAGAGTTTAACGGTGCCGATCTGTCCATTCACAAGATCAGTGCCAACAGTATTGAGTAACTCAGCTTCGTAAGCACAATACAACGCAGGCTCTGAGCCTGCGTTTTTGTTTCTGTTTGACTGAGTCTGCAGGGCGAGGTTGTGCACGGTCGCTGGCGCTTTGTGCAATTGCGTAACCTTTGCTTGGAAAAGCGCCATTCTTTACCTATGTTTCCCCATGTCTTTCCAAAAAATGTGCGCGGCACGGCGCACGGTTATCGATTATGTCAACGCCAAGAGGATTGCAAAATGAGTAAACCATGGGTGCTGGTAACAGGCGCGGGTAGTGGCATTGGTCAGGGTATTTCTGAGGTGCTGGCCAGCAAGGGGTTTCCTGTTCTGGTGACGGATCTCAACGGCGAAGCCGCTGCGGCAGTCGCCGAAGGTATTGTTGCAAAGGGTGGCAAGGCAGAGAGCGGTACGCTGAACGTGGGTGATGCCGCAGCGATTGATGCCTTTGTCAGTCAGCTCAATCTGCCAGTCGGTGCCGTGGTTAACAATGCGGGTCTGCAACATGTGGCTAAGCTTGAAGAGTTTCCACCAGAGCGCTGGGCGCTGCTGATTCAGGTCATGCTGACTGGGGCAGCCATGCTGACCCGGGCGCTGTTGCCCGGCATGCGTGAGCGTGGCTATGGCAGAGTCATTAATATTGGCTCGATTCACTCTCTCGTGGGCTCACCATACAAAAGCGCTTATGTCGCTGCTAAGCATGGATTGCTCGGTTTCAGCAAAGTGATGGCGCTGGAGACCGCTGATACTGATATTACTGTGAATACCATCTGCCCTTCTTATGTGAAGACGCCGTTGGTGGATAAGCAGATCGAAGCCCAGGCCAAAGAGAATGGTATCTCCGCGGAGGAAGTGGTTTCGGAAATCATGTTGAAGCCGATGCCCAAGGGGGTATTTATCAGTCTGGAAGAGTTGGCCGGTATTACCGAGTTTCTTATGAGTGATAGTGCTCGAAACATTACCGGCCAGACAATCACGGTTGATGGTGGCTGGACTGTTCGATAACTAATTAATTATAAGATGTCTGCATAGCTCTTTCTTCTCTATTAACCCCCTTAAAATCAATAAAATGGCCGCTAAATGCGGCCATTTTTGTTTTCTGACTTATTAAAATAATTTCGATCATTAAATATTAGTTGACATCTGTAAGGTGGCGACGGTAAGTTTTATTTAAATGGACGTTCAATCAAAAAAGAGGTGCGGTCATGCCAAAGCTCGGTATGCCGGAGATTCGTAAGCCTCAGCTTATCGATGCGACTCTGGAAGTGATTGGTGAGGTAGGGCTGGGTAAGACCACTGTCGCCATGATCAGTAAAAGAGCGGGGGTGTCCGCCGGCATCATTAATCACTATTTCGGTGGTAAAGACGGGCTGTTGAATCAGTCGATGCGAACCATCCTGCGTGAGTTGAATGATGGTGTGCGCGAGCGACGTGAGGCTTTGCCTGCTGACTGGCCTATCGAGCGGGTTCGGGCCATTGTCGGTGGCAACTTTGATTCACGTCAGCTGGATCCGCGCGTCATGAAGACCTGGCTGGCCTTCTGGGCGCAAGCCATGCACGACGAGGAGCTGGCAAGACTGCAACGGGTTAACGAAAAGCGTCTGCTTTCCCATTTGCGCTACGAGTTGCGTAAATGCCTGTCACGAGAACAGGCGCGGGAAGTAGCAACCGGCATTGCGGCGCTGATTGATGGCATCTGGTTGCGCGGTGCGCTGAGCGGTGGCGTAGAGCAGGCTGAAGCAGTGAAGTTGATTGATTCATTTATCCGGGGACAGTTGGGCTTGTTACACAGCACCAGCAGGGTCCAGATAGCGTCCAACTATTAATTTACGATTTTAGTAACCCAAGATTATTGAGCTGATGACCATGTCTGATAAACAACCTCTGTTTCCACTTTCTGCAGGACAGCTGTTCATCAACGGTGAGCGTTGCATGGCAACGTCTGGCGAAACCTTTGAGTCCGTCAATCCCGCCAATGGTGAGTTGCTGGCGCTGGTACAGCAGGCTGCCGCTGAAGACGTGGAGCGTGCTGTTGCTGCGGCAGAGGCTGGCTTCAAGGTCTGGTCGGCCATGTCTGGTATGGCACGCGGACGGATCCTGCTGCGTGCAGCGGCCATCATGCGTGAGCGTGCTGAAGAAATTGCCCGTCTGGAAGTCACCGATAACGGCAAGCCATATCAGGAAGCGATTGCTGTCGACGTGCCTACCGGTGCAGATGTGATTGAGTATTACGCTGGTCTGGCAGGTGCCGTGCAGGGCGAGCATCAGCAGCTCAGCCCCAATCAGTTTTTCTATACCCGTCGTGAGCCACTGGGAGTATGCGCTGGCATTGGCGCCTGGAATTATCCATTCCAGATCGCCTGCTGGAAGTCGGCTCCGGCACTGGCGTGTGGCAATGCCATGATCTTCAAGCCGTCAGAGGAAACCCCTCTGTCAGTATTGCTGCTGGCCGACATCTATAAAGAAGCAGGACTGCCTGATGGCGTGTTCAACGTTATTCAGGGCGATTATCGCGCGGGACAGTATCTGTCACGCCATCCTCGCATCGCCAAAGTGTCCTTCACCGGTGAAAGTGGCACCGGCCGCAAAGTCATGGCAGATGCTGCTGCGTCACTGAAAGAAGTGACCATGGAGCTGGGTGGTAAGTCACCGCTGATTATTTTTGAAGACGCCAAACTGGCCAATGCCGTGACCGCAGCGCTGATGGCTAACTTCTACACCCAGGGCGAAGTGTGCACCCACGGTACCCGTGTTTTTGTTCATCGCAGTCTGTATGCCGAGTTTGTAAGCGAAGTGGTCGAGCGCACTAAGGCGTTGAAGATTGGTGACCCGCAGGATCCTGAAACGCAGATTGGCGCACTGGTTTCGGCCAAGCACATGGAAAAAGTGGTCAGCTACCTGGAGAAGGGCAAGGCATCAGGCGCCACGCTGGCCGTGGGCGGCAATCGCGTTACCCGTGACGGGCTGGATAAAGGCTGTTTTGTCGAGCCAACGGTATTTACCGATTGCACTGATGACATGCCACAGGTGACGGATGAGATCTTTGGTCCGGTGATGTCCGTGCTGGTCTTCGATGATGAAGAGGAAGTCATCTGTCGTGCCAATGGCACGCCTTATGGTCTGGCCGCAGGCATCTTCACTCAGGACCTGTCACGCGCTCATCGGGTGATTGCGCAGATCGAAGCCGGGATTTGCTGGATCAATACTTATGGTGGCTCGCCAGCGGAAATGCCTGTCGGTGGTTACAAGCAGTCCGGTATCGGCAGAGAAAACGGATTGCAGACCATTCATCACTACACCCAACTGAAAAGTGTGCTGGTTGAGCTGGGTGATGTCGAAGGTCCTTACTAATTCTGGTTGTCCAGGCTGGCTAACCAAACACGATTGCAACGAGGCAAGACCATGACCAAGGCGAGCGCCTACGACTACATCATCATCGGCACCGGCTCTGCGGGCTGTGTGCTGGCTAACCGGCTCAGCGAAGACAGCGATTCCAAGGTGCTGGTACTGGAAGCCGGGCGTAGGGATGACACCTGGAAAATCCATATGCCAGCTGCCCTGACGTACAACCTGATGGATAAGAAGTACAACTGGTACTACAGCACTGAGGAACAGAAGCATCTTAATAACCGCAAGATGTACTGGCCACGCGGCAAGGTATGGGGCGGTGGTTCTGCGCTGAACGCCATGGTTTATATTCGTGGCCATGCGTTTGACTATGATCGCTGGGTCCAGGAAGGCGCTGAAGGCTGGAGCTATGCCGAGATTTTGCCGTATTTCCGTAAAGCAGAAACCCGGCAGGTAGGTGGTAATCCCTATCACGGTGACAGCGGCCCGTTGCATGTGCATACCGGTGATTTCCCCAACCCCCTGTTCAGCGCCTTTATTGAAGCAGGCAAGCAGGCGGGCTACCCCTACACCGAAGATATGAACGGTTATCAGCAGGAAGGCTTCGGTGTGATGGACATGACCATCCGTGATGGCAAGCGCTGGAGTACAGCACAGGCCTACCTGCGCCCGGCGCTGGAACGCCCCAATCTGACGGCGGAAGTGGGGGCGCATGTCACCCGCATTCTGTTCGAGGGGCAGCGTGCTGTGGGGGTCGAATACATTCAGGATGGCCAGACGGTGCAGGTGCGCGCCGAACGGGAAGTCATCCTCAGTGGCGGTGCCATCAATTCGCCCCAGACCCTGCTGTTGTCGGGTGTTGGCCCGGCTGACGAGCTGCAGGCGCTGGGGATCAAGGTAGTCGCAGATCGCCCGGGAGTGGGGCAGAACCTGCAGGATCACCTGGAGATCTATATTCAGCAGGCCTGTAAAAAGCCGATCACCCTGTTTGATTCCACCAAGATGCACAAGCAGGTGGCGTGGGGCGTCGAGTGGTTCCTGACCAAGAAAGGCTGGTGCTCAACCACTCATCTCGAAGCCGGTGGTTTTATTCGTACCGAAGCCGGTGTTCAGCATCCTGACATCCAGTATCACTTCCTGCCCGGTCTGGTAAATGATCACGGTCGGGATCAGGGAGACTGTCATGCGTTTCAGGCACACGTGGGGCCGATGCGTCCTACCAGCCGCGGCTATATCAAGCTGCGCTCGGCCGATCCGTTTGAATACCCTGAAATTCAGCCAAACTATCTGGAAACGGAACGGGATCTCTGGGAAATGCGCCAGAGCATCAAGCTAACCCGTGAGATTTTTGCCCAGTCGGCGCTGGATAACTTCCGCGGACATGAAATTCAGCCCGGTGAGAAGGTGCAGACGGACGCGGAAATCGACGACTTTATCCGTCGCCGTGCTGACAGTGCTTACCATCCTTCATGCTCCTGCAAGATGGGCAGCGCTAATGATCCGATGGCCGTCGTTGATAGCAATGGCAAGGTGTTTGGTGTTGAAGGGCTGCGCGTGGCGGATGCCTCCATCATGCCCAGTATTGTCAGCGGTAACCTCAATGCGCCCACCATCATGATGGCGGAAAAGCTGTCTGATGCTATTCGCGGACGTAAGCCGCTGGCACCCAGTGATGCACCGGTATGGATTCACCCGCACTGGCAAACCGAGCAGCGCTGAGGGCGGGAAACGCCAACTTTGAAGAATGTCGTGAGCATGTCCGCCAGCGGAGGTGCTCCGGCCTGTGCAACAGCACAGAGCAGGACGGGGAGCAGCGCAACGTATGGCTGCTATCCGGGTAGTAATCCGGTTGCGCAGGTTGCTGCGCCACTGGCGATAACAACGAATAACAAATAATCAGCTACTAACTGACAACCCCCTGATCAAGATAGAGAAAATGAGCTTGCCCTCTCAGTCGCCGCGATAGCGGCGCACCGAAAGGGACTGAGTCACTTCATACTTGGACCCGCCTGATGCGGATGTCCAGGGCTTACCCAGAGCTGTCTGCTGGCGTGTGGCGCCACAGACAGGAGCAACCAAGTAGAAGGACATCGATATGGCAAAAGCACTCGTCAATCTCACTCTGGCTGTCGGCCTTTCGGCAGTTGCAAGCGTTAGTCTCGCTGCAGGTTCCTGCGAAAAGGTCCGTTTTTCAGATGTTGGATGGACTGACATCACCTCAACCACAGCACTGGCCAGCGAAGTGCTGACCGGCATGGGCTACTCGCCCACCACGCAGCTGCTGTCGGTTCCCGTGACCTATACCTCACTGGCTAATAAGGATATCGATGTATTCCTGGGCAACTGGATGCCAACCATGGAAGGGGATATCAAGAAGTATCTGGATGCCGGTACCGTGGTCAGTCTCAAGGCCAACCTGCATGGTGCTAAATACACCCTGGCGGTGCCCAAGTACGTCTATGACGCAGGGGTGACCAGCTTTGCGGATATCGCCAAGAATGCCGACAAGTTCCAGGGCAAGATTTACGGTATCGAGCCAGGCAACGACGGTAACCGCCTGATTCAGGACATGATCAAGAAAGATGCCTTTGGCATGAAGGACATGGAGCTGGTTGAGTCCAGTGAAGCGGGCATGATGTCGCAGGTGGCTCGTGCGGTGCAGCGCAAGCAGTGGATCGTATTCCTTGGCTGGGAGCCGCATCCCATGAACAGCAAGTTTGAAATGGCTTACCTGTCGGGTGGTGATGACTACTTCGGTCCCGACTTCGGTGGTGCGACGGTATACACCAACGTGCGTAAGGACTATGCCGCTGACTGCCCCAACCTCGGCAAGTTCTTCAACAACCTGGACTTCAGCCTGAAGATGGAAAACGAAGTCATGGGCTCCATCCTTGATGACAACATGCAGCCCAATAATGCGGCGCAGTTGTGGCTGCAGAATAACCCGGATGTGCTGAACAAGTGGCTGGAAGGTGTAACGACCCTGGATGGCAAACCTGCTCTGCCTGCTGTTAAAGCCTATCTTGGCCTGTAATTTAGATTGGAATTGAGGTGTCCGCATGGACTGGCTAACTGGTCATAAACTCCCGTTGGGTCACTGGATTGAAAACGTCGTCAATTGGCTGATTGCCAACGGATCGAGCTTTTTTGATGCAGTTTCCTGGTTACTTGAGGGCGTGATCATGGGCCTGGTGGGAGTGCTTAATGCATTCCCACCACTCGCCCTGGTCGCAATCGTTGGTGTCTTTGCCTGGTGGCTGCAGCGCCGTGTTGTTCTGACAATTTTTGTAGTGGCATCCTTGTTGCTTATCCTCAATCTGGGGTACTGGCGCGAGATGCTCGATACGCTGGTGATGGTGCTGATGGCAACCTTCCTGTCGGTGTTGATTGGTATACCTATCGGTATTGCCGCTGCTCACCGGCCATGGATGTATCAGTTCCTGCGTCCGATTCTGGACCTGATGCAGACCATTCCCACGTTCGTTTACCTGATTCCTACTCTGATCCTGTTTGGTCTGGGGGTGGTGCCAGGTCTGATCTCGACCATTATCTTCGCGATACCCGCGCCGATTCGCCTGACCTATCTGGGTATCAGTAAGGTGCCTGGCGAGCTGCTGGAAGCGGGTAAGGCATTTGGTGCCACACCAATGAAGCTGCTGTTCCGTGTTGAACTGCCTGCGGCGATGCCCAGCATCACTGCCGGAGTCACACAATGCATCATGCTGTCATTATCGATGGTGGTGGTTGCGGCGCTGGTAGGAGCCGATGGTCTCGGCAAGCCAGTGGTGCGTGCACTGAATACGGTCAACGTTTCGCAAGGCTTTGAAGCTGGTCTGGCAATTGTATTGCTGGCCATCATTCTGGATCGTCTATGCCGTCGACCCGGAGCATCGGAGGAGTAAGCATGGCTACAGTGGAAATTCGTGATCTGGATGTCATTTTTGGCAAGAACAAGGCTGAAACCCTGAAGCTGATGGATCAGGGGCTTAGCCGCTCTGAGATTCGCAAGCGTAATGGTGATGTGGTCGGGGTAAAAGGAGCCACCATCAGTGTCGAGTCAGGCGAGATATGCGTGCTGATGGGCTTGTCTGGCTCAGGCAAGTCCAGTCTGCTGCGCACGGTCAATGGGCTGAACGACATCGCGCGTGGGGAGTTATGGGTTGAGGATGGCGATCGTCGTGTCAACGTCGCCAGCTGTGATGAGGCCACCTTGCGTCACCTGCGTACTCACCGTGTTTCCATGGTGTTCCAGAAGTTCGCTCTGATGCCCTGGCTGACGGTGGCGGAGAACGTCGCCTTTGGTCTGGAAATGCAGGGCATGAGCCGCAAGGAATGGACCAAGCAGGTGGAGGAGAAACTGGAGCTGGTCGGGCTGTTTGAGTGGCGAAACCTCAAGCCCAATGAGCTGTCAGGTGGTATGCAGCAGCGCGTTGGCCTTGCCCGTGCGTTCACTATGGATACCGACATCCTGCTGATGGATGAGCCTTTCTCGGCGCTGGATCCGCTGATTCGCAGTCAGTTGCAGGATGAGCTGATCACCCTGCAGAAGCGCCTGAACAAGACCATTCTGTTCGTCAGCCATGATCTGGATGAGGCGCTGAAAATTGGTACTCACATTGCCATTATGGAATCTGCACAGATCGTCCAGGCGGGTGCGCCTGAGGACATCGTCCTGCATCCCAGCAATGACTATGTGAAGAACTTCGTTGCTCATACCAATCCGCTGAAGGTGCTCAAGGGTAAGAGCCTGATGACACCGCTGGATCGTCTGGCCGAAGATCCGGTCAGTCATCAGATCGACATCGGCTCTGCTATGTGTCTGGTCAAGAACGAGCAGGGCAAGATTGTCGCCCTGAAGAGTCATACTGCCACGGTGCCTTTTACCGACTGGCAGTGTAACGGCAGTATGGACGGCATCCAGAAAGGGATGGCGGTGATGGCGCCTGCTGAAATAGGCATGCGCGAAGCCATGGAAATTCGCTATCGCACAGGTCTGCCGGTCTGCCTCGAGCAAGAGGGTAACTGTGTTGGTGTGCTGACGGATGAGGATTATTACGAAGCGCTGATTTGATCCGGGTCAGGCAAAGGCCGTGTCACCTTTGCCTGCAGGATGCTCATGGGTGGTGCTGCAAAGGCTAGTGGGAAGATGGCGTCCACTGGCCTTTGTTTTATCTGTTTATGCGTTACGGGTCGCGAGATAGCGCTCGATAGTATCGACGATGGTTTGTGTGGAGGGGTCAATCTCGAGATTGATCTTGTCACCAGCCTTGGCTGAGCCAAAGGTCGTGACGCCCAGCGTCTCAGGAATCAGGAATACAAAAAAGCCCTTCTCGGTAAGCCCGGCGATAGTCAGGCTGCAACCATTCAGTGCAATGTAACCTTTGTCCATCAGATACTTGCGATAGGCATCAGGTACCTCAAAAGTGAGCTTGCAGTTGTCGGGGAAGTCTTCACGGGCACTGATGACCGCCAGATCGTGAATATGCCCTGACGTCTGATGGCCACCTATTTCATCGCCAATGCGCGCAGCACGCTCAAAGTTGGCGACGCTGCCGACATCCAGCTCACCCAGATTGGTTATGCGCAGGGTAGAGGCAATCACGTCAAAGTGTGCGTCATTGCCGTGAATTTCAGTTGCCGTCAGGCAGGTGCCGTTGATCGCCACGCTGGCGCCGGGTACCAGTCCAGCTGTTTTGCCTTCAGGAAAACTCAGTACCAGCGTACAGAACTCTTCTTTGCGAATCAGGCTTTTAACTTTGATCAGGCCTTGCACTATACCGGTGAACATGGAGGCAGCTCCGTCAGACATTGAGTGCCGACATGATAGGGCAAACGGCGAAGTGAATGTAGTCCGGAGCAGGCAGCGACCGACATCGTCGTCGGGCTGCCTGAGTCGATAATGGAAGGGGGTGAGTTACATGGCAACGAAGCCGGGTGTCTGGGTCACGCGCTCAATCCAGGCATGGATGGCTGGATAGCGACTCATATCAAAACCGCCTTCATGGGCGATATGGGTGTAAGCAAACAGCGCATTGTCGGCAATGCTGTAGTGGGAATTGACCAGATACAGGCTCTTTTCCAGCTGGCGCTCCATGATGTCGAGGGCTTTGTAGCCCTTTTCCAGCAGCGTTGGCAGTTCTGCGCGGCGAGCGTCGTCTGTCCCTAGAAATTTGTTGATAAAGCGAGCGGGTGCCAGATAGGGCATATGGCTGCTCTGCTCGAAGAACATCCACTCCATTACCTTGGCGTGAGGGAAAGCCGGATCAGGCCAGTAATGTGTGCCGCGGGCAAGAAAGGTCAGGATGGCGTTGGACTCATACAAATATTCCCCCGGTGCTATCTCCAGTACAGGCACCTTGCCACAGGGGTTCTTGGCGAGAAATTCAGGAGTACGGCTGTCGCCGTTGCGGATATCGACTTCCACCCAGCGGTAGGCAATGCCTTCCTGTTCCAGCATCAGTTTGACCTTGTAGCTGTGGCCGGAGGCAGACATACCATAGAGAGTCATCATAGTTGCAATCCTTCGTTATTGTTCTTGCTGGTTGATCGGAGCGACCCCGTTGTATTTGCTCCGATGCGTTCTAACTGTGGGCTATAGATTGATTCTTTTCCAGTTCAGCCTATGCTTGTCCGCTTTCTTTAGCGGTCGGCCAAGAGGCAAGAGTAAAAAGTGAATCAAGTGACCATGCCGTCTCATTCAGCAGGTCGTATTCTCCTGGCTCCCATGGAGGGGCTGGTTGACCACATCATGCGCGATATGCTGACGCAGATTGGCGGTATTGATGAGTGCGTGACTGAGTTTTTGCGCATTACTGATCAGTTACTGCCTGTAAAGGTGTTCAAGCGTATTTGTCCCGAAATTGATAATGCGTGGCGTACGCCGGCCGGTACACCGGTGGTGTTGCAGTTACTGGGAAGTGATGCCGACTGGATGGCAGAAAATGCCCAGCGGGCCGCCCGTTTGGGTACGCCAGCGCTGGATATCAATTTTGGTTGCCCTGCTAAAACAGTTAACCGGCATCGTGGTGGTGCGGTGCTGCTTGAAGAGCCTGAGACACTTTTTGCCATTGTTCGGGCAGTGCGCCAGGCAGTGCCAGATAACATTCCTGTGACAGCAAAAATGCGTTTGGGTTACAAGGATCGCTCGCTATTAATGGAGAATGCCAAAGCCATTGAAGAGGCTGGGGCAAGTCAGCTGGTGATTCATGCGCGCACCAAGGTTGAAGGGTACAAGCCACCTGCACACTGGCAGGAGATTGAGCCTGTCCGGCAGCAGCTGGCTATCCCTGTGGTAGCGAATGGCGATGTCTGTACGGTGGAGGATTATCATGCCTGCCGTCAGGCAAGTGGTTGTCAGGATGTCATGATTGGTCGTGGACTGGTGGCACAACCCTGGCTGGCGCTACAGATTCGTGCGTCCTTGAGTGGACAGGAGAGGGCGGCACCGGTGCTGGCAGAGATAGCACCCTGGCTGGAGTGGTTTCTGCAGCGAAATCAGCAATTAATGCTCAGCAAGTTTGCTCCCGGTCGGGTTAAACAATGGCTGAAAATGCTGGCTGGAGCAATGCCTGATTTACGTCAGTGGGTGGAGTTGCTTCAGTCTGAGCGTGACCCTGAGCGTTTTGCCGAGCGTGTGCACGCCGTAGTGCAGGAGTTGTCGGCAGCAAGCTAGGCAGATGGCGATGACTGCTTACAGAAGCAGCCATCGCGAATCTTCATGCTGTCTGGAGAGCTTTAGGTTAGCGCATTGAACTGCAGCATAGCGTCGGTTTTGGCGCGAATAATCCGATGCCGAATTTCGTTCAGCATTTGCAGTAGCAGGTCGCTGTGCCACTCATAAGGCGTCCGCTCTTCTGCCGCAATGAGCGCCGACTCCAGATCTTCAAGAACGTAATTGAGTGTGGGGTGCCTGGCATGCTCACGGATGTCTTGCAGGGTAGCGACTCCCTCGCCGGGCCAGACGCACTGCCCCCATTCAATCAGCTTTAGTTTGGCCAGCTTGGGTTGGTTCGCATGGCATAGCAGCGCCAGTTCTTCGTAAATTTCGCTTTCGTTGGCAATCTGCTTCTTTTCTTCCTGTTGCTGCTGCAGCTGATCCAGATAGCCTTCCAGACGATGTACCTTCCGACTTAACCACCAGGCGCGACCTGCCACCAGCAGGGCAAGCATTAACGCCAGTGCTGCCAGTGCTGGCCACAACAGGCTGGAGGGCGTTGCTGTTGGCTGATTACTCTGCAGTGGGATATCGGTGGTCTGTCCGTCAACGCCCGGTGGAGCAAGACGGGTTGTGATAGCACCTGAGGTGGTGTCAGCGTTCTGATCACTTGCTGTGGCAGCTCCCGGCGCCTGAACGTCTGCTGTCTGCGCTGGCAGGGGCAGATTATCCATGGCAGAGGTGTTGATATTCCACCAGTTCAGTTGCCAGTCGGGCAAGGTGAAACGTCCCGGTTTGTTAAAGGTAAACCGTTGCACGACACTCAGGGTCGATTCAATGCCATCAGTGCTGGTGATGTCGTTGTGGCTGGCAATGCCCTGGTCAATGGTGATCCCATCAATTTGCGGCAGGGGCGGCAATTGCAAGCTGGCGGAAGGTAAACCGCTTATCTTGATATTGAGTGTTCGTTCGCGACGATCACCAGGTTTCAGATTGGTGAGAGGTTGATTCCAGCTGGCATCCATCTGCAGGTCATAAGCTGGGTTAAGCGGGCTGGCTGCCGCTTCCTGCAAATTGAAGTTATGCGGTGCGGTTGAGAGTGATGCTGTTTGGGCGTTGCCATCTTCGGTCTGAACGTTACCCACAAAGTTGAAGGCAGGCAGGGTGTAAGTGCCCGCAGTATCGATATAAAGCAGGTAATTGCGCTGTACATGGCGAATTTTGCGTCCATCCAGCGTCTCGTCCACAAAGGGAGCAGGATTGTTCAGCTCCACCAGTCTTGCATCGCCAAGATCAGGCGGGATGATGCGAGCTGCAGGCAGCAGAGAGCCCTGATGGTTCAAATGCAGCATGACTTTTATCGGCATGCCGGGCATCAGATGAGGAGGCTCTTTGAATTCGATATCGAAGGAAACCAGAGGTACAGCTGGAGCTGCGGCGGTTTTCCTGGTCTCCTTGTTTTCGCTGAGCGCGGCCTGCTGTTCTTCGGTCAGTGCCGCATCTTCAGGCTTATTGGCATCGGAGCTACCGTCGCTGCTGTCGCCATTCCCATTGCTGTCGGCGTAATAGCCACCGGTCTGTTGTACCGAGTCACCGTTATCAGAGTTGATCGTGCCAGTGACTTCATTGCCAAAGGTCACGGATGCAGAGGCATTAACATTCAGCTGCAGCGACTCGCTGCTTTCATTGCCAACTTTAATGGGAGGGATATTGAGCGAACCGGTCTGGCGCGGTTTGAGTTGCACCTGCCAGCGTGTCGTCTTCTGCATGCTGTTATTGGCATAACGAAAGACGCTGTTAGCCCGGCTACCGAGCACATCGAAATCACGGTTCAGCGAAGCGAGTTGTGGTGGCTGATCAACGACGGCACCACTGACCATCAACGTCAAAGTAACGGTTTCACCCAGGCGGACATTGGACTGCGCCAGCTCTGCTGTCACTTCCGCGAATGCTGAGGCTGAAAACATCCAGATGCCAGAGGCGAACAGCAAAGCCTTACGAGACATCGACTTCGTCCTTCCCAAACACATGTACCGGCATCTTACTGAATGCGGCCGCCGCTGGGTAGCATCGCAACTCATTCGATTCAGCCGATAACCTGGGTGCGCAATAAAGGTAGATATTGAAGGTCGGGCAGGGCAGTAGAGCGCTATGGCCTATCGATTGGTATGGTGGAATCGAAGAGGGGTAATTTTGAGGCAGCTGGGTATAATAGCCGCGCCTTAGAGAGGAGGGGTTATGGTGTATTCGTTGGTGCGTCCGTTACTGTTCAAACTGTCTGCTGAAACAGCGCATGAATTGACACTGGAGTGGCTGGCTGCTGCGGCTCGCCTGGGTTTGACTCGGCTGTGCGCGGACACGGATGCCAGCAAACCTGTACAAGTAATGGGTCTGCGTTTCCCTAATCGCGTCGGTTTGGCTGCCGGGCTTGATAAAAATGGTGCGTGCATTGATGGGCTGGCTGCCCTGGGTTTTGGCTTTCTGGAGATTGGCACTGTCACTCCTCGTCCTCAGGCAGGCAACCCCAAGCCCAGACTGTTCAGGCTGCCAGAGCGACAAGCCATCATCAACCGCATGGGCTTCAATAATCACGGTGTTGAACAGCTGATCCGTAATGTGAAGTCGTCCTCATTTGACGGAATTCTGGGTATCAATATTGGTAAGAACGCCGTTACCCCAGTGGAGAGTGCGCTGGATGACTACCTGCTGTGTCTGAATGCGGTCTATGCCCACGCCAGCTATATCACGGTTAATATTTCTTCTCCCAATACGCCCGGGCTACGTACGTTGCAATATGGCGAGTCTTTGAAAGCGCTGCTCGGTCCCTTGCATGAGCGGCGTCTGCAGCTTGCGGCGGAAGGCGGGCGCAATGTGCCGATTGCTGTGAAAATAGCGCCCGATATGACGGCCGATGAATTCCGGATGGTGGCTGATACGTTGGTCGAGTCAGGAATGGATGCTGTGATTGCCACTAATACAACCCTATCGCGCGATGCTGTGGCGGGTGTTCGTCATGGTACCGAAGCAGGTGGACTGAGTGGACTGCCGGTTCGTGAGGCATCGACCCAAGCCATTCATGTCCTGAGTGAGCACCTGAAAGGGGCGATACCTATCATCGGTGTGGGCGGCATCCTCGAGGGCAATGATGCACTGGAAAAGATTCAGGCAGGTGCAAGCCTGGTGCAGCTGTATTCAGGTTTGATTTACCGTGGACCCGCACTGGTGCGTGAGTGTGTTGATACATTGAACGCGGTGGCGGTCTGATAACGAAAGCGCAGCCGCAAGCGTAATTTTCGCCAATCTGTAGATACAAAAACGCCAGCTAAACAGCTGGCGTTTTTGTATCACTAGTATCTGCTGTTACAGATCAGAGCGCATTGGCCTGTGCATCAGCATTGCCGATGTAGCTGGCCGGAGTCATGGCTTTCAGATCGGTCTTGACCTGCTCTGGCAGCTCCAGTCCATCGATAAAGGCTTGCATGGCAGCCTGATCGATCACTTTGCCGCGAGTCAGAGCCTTGAGTTTTTCATAGGGCTCAGGGATGCCATAGCGACGCATTACGGTCTGTACGGCTTCACCCAGCACTTCCCAGCTGTTGTTCAGGTCATCGTTCAGTCGCTGAGCATTCATTTCCAGCTTGCTGACGCCTTTCAGACTGGCTTCATAAGCGATCAAACTGTGGCCCATGCCTACGCCGAGATTGCGCAATACGGTGGAGTCAGTCAGGTCACGCTGCCAGCGAGAGATGGGTAGTTTGCTGGCGAGATGCTGAAATACGGCGTTAGCGATGCCCAGATTGCCTTCGGAGTTTTCGAAGTCGATAGGGTTAACCTTGTGCGGCATGGTGGAAGAACCCACCTCACCGGCAATGGTGCGTTGCTTGAAGTAACCGAGGGAGATATAGCCCCAGACGTCACGATCAAAATCAATCAGGATGGTATTGAAACGCGCGATTGCATCGAACAGTTCGGCAATGTAGTCATGCGGTTCAATCTGGGTGGTATAAGGGTTGAAGGTAATGCCAAGGCTTTCGACAAAAGTCTGTGCGTTGGCTTGCCAGTCAACCTCAGGATAGGCGGCCAGATGAGCGTTATAGTTGCCTACCGCTCCGTTGATTTTGCCCAAGAATTCGATTTTACCGATCTGCTCAACCTGGCGACGCAGGCGATAAGCCACGTTAGCCATTTCCTTGCCGAGGGTAGTCGGCGAGGCTGTTTGGCCATGAGTGCGAGACAGCATTGGCTGGGTGGCGTACTGTTGAGCCAGTTTGCTTACCGCATCAACAATCTGCTGCATTGAAGGCAGCAGCACTTTGTCGCGACCTTCCTGCAACATCAACGCATGTGACAGGTTGTTGATATCTTCGGACGTGCAGGCGAAGTGAACGAACTCGCTGATCGCGTTCAGTTCTGGCACGTCTTGCAGTTTTTCCTTGATGAAATATTCGACGGCTTTGACATCGTGGTTAGTGGTGCGTTCGATGTCTTTGATACGCTGAGCGTCTTCCAGACCAAAGCTGTCAACCAGGCGATCCAGAAACGCATTAGCTTCTGTGCTCAGTGGTTTGACTTCGTTGATCTGTGGATGGCTGGCAAGGCGCTGCAGCCAGCGAATTTCTACAGTAACCCGAAAACGGATCAGGCCGTATTCACTGAAAATGGCGCGGAATGGTGCTGTTTTGCTACCGTAGCGGCCATCAATGGGCGATACAGCGGTGAGGGCGGATAATTCCATCAGAGCGTCTCGCAGCTTCCTGATTGATGATTTAGGTAGGGTAGGGACAGCACATTACTGTGCCATCCCCCCCGTAGAACCGTGCGTGCGACTTTCACCGCACACGGCTCGAGCAGATTAAACTAAGCCCACTTAGTGGACCGGCTTGTTTACTGTTAAACCACAGCTATGAACCTGAGCATGACACACAGGATGCAAAAGTACCCGATTCCTCAGTGTGTCGTCACCCCCTTGTGAGCGGTAAACGATATGATGGTCGTGCCATCCTGTTTCTTTGGTAACCGGTTCCTTGCATAACGCACAGCGACCTTTCTGCTGGGTGTACAGACTGGCAATCTGCTTACGATACTTCAGCTTATTCAGCATCCGACTCATTCGCAGCGCCTCACCTGTGGCTTCCATGTCGGGATCGAAGGGGTTGTAGTCCCCCGCGATCTTTCTGTGTCGTTCTATCGGTGTACTGGCCAGCGCGTACAGCGCTACCACCGACTTGTCGCCCCACTCATTCTTTACCGTGGCGGCAAACACCTTTGAGCGTTCACCAATGGGGCGGAAATATTTATCCATTACCCATGGTAGCTCCTTGTTTGGGTGTCGACGCTTAGCCCATTTTCGTACCGCCTGAGCAATCAGGTCGTCCAAACGGCTGAACGTTGCCTTGGCCACCACCGGCTGATGGTACAAAGCCCATCCTTTCAGCACCGGGTTCAGCAGGCGAATCAGATTCTCCTGCTTAGCGGTTTTATTGGCGTCGATGATTTCCTTGACCTTGCGATAGAACGCTTGCACGTTTTTCTTGCTTGGTTTGATCAGGAGCTTGCCGCCGTATTTGCGGAAATTCCATCCCAGAAAATCAAAGCCATGGTCAATGTGGACGACATGCGTCTTTTCCCCGGACAGTTGCAATCCCCGCGTGTGCAGGAATGTTTCTACCCAAGGCCGGATGTCATTTTCCAGTACCTCTTTCGAGGCGCCTGTGATGACAAAATCATCCGCATACCGCACAACATTAACCTTGTCCTGTTTGGAACGCTTTCTCCCCAGATACTGCTGAAGCTCACGTTCCAAACCGTCCAACGCCATATTAGCCAAGGTCGGAGAAATAATTCCCCCTTGTGGCGTTCCTGCCTCTGTCGACTGGAGCTGGCCCTTGTGGACCACCCCCGCTTTCAACCACTTGGTCAGTACCTGCCTGTCCGTAGGGACATGCTGGACCAGCCAGTCGTGATTGATATGGTCAAAACAGCCTTTAATGTCTGCCTCTAACACCCATTGGGCTGACGCCTTTTTGGCGAGGCACACAAAGAGCTGACCCATGGCGTCCGCAGTTGACCGTTCGATCCTGAAGCCGTAGCTGTTGGGATCGCCCCGTGTTTCCGCGACAGGAGCCAATGCCAGCAGGTATAACGCCTGCATGGCCCGGTCATACATGGTGGGGATGCCCAGAGGACGTTCCTTCCCATTACTCTTGGGGATATACACCCTGCGCAGAGGCAGAGGGCGATACCCCCGGCGTTTCAATGTTTCCGCCGCCAGTTGTTTACTTTCGGGCGTATCCCAGAGTACGCGGTCGACTCCCGCCGTGCGCTTACCCTGGTTCTCAGTCACTCGCCGCACCGCCAGTAATCTGGCTGAACGTGAGCGGGTCAGCAGCCGTTGCAGGGCTTTCACCCTCCGCCATTTGCCTTCCTTACAAGCCTTCGCAATACGAATCTGCATTCCTCTGACGTTCCGTTGCACACGTTGCCAATCGACCTCGTGCCACACCAACGGTCCGCCGGTAGGCGCAGACATCACGCTTTCGCGCGTCAGTTCTTTCATGCTGCCTTCCTTATTCAAGACCATGATCCTGAACGAAGACAGCATTCTCCCTGACGGGAAAAACTGTCCCGTCAGGGGTAGAGCAACAGGCAGACTCAGGGTCTGCCGAGTGTGTAGTAGGGTGAACTCAGGGTTCACCGAAGTGTTTAATGGTCTCAAAGGTAAGAGGGTAACAGCCGCCTTACGACGATCTGCCAAGTGGAAGTCTGCCCGGTTTCCCGTGGGGTGACATTAAAACCCCTATCCATCCTATTACCGGATGGCCTTCGCTTTCTCCACCCTCCCATAACCGCACAGCCAACAGATTGCCTCACGGCGCTCCTGCCCCGAAGGGCAGCTATACGGTCTTACCACGTTCCCTGCTTACCACACGACTGGGTTAGGGACTGCCTCTTCGCCGATGGCTCTCATGACGACGTATCCTCACCTCCTACGAGGATAACCGGCCACACACCTTTTGGTTCAAGCCTGTCAGCAGTTTAGGCTTGTCAATGCTTACGACGTTTATCAGCAGTTCACTTACGTTTCCCCTACCAGCCAACCTAGCCCCTCATCCCGGTACTGCTCCGAGAATCCGTTGCCACTTCTCACAAAGTGCCAGCGCCCCTTGCGGGAGGGTTACATTCCGGGGGAGCTTCACACAAGGCAGTTACCCGCCCTGCATGTCCCCGTGGGTTACTGTTGGTCGTACAACAGGTCGACTTGTCCGCCGAAACGGACCCCGACAATGGTAAACAGAGCTTTAGCTCTGAACCTCTTGATTAAGTGAAAACGGAAGACGGGCTTCCGCTATGGCACCTACAGCTCTTCCTGAGCGACGTCCAATTTTTCATTGTGCTGATTGGATTTGGGCTCCGATCCTTGCAGTGTCCCTTTACTGTTTCCTGATCATCCCGTTACCGGAATACGCCGTACAACCCTGTACGACGACAACAATGGACCGAGGTCCATTAATCAGGTATCTCTGAACATACCGGCTAAGATATGCACTCCTGTGGCGAACCGCAGGACTGACGTGCCGAGACAGGCGTCAGGGTGGGTACATCCGTACCAAAAGGCTCTTCTCGTCCTTGCGGACAACCATCCTGCATTAGGATGGCCCCGGCAGCCGAAGCGTCTGCCCGTCCTCTGCCATATAGACCTCCAGCCGAGACTGGATTGACGTATCGAGGAGACCGTCGGGTGGGCACATCCGTGCCAAAAGGACCTTCGTATCCTTGCGGACAGCACTGCCCACTGGCAGCGCCCTGATAGCCGAAGTAACTACCAGTGCTCCTGTCTCTTCAGACAACAGCTCAACGAGCTGCCCCCACCTGCCGGAGCTGGTTGTGGGTATCAAGAGGACACGCTACACGTGTCGCACAGGAGGCGGCATTATAGCGGAACTTTGTCTGCGTGGCTCAACTAAATAGGGGTTGGGTATGCTGTCTGGGGTGGTGTGAAGGTGGCCAGCACTGAGGCTGGCTACCGATATTTACAGGATGACTAGTAATGGCTGCCTTGCAGTTTTTTACAGGCATCAAGCAGTTTGCTGCGAGAGAAGATGAGTTGCCAGCGGCGGCCACCCAGCTGGCGCCACTGGCGTGCCGCTCTGATACCTGCCAGAAGCAAGGCACGAATGCGGTTAACGTTCTGACTGTCACGCAGGTTAGCCGGATTACCTGCCACCTGAATACGGAATGTAAAGGTACTGAGTGTATCCTGATAAAGCCCCGCAAGAGCAGCTAGCACATTGGCATGGCAGTACTTCTCCCTAGCGCTCTGTGCTTCATCGTCAGCAAAGAAGCTGGCTTGACGTTCAATGTCTGGCATTTTAGATGCAATAGCACCGAGCATGTCCCCGCGTTTATCCAGCTTGCGCTCAAGGTGTAGCAGGCTGATGGCATAGCGGATAATGTCCCGGTTCTGATCAGTATCCTTTTCGAGCATGGCACGCAGTTCTCGTAAGCCGGGGGCCAGCGAAAAATGCAGCTCATCGTAATCACCGTAAACATCGCTTGCCTGGTCTGGATTCATCACAAACAGACTGCCGATTGAGGTCTCAAAGGGGCCAGGAGAAAACGAGTTACGCTTGGCAATATCATCAACCAGTCTTGCAACCTGAAAGACAGCAGCCAGGGCCATCGCCTGGGACTCATAGGGCGTTGCCATGGATTATTTACCCTGATCGCTGAAGGTGAACTCGATGACTCCCCCGCCCAGACAGCGGTCATCACTATAGAACACAACAGACTGGCCGGGAGTAACTGCACGCTGAGGCTGATCAAAAGAGACTCTGTAGCCTACACCGTCTGGATGGCGCTCTATTACACACTCCTGGTCAGGCTGACGATAACGGGTCTTGGCTTTGCAGCGGTAGGGAAGCTCTGGGCCCTGACCATCAATCCAATAGATCCTGCTGGCATCCAGGCCCTGGCTAAACAGCAGTGGATGATCTGACCCTTGAGTCACTACGAGCACATTTCGCTCCAGATCTTTTTGAGCAACATACCAGGGGGCGTCACCAAAATCTTTCAGGCCGCCAATCCCCAGGCCCTGTCGCTGGCCAAGAGTGTGGTACATCAAGCCCTGATGCTGGCCAAGTACCTGACCCTCGGGCGTTTCAATGTTGCCAGGTTGTGCTGGTAAATATTGTTTAAGGAAGTCGCTGAAGCGGCGCTCCCCAATAAAGCATATTCCGGTACTGTCTTTTTTATTGTGTGTGATCAGCTCGTGCTGCTCGGCCAGTTTGCGTACTTCAGGTTTTGGCAATTCGCCTACCGGGAACAGGCATTGCGACAGTTCTTTCTCGCCCACTGCATGCAGGAAGTAGCTTTGATCCTTGTTAGGGTCAAGGCCTTTTAGGAGTTGTGTATGGCCACTGCTGTCATCTCGGCGTACGTAGTGGCCGGTGGCAATCAGGTCAGCGCCCAGCATGTGTGCATAGTCGAGGAAGGCTTTAAATTTGATTTCGCGGTTGCAGAGTATGTCTGGGTTAGGGGTGCGACCTGCTTTGTACTCTTCGAGGAAGTGCTCAAACACGTTGTCCCAGTATTCGGCGGCAAAGTTGGCCTTGTGCAGCTTTATACCAAGCTTGTCGCAGACAGCCTGTGCGTCGGCCAGGTCATCCATGGCAGTGCAGTATTCAGTGCCGTCATCCTCTTCCCAGTTCTTCATGAACAGGCCTTCAACCTGATAGCCCTGTTGTAACAGCAGAAGTGCAGATACAGAGGAGTCTACGCCTCCAGACATGCCTACGATGACTTTGGTTTGAGCTGGGTTCATTCGTTTTCTTTCAATATAAGAGCGGACTTGCCGTATCGGATCTGTTTGCTGATGCAGATCGGCCAGGGAGGTCTAGTCAGACTGAATAGTTGAAGGGTGACAACATAGGGTCTTCCTGCACTATTTCCAAGGGGTAGCGCTTGCCGTCCAGATAGTCTTTGATTGCCCGACCCACCAGATGTGAGCGCCAGCAATCTGGTTGCTGGAGAATGCCCCGAGGATCAAGCCAGTCGGCGCGCAGTATATCAGGATCAAGCCGGGAGCTCAGCTGTTGTATGGGCGTGGCGGCAAAGCAAACTCTGCAATAACTGTCTCCATTGGGGGCAGCGAAGGTATAAATACCGAGAAGATACGTTATTTTTACCTGCCAGCCGGTTTCTTCAAGTGTTTCTCGTTGTGCCGCTGCTATCAGGGATTCTCCAGACTCCCAGTGTCCAGCAGGCTGATTCCAGACGGTAGTGCTGGCGTTAGGCTCTGTGGCTCGCTCTTCAACCATCAATACTTTGCCATCGTGCTCAACGACGGTGGCTACGGTGGTATGTACTGCTGCGTTTGCTGGACTCATGTGATCGCTTTCCAGAATTGCCAGTTATTGTTCTGTTTTTGGGTGACTGTCGTTGATTTTTTGTCGTACTTCCAGTGGGCACACTAACTTCCAGGCATTTAAACTGTCCCGGTAACAGGTCTTCAAGTTTCCATTCACCGATGGCTGCACGAACCAGCCGTAAAGTTGGGTAGCCGACGGCAGCCGTCATACGGCGAACCTGACGGTTTCTCCCTTCCTTTATGGTGATTTCAAGCCATGACGTGGGGATGTTTGCCCGAAAGCGTACAGGAGGGATTCGTTCCCAGAGATGAGGTTGTTCAATGCGACTCACCTGGGCAGGGAGAGTCGGGCCGTCCTTGAGTGTTACTCCCTGCCGCAGCGCATTTATCGCCTCGGCAGGAATATTTCCTTCAACCTGAACCCAATAGGTCTTCGCCATTTTGTTATGAGGATTGGCAATGGCGTGTTGTAAAGGTCCGCAGTCTGTCAGGGCCAATAGTCCTTCCGAGTCATAGTCCAGTCTGCCCGCAGGGTAGATATCAGGCACATCTATGTAGTGCGCCAGCGTTTGGCGCTCTCCTTCGTCTGTGAACTGACACATGACTTGGAATGGTTTGTTAAACAGATAAAGGGTGGCCATCAGCTGGTTTTGTACCGGATCGTCGAGGTGAATGTAGCTATGGTAAGAGAAAGGTCAGTCCATGCAAAAACATTATGTTCATCTTCGGCGACTACATGACGCCAGTCAGCGCCGTTGCTGATTATTTGTTCAGCAGGCGGGCAGGATTTTCGACTAAAGCGGTAGTATTACTACAAAAATAAGCCTACTGCGATCTGGTTAACAGGCGTATACTTCCGTCTCCCTCTTGTTCTACTAAAATCATCATCACGGAGCTGAGAATGGGATACCAGAAGATTCAGGTGCCTGAGAACGGTCAAAAAATTACCGTAAATGCGGACATGTCATTGAATGTCCCCAACAACCCCATTATCCCCTTCATCGAAGGTGACGGTATCGGTGTTGACGTTAGCCCTGTAATGATCAAGGTTGTCGATGCTGCCGTTGAGAAAGCCTACGGTGGTGAGCGCAAGATCGCTTGGATGGAAGTATACGCGGGTGAGAAAGCTACCCAGGTTTATGATGAAAATACCTGGCTGCCAGCTGAAACTCTCGAAGTCGTTAGAGACTACGTTGTAAGTATCAAAGGCCCTCTGACTACTCCAGTAGGCGGTGGTATTCGTTCTCTGAACGTAGCTCTGCGTCAGGAGCTGGATCTGTACGTTTGCCAGCGCCCAGTGCGTTGGTTTACTGGTGTACCCAGCCCTGTAAAAAATCCTGCTGATGTAGAAATGGTGATCTTCCGTGAGAACTCGGAAGACATCTATGCTGGCGTTGAGTGGAAAGCCGGCTCGCCAGAAGCTGAAAAAGTGATCAAGTTCCTGACCGAAGAAATGGGCGTCAAGAAGATCCGCTTCACTGAAGGTTGTGGTATCGGTATCAAGCCTGTATCTGAACAGGGTACCAAGCGACTGGTGCGTAAAGCGCTTCAGTACACTATCGACAACGACCGTTCCTCACTGACCTTGGTTCACAAGGGTAACATCATGAAGTTCACCGAAGGTGCCTTCAAAGAGTGGGGCTATGAAGTTGCTCGTGATGAGTTCGGTGCTGAGCTGTTGGATGGCGGTCCATGGATGACCATGAAAAACCCCAGAACTGGCAAGCAGATTGTTATCAAGGACGTAATTGCTGATGCTATGCTGCAACAGATTCTGCTGCGCCCAGCTGAGTATGATGTAATTGCAACTCTGAACCTGAACGGTGACTACCTGTCTGACGCACTGGCTGCGGAAGTGGGCGGTATCGGTATTGCTCCAGGTGCCAACCTGTCTGATGATGTAGCTATGTTTGAAGCTACTCACGGTACTGCTCCAAAGTATGCGGGTCAGGACAAGGTGAACCCTGGTTCTGTCATCCTTTCTGCTGAAATGATGCTGCGTCACATGGGTTGGACTGAAGCTGCAGATCTGATCATCAAGGGTACAGAAGGCGCAATTGCTGCCAAAACTGTTACCTATGATTTTGAGCGTCTGATGGAAGGTGCCAAGCTGCTGAAGTGCTCAGAGTTTGGTGACGCTATCGTCGCTAATATGTAATTGGTTTTTCCACTCAGTGTGACTGAGTGGAGATAACTGAGCTTGAACGCCCGCGCTATTCATATAGCGCGGGCGTTTTTGTTTTAGTAGATTGCAGATGTATAAAGTTGTCTGAAGTAACTGGTCGGTGTTGGGTAAGGTTACAAGGCTGCCTCTAAGTTGACATAAAAGGCGTGAACGAACACTAAATAAAGTGTGGGTGGGAGGTTCTCCCACCTTGTCATCTCAATACTGAAGCCCCACAACATACTCAAATGGAGTGGGTAGGTTATAGGTCTATGAGACTGAGTCTAACGAAGATGGATCGTGAAGGGGGCGGATGTTGATGGCATGCGTGCCTTTAGGTCCCGGTGCTGTCTCAAACTGGACTCTCTGTCCCGCTTTTAAGGTCTTGTATCCCTCCACTTGGATAGCGGAGTAGTGAACAAACAGATCTTCGTTGCCACCGTCCTCGGCCAGAATGAATCCGTAACCTTTGGCATTGTTGAACCACTTTACTTTCCCTGTGTGCATGACAACGTCTCCTACATGACTGACAGTTATTCGTTATGCGGCCACATCATAGCAGATGGCATTGCATCCTGTAACAAGATGCAAGCTCGATAAAGTTTTGTAAGTTGTGTTAAGGCAGTCTGGCACAAATTCCCATGGTCTGCCAGCGTTGAAGTTGAGAGTTTTTGTACTCACTAATTAGGGTGGAGTCACACCAGAACCAGAAGTATGATTCCAGAGGGAAAACTTAAGGAGAAGCGAGAAAACATGAGTATTTGGCTCTCGGGAGATCATGATCCAGACTCGGGTCATGGACTCGTTGTTCAGCCTGCCAAGCCTCAGCTTAAAGCGCCGCCTATGTATCAGGTGGTCATGCTGAACGACGATTACACCCCGATGGATTTTGTGGTCCATGTATTGCAATACTTTTTCAACATGGATGAGGAAAGTGCGACTCAGGTTATGTTGGCTGTGCATCATCAAGGAAAAGGAATCTGCGGCGTGTTTCCCAAAGATGTTGCTGAAACTAAAGCGCAGCAAGTCAATCAGTATTCGCGCCAGAGTCAGCATCCACTGATGTGTGAAGTGGAGCGGGTTGGTTAAACCTGAAGAAGGGCAAAGCTATGTTAAACAGAGATCTTGAGTTCTCCTTGGGGTTGGCGTACCGCGTTGCACGTGAGAAGCGGCACGAGTTCATGACCGTTGAGCATCTGCTCCTCGCATTATTGGACAACAAAGATGCAGTGCAGGTTTTGAAGGCATGCGGAGCTAACTTTGAGAATTTGCGCAAAGGTTTAGCTGAATTTGTTGACGCTACTACACCGTTGATTCCAGATTCAGATCCGGAAAGAGAAACGCAGCCTACCTTGGGCTTTCAGCGGGTGATTCAGCGTGCCGTTTTTCATGTTCAGTCTTCGGGTAAAAAAGAAGTTACCGGGGCGAATGTTCTTGTTGCCATCTTCAGTGAACAGGAAAGTCAGGCAGTTTATATCCTTCATCAACAAGGAATAGAGCGGCTTGATATTGTTAATTTCATTTCTCATGGTATTTCGAAAGTGACGGAAGATCATGATTTTGAGGCTGAGTCCGAGCAGGAGGAGCGCTCTGAGCAGGCTGAGGCTCAGCAAGGCAATCCGTTATCGAACTTTGCTACCAACTTAAATGAACTTGCTCTTAAGGGGCGGATTGATCCCTTGGTTGGACGTGCGTCCGAAGTTGAAAGGGTTGTACAGATTCTTTGCCGCAGACGTAAAAATAACCCGTTGCTTGTCGGGGAAGCCGGAGTTGGTAAAACGGCTATCGCGGAAGGGTTGGCAAAGCTGATCGTGGAAGGGCAGGTGCCTGAGATTATCAAGCAGAGCGTTATCTATTCTCTGGATTTGGGCGCATTGCTAGCTGGTACTAAGTATCGCGGAGACTTTGAGAAGCGCCTCAAAGGCTTGCTTGCACAGCTGAAAAAGCAAAAGCATGCAGTGCTCTTTATCGATGAAATTCATACCATCATCGGAGCGGGAGCCGCATCAGGTGGGGCAATGGATGCATCCAATTTGCTGAAGCCTTTGTTGAGCTCAGGCGAGTTGCGATGTATCGGCTCTACTACCTTTCAGGAGTTTCGCGGTATTTTCGAGAAAGACCGGGCTCTCGCACGCCGTTTTCAGAAGGTGGATGTGCTCGAGCCGAGTGCCGATGATACCTACCAGATACTGCTTGGCCTGAAATCACGCTTCGAGGAGCATCACGACGTGTCCTATACCGACCCAGCACTTCGTGCTGCGGCAGATATGGCTGCGCGTTACATCACTGACAAGCACTTGCCTGACAAGGCGATTGATGTGGTGGATGAGGCCGGTGCATTTCAACGTCTGCAGAAGGATGATGTGCGTAAATCCGTTATCGACGTGACCGAAATAGAAGAGGTTGTGGCGAAGATCGCTCGTATTCCTCCAAAAAGTGTGTCTGCTTCAGACAAGGAGTTGCTGCGCAAACTCGACAATAATCTCAAGATGGTGGTCTTTGGTCAGGATGAAGCTATTGATACCCTGAGTGCGGCCATAAAGCTGTCTCGCGCTGGTTTGAAATCTCCCAATAAGCCAGTAGGCTGCTTCCTGTTTGCTGGTCCTACCGGTGTAGGTAAGACGGAAGTAACTAATCAGCTCGCTACGATGCTCGGTATAGAACTTGTGCGCTTCGATATGTCTGAATACATGGAGCAGCACACGGTTTCTCGTCTGATCGGTGCGCCTCCCGGATATGTAGGTTTTGATCAGGGCGGCTTATTGACTGAGGCCATCACTAAGAGTCCTCATTGCGTGCTGTTACTGGACGAAATAGAGAAGGCTCACCCAGATGTCTATAACTTGCTATTGCAGGTGATGGATAACGGTACTTTGACCGACAATAACGGGCGGACAGCTGATTTTCGGCATGTGATTCTGGTAATGACGACCAATGCTGGAGCTGAGCAGTTAAGTAAACGCTCTATTGGTTTTTCCAGTCAGGACAACAGTACAGATGGAATGGAAGTGTTGAGACGTACCTTTACGCCCGAGTTCCGTAACCGTTTGGATGCTATCGTGCAGTTCAAACCACTGAATCCAGATGTGATCAAACACGTCGTTGATAAATTTCTGGTCGAGTTGCAGGCGCAACTGGATGATAAGAAAGTTGTCATTGATGTGGATGAAGATGCCCGCGAATGGCTGGCCAGGCATGGCTATGATGAGAAGATGGGAGCGCGTCCAATGTCCCGTCTGATTCAGGACAAGATGAAGCGTCCTCTGGCAGAAGACATACTATTCGGAGCCCTAAGTGAAAAGGGTGGGCGTGTAAATGTATCTGTAGAAGAGGACGATCTGAAGCTGGAGGTGGAAGCAGCCTAAGGGCTGCTCCCCTGAGTCCTCGCTGCCGGAATCAGCGGGAGCGGTATACGATACGGCCTTTGGTCAGGTCGTAAGGAGTCATTTCCACCTTGACTTTGTCGCCAGTCAAAATGCGGATGTAGTTTTTGCGCATTTTTCCAGAAATATGAGCGGTCACAACGTGGCCGTTTTCAAGTTCTACGCGAAACATGGTGTTAGGCAGGGTGTCAACCACTGTCCCTTCCATTTCAATACAATCTTCTTTGGCCATTCAGCCTTCCTCGTTGATGAGTAAACGGGTTTGATTTTGCGGGCGCTATTGTGCCTCAAGCGAGAGCAACAGGCAAAGGATCAATCTGTCCCTCGCAGATAATCCTGTGATTTCGTTTAGATTTTGTGGCTTTTGGAGGTGCCATTAAGAAGTGACGATGTTTGCAGAGCCTGAATCTTTTGATTTGTCGTGTAAAAACCAATCTTGAACATAGAGGCTGCTTGCTCAGGTTTGGGCATCAATTGCACTGCAGCCACTGACCATCCAGCAGAAGCTGCAAGGGGCGGTATTCAAGCTTGTAGCTCATTTTTCGACAAGATTTGATCCAGTATCCCAGGTAAACATAGGGCATGTTCAGTTCCTTGGCTCTTTCTATCTGCCACAGGATGGAGTAAACACCTAAGCTAGCTTTGCTTTCAGGATCATAGAAGGTGTAAATCGCCGACAAGCCGTGATCAAGCTTGTCCACTACTGAAACCATGATGAGCTGTTCGCCCTGCCGGAATTCAACGAACTGAGTTTCAGGACGCCCATCAACAAGGAAAGATTTATACTGCTCCACTGATGGGGGGTACATGTCACCATCTGCATGCTTGCCATTGATATAGTTTTGGTACAGTAAATAATGTTCTTCGCTGTATTGAGCATTTAAGACTTTGGCAGTTAAACCTGAATTCTTGCGATAGGCGCGCTGCTGGCGTTTGGTTGGATTGAATTCATTGACCGGGACTCTGACGGAGATACAGGCACTGCAATGGTCGCAATGAGGCCTGTACAAATGTTTGCCACTACGCCGAAATCCCAGATCTGACAGAGAACTATAAGTATCTTTAGTGATAATCAAATCAGGATCAACAAAGAGCGTTTTAGAGTGCTGACCTGGTAGATAGCTGCACTCGTGCTCAGGCGTGGCGTAGAATCGCATTCGTTCAAGTTGCATTGCTGAGGTCCTGCGCCAAGAGGGTGATGCCATTCAAAGGCGATAGCCTTTGTTTTAAGTAACTAGGCTCTTTCTTCGCTGAAATCAATAGCGCTTCAAAAGCTTTTCTGGTAATTGCTTGCCCTCCAAGTTTCTGCATATGTTCTGTTTTCATCTGACAGTCAATCAGTTCACAACCCAGTTCAAATAAAAGTTGCGCCCAGAGAGCAAAAGCTACTTTTGAGGCATTGCTCTGTAGCGAGAACATGGACTCGCCATAGAATACTCTGCCTATTGCCATGCCATAGAGGCCTCCAACCAGCTGACTTCCGCTCCATGCTTCTACTGAATGTGACCAACCCTGCTGGTGCAGGGTACAATACGCGTCGACCATTTCTGGGTGGATCCAGGTGCCATTCTGGCCTTCACGTTTTGTTTCGGCACAAAGTCTTATCACCGACGGAAAGGCACGATTTATGCTGATTGTAAATGGCTGGTTGCGGATGACTTTATTCAGGGTTCTGTTAATGTACAGTTGCCCGGGCTGAAGCACGAAGCGTGGCGCCGGACTCCACCATAGAATGGGCGAGTCGTCGTTATACCAAGGAAATATCCCGCGTTGATAAGCATAGATCAATCTTTCAGGGCGGAGGTCACCTCCCGCTGCCAGTAATCCATCGGGATCTCTCATTGCTTGTGTGGTTGGAGGGAACCAAAGTCTTTCATCCAGCCAGTGCAGCATAGATAATCATCCAGTTTCATTTGGTTATAATACAAGTCTCCTGACATGTCACAGATAAAGGACTGATTTTGCAAGCGAAAAAAATGCACACCCTCAGTCGGGAAAGGTTTGTTGATACAATTGTTCAGCTTTTCAAAGAAGGCCTGATCTTACTTGCTGTAGGTTTCAGTGCTTTTATTTTGCTCATATTGCTTACTTTTGATCCGGGTGATCCGGGTTGGAGTCACTTGGGCTGGAACCCTGAAATCAAGAACAGTGGTGGTATATGGGGCGCTTGGTTAGCTGATTTGATGTTTTCCGTCGTCGGCGTCGGTGCATTCATGCTGCCAGTGCTGTTTTCCATGAAAGCTTACTGGGTCGTGAAATTCTGGTACCGCCCCAGTTGGTATAGCTTGGGTATCCTGTTAATTCGTTTGTTAGGGCTGATTTGTCTCGTCATCAGTGCGTCTGTGCTGGCCAGTTTTCATCTTGATCCCACTACTCTGCATTATCCCTATACCGCCGGTGGCCTGGTGGGTCAAAACCTGGCGCCGTATGTACTGAAAGCGTTAAAGCTGGAGGGAGGGAGTCTGGTAATGACGTTTGTATTCTTTATCGGCATTTCGCTCTTTACCAATTTGTCGTTACTTCAGGTCGCTGAATGGATTGGTCGTCAGCTTTGCTGGATATGGGACAAGACAGCGGCGGTACGAGCTGAGCGAGCTGAAAAAAACAGAAGAAAAGACGACTTTGCTCCCTTGCCTCTGGTTGGTGAGTCAGTGTCTGCTCGTGGGGCTAAAGAAGACAGCCGCACTGCCACAAAGTCCCCAGCACGAGCAGGCCAACAGCGGATAGAGCCTGACTTTGCTGAGTTCCTGGCCAATGCCCGGGCACAACATAAAAATACCACTGCTGACACTAGTAAGAAGCCGGCTGCACCAGTAGATAGCATGCTGTCTGACGCCTCTCGCATGACTGATCGCACTGTTACCGGACAGGAGAACATCGACCGCTTCTCCAGCCAGGAGCAGTTCAAACCAGGCAACGCCAATGCTGACCGTGGTTCTACCGATGATGACCTGCCCATTCTTGATCATGTCATTGAGCCGCACTCCTCCCCATCCGTGCACTTTCAGAATGACTCAGCAGGGGAGGGGAGAGCAGAAGAGCATTGGACAGGAGCTCATCAGCTTGAAATTGACGATGATGATTTGCCATGGGATGAGCCATCCCCTGTCAATCCTCAAGGTCAGCCCTACGGTGTGCAGTTGAATTCAGCTGATGATGAACAGCATTACCATCGTGACAGCCAGCCTGCACCAGTGATGAAAACCGGTATTGAAGTTCAGCCATTGGGTAAACAGATGCTACCCGATGAGGAGGATCTGGACGCGCCTAGCCGCAGTGTCATCCCCCGCCGACCTGCATTGTCTGCTCTGCCTTCATTGGATGTGCTAGACCCTGCAGACGAAAATAAAGGGCCTGGATATAGCCCTGAGCGGCTGCAGGAACTGTCGGGCTTGCTTGAAAGCAAACTACTTGATTTTGGTGTAAAGGCGCAGGTCGTTGCGGTTAACCCTGGCCCAGTAATCACCCGGTTTGAAGTTCAGCCTGCCCCGGGCGTCAAAGCCAGCAAGATTACCAACCTGTCCAGAGATTTGGCGCGTTCACTGGCTGTGATGAGCGTTCGTGTCGTGGAGGTGATTCCGGGTAAATCCGTCATAGGATTGGAAATCCCTAATGAACGGCGCGCTACGGTTCGTCTCAGTGAGGTACTGAAAGCCGACACCTATCAACAGACCAAATCACCGTTGCCCCTTGCATTAGGACATGACATTGGTGGTTTCCCAGTAGTAGCTAACCTGGCAAAAATGCCTCACCTGCTGGTTGCTGGTACTACGGGGTCGGGTAAGTCTGTAGGTGTTAACGCCATGATTCTCAGCCTCCTGTTCAAGTGCACACCAGAGCAGGTGCGCTTGATCATGGTAGACCCCAAGATGCTGGAGTTGTCCATCTATGATGGTATTCCGCATTTGCTTTGTCCGGTCATCACCGACATGAAGGAGGCAGCAGGTGCACTGCGTTGGTGTGTCGGGGAGATGGAGCGCCGCTACCAGCTGATGGCATCGGTTGGCGTGCGTAACCTGGAAGGTTTCAATCGTAAGTTGGAAGAGTCTGCAGAGCGCGGGGAATATTTCCCTGACCCGTTGTGGAAAGCAGAGCAGTCCTTCGAGCCTGTTGCCCCCAATCTGGAGCCTTTGCCTTACATCGTAGTGATCATCGATGAGTTTGCCGACATGATGATGATGGTCGGTAAGAAGGTAGAGGAGCTGATCGCTCGCATTGCACAGAAAGCGCGTGCGGCAGGTATACACCTTATTCTGGCGACACAGCGCCCTTCAGTGGACGTAATTACTGGCTTGATCAAGGCGAACGTGCCTTCTCGAATCGCATTCCAGGTATCCTCCAAGATTGACTCCCGGACGATTCTTGATCAGGGCGGTGCAGAGTCCCTGTTGGGTAACGGCGATATGTTGTATATGCCTGTTGGCACAAACCTGCCTACACGTGTACATGGTGCCTTTGTGGATGATGACGAGGTGCATCGTCTGGTTGAAGAATGGAAGCAACGCGGAACTCCAGATTATATCGAAGATATACTCAACACACCGGAGGAAGGCAGCGGTCCCGTTGATACAGGCGGAAACTACGAGGAAGAACAGGACCCGTTATATGATGAGGCGGTTGCATTCGTACTGGAAACAGGCCGTGTATCCATCTCTTCGGTACAACGAAAGCTGAAGATCGGCTATAACCGGGCTGCACGTATGGTAGAAGCCATGGAGTCTGCCGGCCTGATCAGTGCCCCGAATCACAACGGCACACGTGACATTCTTGCTCCTAACTCAACGAGAGATTATTGATGAAGTCCCTGTTTCAGCGCCTGTTCGGCGTTGCCTTGCTGACAATGAGCCTTGCAGCTCAGGCGGCAGAGAGCCCTGTTGAAGCATTTCATCGCCTTCTGAGCATGCATCAGACGTTGTCTGCTGATTTTGTCCAGGTGGTGGTCGATGCCAACGGTCGGCCGCTACAGCAGACTACTGGCAAGATTGATCTTAAGAAGCCAGATCTGTTCCGCTGGGAGACTGATGAGCCATTCGCCCAGTTGTTGGTGTCAGATGGCAAGCATCTCTGGTTATATGACAAAGACCTGGATCAGGTCACTCGTCAGCCACTGGATCGCCGGGCTACCGCAACGCCTGTCTTGCTCTTGAGTAACGATGTGCAGGCTATCGAGAAGTCCTTCGATGTGCAGGGACGTACTGATGGCTCTGGGCTATGGTTTTTCCTGTTGAAGCCAAAAGACAAAGAGAGCCTTTTCACTGAGCTGCGTATCAGTTTCAAGGACAGCCATCTGATGGAAATGATGTTTGCTGACACGCTGGCTCAGCAAACTCGCATCACCTTCCGTAATCTGGAGGAAGATGTACTGCAACCTGCTGACCTTTTTACCTTTACCGTACCTAAAGGTGCTGATCTCATAGAGCAAAACTGATGTCGGGAGACTTATTCAGTCAGGACGAGCCTCAAGGCTGGCAACCTCTTGCCAGCCGCATGCGGCCCAACCGGCTGGCCGACTATGTTGGCCAGCAGCATCTTCTTGGTGAAGGCAAGCCCTTACGTATGGCGCTTGATCAGGGCCGTCTGCATTCAATGATTTTGTGGGGGCCGCCGGGCGTGGGTAAAACCACCCTGGCAAAGCTGGTAGCGGAAAATGCCAGCGCCCACTTTGTTACATTGTCTGCAGTGCTGGCAGGCGTAAAGGATATACGCGATGTCGTAGAGATGGCTCGGCAGCGACAGATGCAAAGCGGCAAGAAAACCCTGCTGTTTGTTGATGAAGTACATCGTTTTAACAAATCCCAGCAGGATGCCTTTCTGCCTCACGTGGAAGAGGGCCTGCTGATCTTCGTGGGCGCTACTACCGAAAATCCCTCCTTTGCACTCAACAACGCTTTATTGTCCAGAGCACGCGTTTATCTGCTCAAGTCTCTGACGGAAGATGATCTGGTCCTGATGCTGCATCAGGCTTTAACGCAAGCGAAGGGACTGGCGGATCTTCAGCTACAGCTTTCTGATCAGCAACTGTGCAAGATTGCTAAAGCAGCTGATGGTGATGGGCGAACAGTGCTGAACCTGCTTGAACTGGTATCGGACATCGCCGAGCTGCGAGCAGATGGCAGTAGAGTTGTGAATGAAACAGCACTTGCTGAAGTGCTGATGCAGGGTGGCAGGCGTTTTGATCGACAGGGAGATATGTTCTACGACCAGATATCGGCTTTCCACAAGTCAGTTCGTGGGTCATCACCTGATGGCGCATTGTACTGGTTCGCACGGATGTTGGATGGTGGTTGTGACCCACTCTATGTTGCCCGTCGTTTATTGGCTATTGCTTCTGAAGACATCGGCAATGCCGACCCGCGGGCGCTACAGATTACTCTGAATGCCTGGGATATTTTCGAGCGAGTAGGCCCGGCTGAAGGCGAACGAGCTATCGCCCAGGCAGCGGTTTATTGTGCCTGTGCACCAAAAAGCAATGCGGTCTATTCCGCCTGGAAAGCAGCACAGCAAATCGTCAGGGAAACTGGCTCGCTGGAAGTTCCCCATCACTTGCGTAACGCTCCCACGGGGCTGATGCAATCGCTCGGCTATGGTGCTGAATATCGTTACGCCCACGATGAGCCGGACGCTTATGCTGCGGGCGAACATTACCTGCCTGAGGAAATATTTAATCAGCGCTTCTATCAACCTACCGAGCGCGGTTTGGAACGGAAGATTGGTGAAAAGCTCAGCTATCTTCGCCAGCTGGACGAACTGAGCGATTTAAAACGCTACGAGGAGAACTGACACGGCATGCAGATGCTTCTATTCGTTGCCTGTGGTGGTGCAGTGGGGGCCTTGTCCCGTTTTGCACTGACCAGTTGGCTGGCTCCCTTCTTCAAGCCAGGAATGCCATGGGCCACCTTCGTGATCAATGTCTGCGGCTCTTTTCTGATTGGTGTCAGCTATATTCTCATTACTGAAAAGGGCATACTCCCGGAAACTTGGCGGCCGCTGATCATTACCGGATTTTTGGGAGCGCTTACGACGTATTCTTCTTTTGCCCTGGAAACGGTGGCGTTATTTGAGCGTGAGTTGCCGCTTCATGCTCTGCTTTACATGTTATCCAGTGTATGCTGTACCGTCATCGCAGCTGCCCTTGGTATTGGGCTTATGCGCCTAGTCTTCAATTCACTCTGATAGAACAGTCTAATCATGCTTGATCCTAAACTCCTTCGTACCCAGATCGAAGAAGTCGCCAAGCTGCTTCGTAAGAAGGGCTTTGAACTCGATATTGATGCGTACAATGCGTTGGAAGCTGCTCGCAAAGAAGTACAGATCAAAACTGAGCATCTGCAGAATGAGCGTAATGCCCGTTCAAAGGCTATTGGTAAAGCTAAGGCCTCGGGTGAGGACATTGCTCCGTTGATGGCCGATGTAGGCCGCCTTGGTGAAGAACTCGACCAGGCTAAAACTGCGTTGCAGGAGATTCAGGACAAGCTGGATACTTTCCTGCTGGCTTTACCCAATCTGCCAGACAGCAGTGTTCCTGAAGGTTTGAGTGAAGACGATAACGTGGTAGTCCGCGTCTGGGGAGAGCCTACCCAGTTTGACTATGAGCCACGTGATCATGTTGATGTTGGCCAGCCATTAGGGCTCGATTTCGCCATGGCAGCGAAGCTGACCGGTGCACGTTTTGCCACCCTTAAAGGTCCGCTGGCCCGGATGCACCGTGCTTTGATTCAGTTCATGCTTGATACCCACACAGGCGAGCACGGGTACTCTGAGACCTATGTGCCCTACATGGTGAACTCCGATTCATTGTACGGAACAGGCCAACTGCCCAAGTTTGCCGAAGACCTGTTCAAACTGCAGGGCGAGCAGGAGTATTACCTGATTCCCACCGCAGAAGTACCGCTGACCAACTTTGCACGTGATGAAATCATCAATGCCGCAGAGCTGCCAGTGCGTCTGACTGCCCATACTCCTTGTTTCCGCAGTGAAGCGGGAGCCTATGGTAAGGACACACGTGGCATGATTCGCCAGCACCAGTTCGAGAAAGTGGAAATGGTGCAGATGGTCGAGCCTGGCAAATCCTTCGAAGCACTGGAGGAAATGACAGGGCATGCGGAGAAGATTCTGCAGCTGCTAGGTTTGCCCTACCGGGTCATCATCCTCTGTGGGGGAGACATGACTTTCGGGTCTGCGAAGACCTATGATCTGGAAGTCTGGCTACCTGGGCAGCAGAAGTATCGCGAGATCTCCTCCTGCTCCAATATGACTGACTTCCAGGCCCGTCGTATGCAGGCCCGCTGGCGCAATCCCGAAACTGGCAAACCCGAGCTGCTGCATACTCTGAATGGTTCAGGTTTGGCCGTTGGGCGAACGCTGGTGGCGATTCTGGAAAACTACCAGCAAAATGATGGCAGTGTCGTTATTCCAGAAGTGCTGCAACCCTATATGGGCGGTTTGAAAGTACTGAGTATCTGATCAGTCGGGTCAGTACCTGAAGTGAAGAAGGGCAAAATGGTGACATTCTGCCCTTTTTTGTTTTCTGACATTGGCATAGACCCTGATCGGTTATTAGTTCAAAAAAATAAAAAGCTGTTTTGAATAATTTGACACTACTTTCTTGTGTTTGCAGAATGACTCCACTCTAACTGAAGTGGACAGGCCAACAACAATGTCTTCAGCCCAACGTTCTGCTCGTTGCTCATCAGGCGATAACCCGCTGCAAGTAGCCATTATTGGCGAGTGCATGATTGAGTTACGCCATACTGAAACAGGTATTGTTGAAGGGTTTGGTGGCGACACCCTTAACACTGCGGTTTACCTCATGCGTAGCGCACAGCAGCAGCTTGGAGTCAGTTACGTCACTGCTCTGGGTACGGATGGCTTCAGCGACAATATGCTGGCTGCATGGCAGCAGGAAGGTATCGATACTTCCCTGATTCAACGTTTTGACAACAAGTTGCCCGGACTTTACGTCATTGAGACAGATCCCAATGGTGAGCGTCGCTTCCACTACTGGCGCAATGATGCCGCAGCACGTTACTGGCTTGATACTGCTGAGACAAATGCCATTCTTGAAGCGCTGATGAAGATGGATGTGCTGTATCTGAGTGGTATTAGCCTGGCCATTCTGGCACCAGTGGCGCGACAAAAGCTGATTGATGTACTGATCAGTTATCGCTCCCAGGGTGGTAAGGTGATTTTTGATAACAACTACCGACCACGTTTATGGGAGAGCCCTGAAGTAACAAAGCACTGGTATCAGCAGATGTTGCAGGCAACTGACATTGCCTTCCTTACTTTGGACGACGAAGACATGCTCTGGGGTCCGCTTCCGGTGGCTGACGTCATCTCTCGAACACAGGCTGCGGGAGTAACAGAGGTCGTGATCAAGCGCGGAGCAGAGTCTTGTCTGGTGATGTCGGATGGACAGTTGTATGAAGTCCCAGCAGTAAGGGTTTTGCCGCAGCAGGTTGTTGATACCACGGCTGCCGGTGACTCCTTCAGTGCGGGCTATCTGGCAGCCCGGCTTTGTGATGATTCTGTTGAGCAGGCAGCAGCAGCAGGCCATCGTCTGGCCTCGACCGTAATTCAACACCGTGGTGCGATTATTCCCATGCAGTCGATGCCTCAGGTTTGAAGCCGCGCTCATGATCTACGCTGGGGGGCATATTTATCGAAGCCCCTCCGACATTTTCTTTCCTGTCATTCTGAATATACTGAAAGGCCGTTCTACAAATATTAAAACTTGGCGAGGTGCGGCCGGACTATGAGCAATCCTGATACCCAACCGGATTCCGTTTCTTCCGTGATGAAAGTCTTTGGCATCCTGCAGGCTCTGGGCGACGAACACGAGATTGGTATCACCGAGCTGTCGCAACGTGTATTGATGTCCAAGAGCACGGTCTACCGTTTTCTGCAGACGATGAAATCGCTGGGCTACGTCAGTCAGGACGGCGACAACGACAAGTACTCCCTCACACTGAAGTTATTTGAGCTGGGAGCCAAGGCGCTCCAGCATGTTGACTTGATCAGGATCGCTGACAAGCAGATGCGACAGCTGTCTGGATTGACCAGAGAAACCATTCATCTGGGCGCCTTTGAAGACGACAGCATTGTCTATATCCATAAAATCGACAGCCAGTATCATCTGCGCATGCATTCACGTATCGGTCGACGCAATCCGCTACACAGTACGGCGATCGGCAAGGTGTTAATGGCATGGCGTGATCGTGAAGAGGCTCTGGCTATATTGCGCCGCTGTGAGCTGCGTACTTTTACAGCGAATACCATTACTGACCTGTCCCAATTGCAGTTGGTGCTGGATACCGTGAAAGCTCAGGGCTTTGCTGAAGATCGGGAGGAGATGGAGGAGGGCGTCTACTGTATTGCTGTGCCGATATTTGACCGCTTTGGTCATATTACAGCCGCACTGAGTATCTCCTTTCCGGCAGTGCGTTTTAATGACGCTCAACAGGCAGAGTATGTGGCTATGCTGCATGGTGCAGCGAAGGCGATCTGTATTGAGTCGGGTTTTACCGGCTATCCGTTCTGAATATAGCGTAGATCAACAGTTTACCGGCAGTCGCTGGCTAAGCGGCTGCCGGTACTATTTTCAGGGCTGGCGGGCCCAGTGAGCCACTGCACGGATATCTGCGGGAGATGTACGGCAGCATCCACCAATTAGTGATGCGCCGCATTGATGCCACTGCTGTGCCTGTTCGGCAAACTGTTCTGCGTTGGCTGGCCCATGCCAGCATTTGTTTTCCGGGTCATAACTCTCACCGGAATTGGGATACACCATGACTGGCTTACTGGTAGCGGCCCGCGCAGCCTTCACTAACGCAGGGATGAACTGCGGTGCTGTGCAGTTGATACCTACCGCCGCTATTTGTTCAGCACTTTCCAGTGCGGCAACGCAGTTACTCAAAAGCTCACCTTCACTATTATGTGCTTCGTCCTTGCAGCTGAAGCTGATCCAGGCGGCAATGCCGGGGAACTCAGGCATCAAGCGGGCGATAGCCTGTGCTTCGGTGAGGCAGGGGATGGTTTCGCAGGCAAGCAGGTCTGCTCCGGCATCTACCAGCACTTGCATGCGTGGACGATGGAACGCCATAAGCTCTTCTTCAGATTTCCCATAATGTCCCCGGTATTCTGAGCCGTCTGCCAGCATGGCACCATAAGGGCCTACGGAAGCTGCGACCAGTGGACGAGGGCGTGATGCTTGCTGCTCAGCTGAAAGACTATTCCAGAATTCATCGCGTGCTTCAGCCGCCAGAGCGATGGCCTTTGCCATCAGTTCGCTGGCTTGCTCTGCATTCAGGCCACGCTTGGCAAAACCTTCAAAGGTAGCCTGATAGCTGGCAGTCGTAGCCACATCGGCCCCCGCTGCAAAGTAATCGGAATGCACGGCTTTGATCAGCTCGGGCTGCTCCATCAACACTTTGGCAGACCATAAGGAATCGTTCAGATTGCAACCGCGTGCTTCTAGCTCGGTAGCCAAGGCACCATCAAGAATCATTACAGGATATTGCGCCAGAATGGCCGCGATAGGGTTTGCAGACATAACCACCACACCTGAGGCATCGCCTCATCACAGAGTGACACGTACGTCGAGTTTGCTGACGTACTGAAAGAGTGCTGCAGACTACCACAGCTTGCTGTTGTTGTGAGGCTGGAGCTGGCCTAGAGCACTTCAAGATCAGGAATATGCAGTATGCCGTCCTCCATGGCGTCTTCATCCAGCTCCCGAATGACCTGATAGATACGTGCGACATAGCGCAGTGTTTCGCGCGGAATATATCGCCCTGTATCTTCGCGGTATAGCGTTCGGGCCAGCCAGACAAAGCGGATAACAGGAATGTTTCTGGCCTTGGCCTCCTCGATCAGTGCCAGTGCATCGTCATCCATACCTTTACAGACAATGCGTGGCAGTGGCGTCGTTTCGGCGTGATAGTACAGACCGACAGCAAAGTGGGTAGGATTGACCACCAGCGCATCGGCATCTTCCAGTTTGGGCTGCGGCTTGGGCGCCGGACCGCCCCCCATGGCAATCTCCCGGGCTACCTGCCGGCGGTGGCCTTTGGTATGAGGGTCACCTTCGGAGTTCTTGTGCTCCTGTTTGATGTCATCCTTGCTCATCATCAGGCCCTTGATATGGAAGTACTTCTGCATGCCAAAATCGATGGCTGCCAGTACCAGCAGTACCATCAGACAGGTACGTTCAATCTTGATAAACAGCAGCGTGATGCCATGCCAGGTAGTATTGAGATCGGTCAGTGGCAGCTTGATCAGCGTCTGGAGCGCTGGTTTCAACAGCAGATAGAGGATGAAAGTCAACGCCACCGCCTTGACTACACTATTGAACAACTCAAACAGCTTTTTGCCGGAGAACATATTCTTCAGCTGGGTAAAAGGATTGAGCTTGTTGAAGTCGAGCTTGAGGGCTTCAGGCGCGAACAAAAAGCCAAACTGCATCCAGCCGCCTATCAGTCGCATGATCACCGCAATACCCAGCACCACGATCATCATGGAAGCCGCTATCGTCATGCATTGCACCACTACGGCTTTGGCGGCATAGCCAAAAGGTTGCTGCAGCAATGTAAGTGGGATAGCGACCAGATTTTCCATATTGCTCATGCCGGACTCTACCGAAGCGAGCACTACTTCCAGTAACGCTGCAGCAATCAGCAGCTTGGGCACATCCTGACTCTGACCGACCTGGCCTTTCTTCCGCGAGTCCTGCAGTTTTTTGTGGGTGGGTTTTTCTGTCTTTTCGCTCATGGCGTGACTCCGTTATCGGCTCTCAGAGCCACCTGCTCAGGGCGTGGAGAACAGCAACTGCAAAGTATGCTTGAAGCCGACCAGCTGCAGATTACGCTCGCTGGCCAGATAGAACAGTGTCGGCATATAGATGATCAGAAACCCCATGCCAATCAGGCACTTGAGTGGCATAGAAAGCACAAAGGCCTGTAGTTGGGGGCTGTACAGGCTGAGAATCGCCATGCCGAATTCAATAAACAGTAGCAGGGCGACCAGAGGGGCGGCATACAGCACCATGTCGGAAAAGGTCGTGGAGAGGATATCCAGATAGACATCCATACCGTCGGCTGCGGGGGCTGGAAACCACTGGGTTGGCGGCCACACCAGATAGCTGTCCCAGATGACCTGCAGGAGGGTGAGAAAGCTGCCTGACAGCACCATCATCACAATCAGTGTCTGTTTGAACAAAAAGCCTAACGGCGTGAAGTCCTGACCGAGGCTGGGATTGAGCTGCCCGCCCATCAGAGCGCCACGCTGGTTATCAAACAGGGCCCCGACTGATTCAAACAGCCAGAAAGGCATCGACAGCAGAATGCCGAGCAGCATGCCGAGCACGGCTTCCTTGAAGTACAGGGCAAATATCGTCCACCACGAATGGTCGGTGGGCAGTGCAGCATGAATGCCGGGGGATACCATCAGCGCCAGAATGACGACTACGGCATAGCGCATCATGCCTTTTAGTTCATGAAAGGAAAAAATCGGCACCAGCAACAGACAGGGGTACAGTCTGGCCATGGCCAGCGTGATAGCCAGAATCCAGTCATTGAGATGCAGAATCCCTTTGAAAACCATGTCAGCGCCCGGTGGTGGCGATCAGATTGAACATCTGTGTGGTGAACTGAATGATTTCCACCCCCAGCCAGCGCCCGGTCAGCGCCAGGGTAATGCCTACGGCAACCAGCTTGATGGCAAACGGTAGCGTCTGGTCCTGCACCTGCATCAGTGCCTGCAACAGTGACACGATGACGCCAACCAGCACCGCCACCAGCAGGGGCGGGGCAGACAGCATCACCACCAGCACCATGCCTTGTTTGAACAGCGTCAGCGCATCCAACGGCGGCTCCTTCTCGTCAAATTGTCGTTAAGACACATAGGTATAGAACAGACCATCGAGCAGGCGGCCCCAGCCATCCACCAGAACAAACAGCAAGATCTTCAGGGGTAGCGAGATGGTCATCGGCGATACCATCTGCATGCCTAACGCCAGCAGGAGGTTAGAGACGATCAGATCAATGACGATAAAGGGGATATAAATCAGGAAGCCTATCTCCAGACCCGCCTGCAGCTCCGACAGCATAAAGGCAGGAATGGTTATCAGCAGGTCATCCTTGGTGACTTTCTCTGACATCTCTTTTGGCCAGAGTTGCACGGTGTTGCCGATCAGATGGGTCTGCACATCCGGGTTGGAGTTCCGCGCCATAAACTGTTGCAAGGGGCCGATCAGGTGGTTGACGCTGCTCTGCATCTTGTCCAGAGAGCTGAAGTCAGGCGGTGTTTCCTTGATCTTGACGCTGATGTCCTTGAACACCGGCGCCATGACAAACAGGGTGGCGGCCAGCGCGATACCGTAGATGGCCATGTTTGGCGGCACCTGCTGTACACCCATGGCATTGCGTGTGATCAATAGCACCATGGATATCTTCAGAAAGGCACTGCAGACGATCAGCAGGATGGGGAGCAGCGAGAGTGCGCCGAGAAAAAGCGCAAAAATCAGCGGATCGACCTGTCCCAGATTCATCAGAACGCTTCCGGTTCAGCATCGTCAGTCGACATTCCCGGCAGTAATACACTGCTGATCTGCACTCCCAGGCGGCCTTCCACCTCGACCAGCTCACCCCGGGCGACGGGTTGCTGACGATGATAAAGGGTGGCATGGCCTAGCGGTTCACCGGTCGCTATCAGTACGTTGCCTACCTGCAGCTGGCCAAGCTCTTTCAGTGTCATGGCGATCTGCCCTGCCTGCAGGGTCAGGGTGACAGGTGTTTCACTCTCAAGCAGGGCGGCATGAATGCTGGACGGTGCGTTGTCATCGTATTGGTCGTACATGGATTGATCTTCTGCGGTGACTTCACTCAGATAAGTGATCTGGTAGGCGGGCAGGGTTCCTTCCTCGACATAAGCCAATTGCAGGCGCTTTCCTCCCAGCAGCACTGACCCTTCTCCGTGCGCTGTGAAAAACGGCGTTGTGGGTAGCAGGATATCGCCCGCACACAGCCTGCTGATCTGAGACGCCTGTAGCGCTAACGTGCCCAGTAACAACGGACAGCTGCATTGCAGCGATGACAGGTCAAGCCGTGAAAGCGGTTGCCATGGGCCGCGATCAAGCAGCTGATCCAGCGTCGAGTCGGGCAGGGCCACAAGCAGCTGGCCGCTGCTCTCTGCAAACTGCCAGCTGAGTACATAGCAGGGCGAAGGCGGTGTCGGCGATGCAGCCGGGAGCAAATACCCGAACAGGGCCCGCGCAGCGGCAGACAGTAACTGGTTGTAGAGCTGCAGATACCAGGGTGCTTCTGAAGTAATGGACTCTGCCGTGGCGCTGGCAAAGGGAGCTGCTGACAGCTGATTGAGAAAGCGCTCGGCTTCATTGCGCGCAAGACCCATCGGACCGATACCGGTAAGCAGGTCCAGCCAGTCGTTGTCAGCGCTTTTTGGTGCCAGACTCAGGGTCAGGCTGCCCATCGCTCCATCAATGGCTGCAAACTTCAGTTTGCGGCCATGACCCAGCTGTCGGCTGCGTAGTGCCTGTTGTAGCGATACGGGGCGAAGAGAGGCCAGCAGACTAGCCGTCATAGTCAGTGTCCTCGCGCAGAAATAGTCCCAGCGTTACAGGCCGACCAAGGCGTTCACTGAGACGCTGGCTGATATGCGGGTGAGTTCTGCGTGCGTAGGCGAGTGCCGCTGGTTGCAAAAAGGTCAGGTCAATCTGCCACTCATCAGCAGATTGGCGGGCGTTGAGTTGTACTTCACCCAGATGCGGCAGCAGCAAGGTACATTCGATACTGTCAGGCGGAAAAGGCCCAAGCTGGTTAGCGATATGGTTTTCCAGTGTCGTCAGTACCAGCGGTTGTTGTTGCCAGTCGCTGGATGTGCAGTGCTGTGCAGTCTGTATTTTCTCTTCCTGAGGAATAGGTGTACTGACCGCGAGCGAAGCGAACAGCATCGCATCAGCAGTGCTGAATGTCTCTTGCGGTGAAATGGGTTCCTCTGTGGTGGATGAGTCGCTGGCATGAGCAGCGCGGAAGGACGGTGGCTCCTGCTGCTGAGAAGGCCGGGCCTGGGCTTCATGGTTACTGAAGGTCGGGGTCATGTGGCCTCCTCAAGTTCATGGGTGAATATCTGCAGGCGTTCGTTTTCCAGCTGCAATATGTCTACCTGCTGCTTTGCCTGTTGTACCTTTTCCTGCTGTTGCTCCAGTGCCAGATGCAGTTCGTTCAGCTCCCGATTGATATCATCCAGATCGCGCAGCAATTGCTTTTCCTTGCCCATCCAGTCTTTCAGGGTTTCGTGGCTGATACTGCGTGACTGGTGCTCGGCAGCCAGTGCGACACGTCGCTGCAGATGTTCTTCACGGCGCTGCTGTAGCTGTACTTCCTTTTCATCGATGCGGCGCTGAATCTCTGCCAGTGATTGTTTGGCCCGACGCCAGTGACGCTCGCTGGTATGCAGACGATGAGCACGGATGGGCGTGAGTACCTTGAGATTGGCTTTTAGGGTGGCCAGTTCCGGGTCGGTCGGGGTGCTCTCTTCGCTGATAAACCTAGAACGGCGCATGGTTGCTCAACTGCTGCAGAACATGCAGGGTTTCGTCATAGTGCGTGGGGTCATGCATGTCCTGCTGCAGAAAGCGATTGATGTCGCCCTGCAGGGCGACGGCAGCATCGGTAACCGGATCATGCCCCTGCTCGTATTCACCCAGACGGATAAGCATTTCGACTTCTTTATAAGCGGACATCAGATTGCGCAGTTTGCCTGCCGCCTGAATATGGGGTCGCTCGGTGACGTTGGTCATGGTGCGGCTGATGCTGCCAAGGACGTCGATAGCGGGGTAGTGATTTTTCTCGGCCAGCTTGCGTGACAGGATGATATGGCCATCAAGCAATGAGCGCACTTCGTCAGCCACCGGGTCACCGGCGATTACGTCACCTTCAATCAGGACGGTATAGAGCGCAGTGATGGAGCCTGCGCCCTCCATATTGCCTGCCCGCTCCACCAGCCTTGGCAGCATGGTGTACACCGAGGGTGGAAAGCCGCCACGGCCGGGAGGCTCGCCTGCTGCAAGGCCTATTTCACGCTGGGCCCGGGCAAATCGTGTAAGGGAGTCGATCAGCAGCAATACCCGCTTACCCTGAGCCCGAAAGCCTTCGGCAATGGCGGTCGCGGTGGAAGCCGCCCGGGCACGTTCCATACTGGTGCGGTCAGAGGTGGAGCACACCAGAATGGCACGGCTACGCAGTTCGTCGTCGAGTTCATGGTCGAGAAACTCCCGCAGCTCGCGACCTCGCTCACCAATCAGGCCAAACACGATGACATCACAAGGCATGTTGCGCGCCAGCTCTGCCAGCAGGGTGGTCTTGCCGCAGCCTGCACCGGCAAAAACGCCAATACGTTGTCCTTCACCGATGGTCAGCAGGCCATCAATGGCGCGCACGCCCGTCGGCATTGGCGAGCTGATACGGGGGCGCTGGGTTGGTGCCAGAGCGTCGGCGATTACTGGATAGGTAAATTCATCACGCTCCAGAGTGAAGGCTTCTGTTCGCCCCTGCAGATGGCGCCCGAAACCGTCGAGCACGCAGCCGAGCAGGCTGTCATCGATACGAATGCGATGTTCCTGATAGTAAGGCGTAATACGGGCGCCCGCCTCGATACCATCCAGAGCCCCCAGCGCTGACAGCAATGCTGTGCTGTCACTGAAGCCGACGATTTCCGCCAGAACCTGTTTTTCGTCCTGACCCTCAATACTGCACAGGTCACCGATACGGGCGAAGGGCAACCGGCTTTCCAGCAGGATGCCATTGACCTGGACTACCTTGCCCTGTACTTCCACCGCGTTGACCCGAGTCAGACGCTGTTGCAGGCGCTGAGCCCAGGCGTGCAGCTGTGCAGGGCCGGACATTACCAGGTGACCTCGTAATCCTGCTTGCCTTTGAAGGTGACCTTACTGGCCTCAATGGAGACCAGTCGGATGCCGTCCAGCTCATCCCCCACGAACAGACGTCGGCCATCACTGGTTACGACATGACCCATGGGGCCGGAAGTGATCTGTACGATATCGAACGGTAACTTGAGTGACAGGGTGCTGATCTGATTATCGACCAGCAATGGGGTGGTAAAGCGCTTCTGAAAGCGACTGAGCATACGCTTGACGAGATCCTGTTCATCGCGGCTGAGTGCACCCGTCAGCAGCACCTGCTGGCCATGTACCCTGACTTTGACCTTGTCGCCCAGTTCCCGGTCATTGAGCATCTGCTTCAGCTGCTGTTCGACATCCGTCGATGATGACAGCGACATCTTGTTGCTTGCGCTCTGGGTATTCACTGCTGGCTGCTCTGGGGCGGGTGAGAGTGCGGCCCAGGTACTGGTGGCGACAATGGCTGCTGCACTGAGAAAGCCCAGCACAAAGGGAACAACCGAGCGCCGGGCCTGAGCGGGAACCGTAGCCACCTGACTGGCGGCGGCGATGGGCTCATCATCTTCTACTGGCCAGGGGGTATTGGCATCCACTACCGTCAACCAGATGCCATTGATGGCAAATGCCATGTTGGCGCGCAGTGCCTCGATACTTTCGAGTCGGTGCCCTTCGGCATCGGTGACTTTGCCCTGCAGTGCCGTCAGTGCCCAGCTGTCTTCCTGCCACTGCAGACGGCAATGTTCGGGTTTGATGCCGGGATCAAACAGCACCAGATCGGCGTTTTCATCGGCACCGATAAGCCACTGTTCACCAATCAAAGGTAAGGCTGCGCCACGATGTAAGCCGGTAAGAACACGTAATTCATACATGATGACTGTCCCTGTGACTGCGCCCCAAGGGCATGGCAGGTGGTCATAAAGTAAAGCGGCAACAGAGTGCCAATGCTGCTTAAGTGGGCTGCCCGGCAGCGGAGTTCCCGCTGAAGTGTGGATAGCCGATGCGATCACGGCCCTGTTCCTTGGCGGAGGTCAGGGTGCCAGCAGCTCTGGATAATAATGAGCGCAGGTCATCGCGACTGGTGAGGGTGGCAACGCCGATGCTCACCGTCAGACTCACTGCTTCGCCGGAAAAGTTGAACTTCTGCTCAGCCACGCGTGCACGCAGCTTCTCGGCCACCAGTAAGGCGGTGTCGGCGGGTGAGTTTTTCAGCAGCACGATGAATTCATCGCCGTTCCAGCGACAGAGAATATCGGACGCACGCAACGTGGTACGTAACAGCGAGGAAAGGTGCTTGAGCAGGGTATCGCCAGCGTGGGTGCCGTAATTCAGATTGACTCTGGCAAACAGGTCGAGATTGATCAGCAGTACCGACAACTCTTCTTTGGTGCGTTTGGCTTCCTTCAACCCCTGACTGGCAAGCAGTTCAAAACCGCGACGGTTGGGTAGCGTCGTCAGCGGATCGATGATGGACTGCGCCAGACTCTGGCGCTGCCAGTCTTGCAGTGCTCTGTTACTGATACGCCAGACCAGCAGCACCAGAACGATGCCTGCCAGTGTCAGAATATAGACGGGTGAGCTGAGGTCGCTGTACCAGCTGGGTTCGCTCATGTCTGCAATGGCAATCAGACGACCATTGTCCAGCAGCCGGGCAGCCAGCCGGTGTGTGCCATCGTGATCCTGATAGCTGGCGTCAGGGGCGCCCTGGGCCAGCTGTTCCACCGCACTTTTCAGGCCCGGCAGCTGCTCCAGTGATTGTCCACGCTGGGTTTGCAGCGGGCCACCTTGCGGGCCAGTCGCCAGCAAATGTCCGCCGGCGTCAATGATATAGAGGTTGCAGTTCAGGCTTTGCAGCACCTGCGTTTGCAGGGTGGTGAGAAAGGCATAGTCATTTGCCAGATCAGTGGATGCCGATGGCTGACGGAGGTGGGGTTGCAGAGCCTGTTCCAGCAACCATGCCGACATGTGCAGATGTTTGCTCATCTCCTCACTGTTCTGCTCATGTTCACGCTGCACAAGGCTCCAGCTCAGGGCAATGAAACACACCAGCAGCAGGGTAGCCAGTTTGATGGGCAGGGTGGAGGATGAGCGGGCAGGGGGCATAGGCAGGTCTAATCCATAGTCTTCAGGCTTCAAGTGAGATACGTCCCAGTACGTTGACTTGTGAAGTGCTTTGCAGCTCAGAAAACGACAGTACGGGGACGTGGTTGAATTCATCCTGCAGCAGGTTACGCAGAATCCGGCGCAGATCCTGTGCTACCAGCAGGATGGGTTTGGGCGTGGCGAGTACCGGAAAGGCTTCACGTAGCTGCTGCACCAGCATATGGCTGGCCTCCTGTGACAGGGCAAAGAACGATTCGGTCTGGGTCTGACGCAGCGAGTCGCGCAGCAGCTCTTCGGTTTCCGGCGTCAGCAGCCACACATGCATACCCGTCTGCGTGCTGTACTGATGGCATATCTGGGCTTTAAGGCTGATGCGGATAAAGTCCGTCAGGGCACCCACATCGCGCTCGTACTGACCGTGCTCGATCAGGGCTTCAGCAATAGGCCGGATAGCACGCAGCGGAATGCTTTCCGCTGCCAGTCGCTGCAATACGGCAGCAAAGCGTGATGTCGGTACCACGCGTTGCAGCTCCTGCGCCAGTTCAGGCTGCTCAGCTTCTACCCAGCTGAGAATGGCCTTGGCTTCCTGCAGGCCGATAAACTGAGGCCCGGTAGCAAAAAACAAACGCTCCAGACGTTCTATCACCAGCGTGGCAGGTGTAATGGGATTCAGCTCGGTTTCCCGTGCCAGAGGGTGACTGGCGGGGAACCAGAACCAGCGTTCTTCCTCGCGCTCCAGCCGACCTTCTTCTCCTTCCACCTGCTGCTGTTCAGACAACAGACTACGATCAATAGCTACACGATCCGGTGCATATGTTGCTTTTAGTGTGGGGACTTCGTAGACACAGAAGCGGAACTCGTCCTCTGCCAGCTCTTCGTTATAGTCGATGTCGAAGGAGGGTAGGGTAATGCCGTACTGGTTGACGATGCGGTTACGACAGCGGCGCGACAGACGGATCAGTTCGACGGTAAAAGGGTCGTTCGGCATGCTGCGGCAGGGGTGGAACTGCAGCATATAAGCACGGGCAGGATTGAATCGGCGTATGTCTTCATCGCCATTCATCTCTGGCGGTGTATCCGCTGAAACACGATTGGCTTCGCGCATTTGCTGAATGCGTTTTGCTTTGAACAGCTGGAAGATGCCACTGGCCAGTGACAGGCTGGCGAGAATGATAAAAATGGTGGTGGGCATACCCGGCAGCAGGGCAAAGCCAAGCATGCCGAAGGAGGCAATGATCCATGCTTTGGGCTGGCTGGTAATCTGTTCGGCCATCTCGCGGCCGATGTTCGCGTCCAGATCCTGAGCATCCGGCGCCACGCGGGTAATGATCATGCCGGCTGTCAGGGAGATCAGCAGCGCAGGAATCTGTGCTATCAGGCCATCACCGATGGTCAGCACCGAGTACAGGTGCATGGACTCAGCTGCCGTCATGTCGTGTTGCAGGGTGCCGACGGCAAAGCCGCCGATCAGGTTGATCGAGACAATCACCAACCCGGCAATGGCATCCCCTTTAACGAATTTCATGGCCCCGTCCATGGCACCAAACAGCTGACTTTCCTTACCCAGCTGTTCCCGACGAAAGCGCGCGTCACGGGCGTCGATCAGACCTGCACGCAGGTCGCTGTCGATGGACATCTGTTTGCCGGGCATGGCATCCAGTGTGAAACGCGCAGCCACTTCCGCCACACGCTCAGAACCCTTGGTAATAACCAGAAAGTTCACCACCGTCAAAATCAGAAAGATGACCAGACCTACTGCTAGGTTGCCACCCACTACGAAGTTACCGAAGGCTTCAACGATATGGCCCGCATCCTGCTCCAGCAGAATCAAACGGGTAGTGGAGATGGACAGTGCCAGCCGGAACATGGTGGTCAGCAGCAGCACTGCGGGAAATGAAGAGAATGCCAGTGGTCCGGGGAGGTACATGGACAAAGCAATCAGCAGGGATGACAGACTGATGTTGATGGCAATGAGTACGTCCACCAGCCCGGTGGGCAGTGGGATGATCATCATGAATACGATGGCGATGACGAAGGTGGCACCGACGACTTCGGAGCGTTTCATCGCACTGATGGCGATGCGATTCAACAGCAGAAATAACTGGTTCATCAACGAGTCCACAAGTGTTCAGCGCAGGCTGAGACCGGATGGGTGCAGGGCGATGTACGGATCAGGCCAATGTGGTGTGGTGCCGTACAGCTTCTGAGTGGTGAGGTGCTGGCTGTGGTTCCGCGCTGTAGGGTAGCGGACGCGACAGCTTCAGCTCGAATTCCGTCTCGCATTCGGTCACGAAGCCATAGCGTTGATAGAGCTGTAATGCAGGATTGTTCTTGTACACATCCAGTGCCATCGAGCGGCAGCCTGCCTGACTGCAGGTATGGAGTACCCGCTCCAGCAGCAGCACTCCCAGCCCCTGACCCTGCGCAAAAGGGGAAAGCTGCAGGTCCCACAGAAAGGCGGAATGCACGTTGAAATGCAGTCGCACCAGTCCGATTCGAACTTCATTGCTGTCGCCAAGGGCAAAGGGCTGCAGCGCAATACCGGGCGGTAACCGGGCGAAACGCTCGTCATCACTGGCAACGACCACCATGCTGTTATAGGTCTGCTGCCAGTAGTGAAGGAACAGCTCCTCACTCCATGTCACTCCGGCCAGACTGTAATAGCGGTGCATATTCGCGCGTGTAAGACTGGAGGCGAAGGCGAGATCACTGTCACTGGCATTCCGCAGTCGTGCCAGAGTGCGAAGGGGGCTTGGTGATACAGGGCGGGCGGTGCTGATTCGGCTGTCGGACATGTCAGTATCGTTCAGTGAGATGATGTCGGCTGCTACGCTTGTTGCTGAGCTGCCAGCTGCTGGCGTTCGAAGTGTGCATATTCGGTCATCATTCGCAGCATCAGGTTGAGAGTGCCCTGACGCGACTTGCCATCTTTCCAGATGGCCAGCGGCATTTGCTGGATAAGGGGATACAGCGCGTTGAGAAACTGCAGGTGATGCAGCGGCGACTGGCCCACGGTGTCATCACTCAGGGTTTTGATTTCCCTTGGGTAAATATTTGACTGGGTAAACTCCACCAGTCGGCGGGTCAGGCGGGCCGGGCTCATTTGTCGGGCCATGTGTTTGGCCGCCATTTTGTTGAGCAGCTCACGGCTGCCGTTAAGAATATTGCTCAGCTGCTGACTGGCTGTCAGGTCACGCAGTAATACGCGCAGCTGATTGACAGGGAGCGAGGGGAATTGTGAGCGCAGATCATCATCCATGGCGCGCATCAGCGTGTGGATGCCCTGGCTGAAATGATGCTCATCAAACTGGCTGAGCAGGGCATCGAAAATTGCAGCCAGTGATGCCTGACCCACAATGTTGCGGTAATAAAGGCTGCGTATGTTTTGCCGTTGTTGCGGGTCCTGGCTGAACATCGCCAGTGCTTCTGCGGTATTGATGCCCGCCTGCACTTCCGCACCATGCTCGCTGTGCAGTGACTGCACGACTTGCTGGAGGTTATTGAGCAGTGTGCCGTTGCCCTGTGCTTTGGCACGGTGCATGGCATGTTGGGCCAGTACTTCCGCCTTGGCAGGGTCGCCTCCTACCAGATCCAGCAACTGATCCAGCGAGAACTTCTGCTGTCCCATGGCCAGCAGCTTGCGAACCTCCTCATCCAGTCTGCTGTCGGCGTGGCTGTTCAGCAGGGTGTAAAGCGCTTCCAGTTTTTCAATGCGCAGTAACGTCCGTGGCTTCACTGAGCGTTCTTCCAGTGACTTGCTATGGCGTTCCACGCTTTCGCTGAACTTCATGGAAATTTCTTCCATGGAGTCTGCCAGTGCATCTTCAGCAATGCTTTTCAGATCAACCTTTTCTGCCGGGGTAGAGGGGGTCACCGGTGGGGTGTAGAAAGTGCTATCCAGTGTAGTGGCATCGGGCGTGGGGGTGATGCTCATGTTCATAGGATGATCTGCCATTGCAAGGTTCTGTCAGTGTGGGTGGTCATCCCTCAGGCTGAGTTCCCCGGGTTGTGCGGGCTGAGAGATTTTGTTGCTGCGATATGCAACCAGTAAGCGTATAACGGCCACTCACTTCTGGGCCTTCTTCGCAAGGTGATGAGGCTGTTGCTGGGTGGGCATACCATGTTGACGCTGAAGGTTGGGCAAAAATTCTGGCTGGGCAGCGCAGTGATTCTGGTGGGGTTGCTGGTGCTTAGCGGTGAGCTGTTGTTCCAGCAATGGCAGCGCTGGCGCGATCTGGAGCTGAGCAGACTTGATCTCGCTGACTTTCACTCGGCGATGCTGGCATTCAATGCGGTGTCTGCAGAGCGAGGCCCGGCCAATAACCGCCTTACTGCTGCAGGTCAGCAGGCGGAAGGTCAGTTGCAGCTGGATCAGTCCCGGCGGGAGACCAATCTGGCTTTTGATCAGTTAGAGGTAGGGCTGCGTGAGCAGTCTTACCGGTTTGGTCTGGCCGAACAGTTTCAGTACGCACGTCACAATCTGACGGTGGCGCGAGCACGAGTGGATGAAGTTGCTACGATAACCCCCAGTCAGCGTCAGCCGATGGCCATTCAGTCGGCGATCGAGGCCATGTTCGGCGTGATCAATGTACTTCGACCACCTATCAATGAGCTGCAGACCGCAATCCTGCAGCGCAATGCTCATCTGGCTCAGGCTATTCTCACGGCGCGAGTGATGACAGAGCTGCGTGATTATTACGGTCGGCTTGGATCGGCGTTGATTGTCCCACTGAATAGTGGCAGTGCCATTGATCAGCAGCGGCAATGGACCATCTTTCACCTGAAGGGGCGTATCAGTCAGCTTACCGAGCAGGTCGATGTGCTGATCAAGCCGTATCAGGGTGGCTCACAACGTTACGGCATCAACCGCGAACAACTGCGCAATGGTCTGCAGACTGCGCTGGCCATGGTCGACAAGTTGACGACCGAGGGGCTGGTGGCAGGGCGCTACTCCATGACAGCCCGTGAGTTCACCGATACCTATGTGCCCAATCTGCACATGCTGGAGCGCTATCGTGATCGGGTGATGCTGCTCAGTCAGCGTGATGTCATTGCTGCCACTGAAGTGGCATTAGGGCATCTGCTGACGTCAGCTGTCATTTCTGTTGTGGTGACGGTGATCTTGCTGCTAGTGCTCTGGCGCCTGAACCGTACCGTGTTGCTGCCGTTGCTGCGTGCCAAAAATGAGCTGCTTGCGCTGGCAAGAGGTGAGCTTAAGGAGCCAGCAGCTATTCCGCGCAGCTATCGGGGAGAAATTCGCCAGCTCTATGTGGCACTGGATATTTTGCGTCAGGAGTTAAAGGTCAGGGCGCGAGCAGAAGCAGAGCGGGCGGCCTTCAACGCCATGCTCAAGGTGCAGGCAGAAACGGATCCGCTCACCGGGTTATTCAATCGCCGGACGCTGGAGATTGCCGGGCGCCGGCTGGCCGACTACACCATGGACGAACGTGTGGGGCTGATACTGCTGGATATCGATTACTTCAAACGGGTCAATGACGATCATGGCCATCTGGCGGGGGATGAGGTGCTGAAGGAAGTTGCCCAGCGCCTTCGTCAGCGTGTTCCGGCCTCCATGACGCTGGCCCGTTACGGTGGAGAAGAGTTTGCCATTCTCTGTGATGACGCCGGTGAAGATACCTTATTGAAGCTGGCCGATGTATTGCGACTGGTCATTGCCAGTATTCCCATCGACCTGCTGAAAGGCGTGTCGCTGACTGTGACAACCAGTGCCGGCGTAGCAATGAAGCGCGCCGATCTGCGTACCTGGCATGACCTGTTTGCCGAGGCAGATCGGGCGCTGTATCAGGCCAAGGCGAACGGCCGTAACTGCGTGGTGGCTGCAACGCTGATAGAAAAAGTCTGAAGATGACTACACTTCACATTGTTCACAAAAAATTAAAACTAAATTTCCACATACCGTTTCCTTGTGAAAATAATTTTAACAAACCTTCCTTTGTGTAGAATGCGCAACCGTAATGCGATTGATTCCTATTAAATTGCTGTGTCAATCATCATGTTGACAAGGCAACAGGTATCTCAGGGCGAAAATATCCACACTGTGTCGAGTATGGCCAGACCATGCAGACCATCTGTGAAGGGACGGTTCAGATGTTCACCAAGCAATTAAACAACAAGTGGTTAGCCAGTCTGGTGCTGGCGGCTGGTGCGATGGCAGCGGCGGCGCAGGCTGCAGCAGCGACTATCGAGGACGTATTGGGCCGGAAGGTCGAGGTGGAGCTACCCGCTAAGCGCGTAGTACTGGGGTTTTATGCTGAAGATTACATGGCTATCGGCAGCGAACAGGCCTTTGACCATGTGGTGGGGTTGTCACGGGAGACATGGGAAGGCTGGCGTCCTGCCAGTTGGGCACTGTATACCCAGCATCGTCCCGGCCTGAAAGATATCCCTGATGTGGGTGAGGTAGAGGCGCAGACTTTCTCTGTGGAGAAGGTGCTGGCGCTGAAGCCAGACGTGGTGGTTCTTGCTGACTGGCAATACAAGGGGCTTGGGCTCGATGTGGACCGCCTTGAACAGGCAAAGGTGCCGGTGGTCGTGGTTGACTACAACGCGCAGACCGTTGAGCGGCACGTGGCCAGTACCCGCATTATTGGTGAGCTGACTGGACAGCAGGCTCGTGCTGAACAGATAGCCGGAGACTATCAGCAGGCCATTGTGCAGATTCAGCAGCGTGTTAAGGCTGCTAACAAACCCAAACCCCGCATCTATGTTGAGTTTGGCAACAAAGGGCCTGCCGAATACAGCTTCACTTATGGCAAAAACATGTGGGGTGCTATGGCAACCATGGCCGGGGGAGACAATATCGCTGCACCCTATGTGGAATGGTGGGGGCCTATTAACCCGGAGCAGGTGTTGGCTTCTAAACCTGAGGTGGTGGTGTTCTCTGGTACGGAGTCAGGTAAAAGTGCAACCGCAATGCTGATGGGACAGGGCGTTGAGCGTGCCACGGCTGTTGAACGTTTGCAGGGCTTTACCCAACGTGCTGGCTGGAGCGAATTGCCTGCGGTTAAAAATAAACGTGTATACGCTGTTTATCAGGGTGCCTCCCGCACCATTCTCGATGCCAGCATGGTGCAGTTCCTGGCCAAAGCGCTTTATCCTGATTTATTTGCTGACCTGAACCCCGAGCAGAACTATCTCGACTTCTATAAGAAGTATCTGCCAGTTCAACCGCAGGGTACCTTCACCGCCTCGCTGGCTGAGTGAAGTACCTGTGACTGGAATATAAGCTGATGCAAGAATCTTCTCTGGCATCCGCCATGCAAAGCCAACGCCGTCGTGAAGGACGGCGTTGGCGTTTGCTGTTGGTCTGTGCGGTGCTGCTATTTATCTGTGTTGTGCTTGATATTGCTACCGGGCCGTCACTGCTGTCGCCATCGGCAGTGGTGGAGGCTCTGCTGCAGGCTGTTGGTATGGAGGTCGAGGTGGATACCATGACCCGTGCCATCGTTATGGATCTGCGTCTTCCCATTGCGTTGATGGCCTTAGTTGTAGGCGGAGCCTTGGGTGTCGGGGGGGCTGAAATGCAAACCCTGCTCAACAACCCCATGGCGAGTCCCTATACCCTGGGTATGGCTGCCGCAGCCGGGCTGGGTGCTGCGCTGATGCTGTACTGTGGCGGTTTTGGCCTTGATCCGCATCTGGCCGTACCATTGGGAGCCTTCCTGTTCTGCATGCTGGCCGCTGGATTGTTGTTCGCGCTGGCGATGTTGCGCCATATCGGCCCTGAGCAGTTAATCCTGGCCGGTATTGCCCTGCTGTTCCTGTTCCAGTCACTGTTGTCACTGGTGCAGTTTGTTTCCTCGCCGGAGTTGAGCCAGCAGATTCTGTTCTGGCTGTTTGGTAGTTTGTCGAAAGCGACCTGGACGAATCTGGCCATTACTACCGCAGTGACTTTGCTATGTGTCGTGCTCCTGCTGCTTGATGCATGGAAACTAACCGCGTTGCGCCTAGGAGAAGCGCGTGCGCGCAGCTTGGGAGTGGATGTGAATCGCCTGCGTCTGAAAACGCTCATTGTTGTGGCGGTGATGACGGCTACCGCTACCAGTTTTGTTGGGATTATCGGTTTTATCGGGCTGGTTGCTCCCAATATTGCTCGCATGCTGGCAGGTGAGGATCAGCGCTTCTTCTTACCCCTGTCGTTTCTGGCGGGAGCACTTTTGCTGTCGGCAGCCTCCATTCTGTCAAAAAGTCTGGTGCCAGGTGCGCTGTTCCCGGTGGGCATTGTAACCGCCGTAGTTGGAGTGCCGTTCTTTTTCTGGCTGATCCTGACAAGGAAGCGCTGACATGCTTGAAATATTTCGCCTGGGACTAACGCAGGGCAAGCAGGTACTGGCGCAGGAGCTGGATCTTAAACTCGGCGCGGGACAGATCAATGTTATCGTCGGGCCTAACGGAACGGGTAAAAGCTCTTTGCTGCGTGCTCTGTTTGGTGAATTGCGGCCAGATCGTGGTCGGATTGTTCTGGATGGTGATGAACTGTCCTCTATGCCTTTGGCCCTCTGGCGTCGGCGCTTTGGCTATATGCCGCAGGATAGCCGGCTGGATGTTTCCCTGTCAGTGCTGGAGGTGGTGGTGCTGGGGCGTTTGGATCATCTGCGGCTGGCAGTTGATGAGCATAGTCTGCAGCAGGCATTGCTGGCATTGGAGAATGTTGGCCTGTTGCACCTTGCTGATCGCGATGTAGCTACCCTGAGCGGTGGACAGCGCCAGATGGTGTTGTTTGCTCAGGTACTGCTGCGCCAGCCCCGAGTATTGATGTTGGATGAGCCGGTCAGTGCCCTTGATTTGCATTATCAGCACGTCTTGCTTGAGCGGCTGCGTGAGCAGACAAGGGCACGCAGCTGGATCACTCTGATGGTATTGCATGATCTCAATCTGGCCGCACAGTATGCCGATCAGCTGATCGTGCTGTATCAGGGCGGGCTGGCCGGGGCAGGAGCGCCAGAGAAGATAATGACACAACAACTGATCGAAACAGTGTACCGGGTCAAGGCGGAAGTCAGTCATGACCATCAGGGTTGCCCCTTTGTGCGTACATTGCGACATGCCTGGCCTGAAGAGACGGGTTGCAGTACCAAGGTGATTCCTTTACGTACCCAACGATACGATGGACAGGGATAAGGATAAGTCGATGCAGGCAGGTTTGAGCATAGGGTTAAGACGGCTAACGTGGCTGGTATGGGTGCTGATGTTGCTGCCACAGGCAGCCAGTGCTCGCGAATACCGGGTGCAAATGCTGAACTTTGGTGAGCAGGGGTCCATGGTATTTGAGCCTGCTTTTCTTCAGGTACAGCCGGGTGATACCGTGCACTTTGTGGCCACTAACAGTGGCCATAGTGTGAAGTCATACCAGGTGCCGGAAGGAGCAGAGAACTGGGCTTCTGCTGATGGCGAAGACTACAGCGTGACGCTGCAACAACAGGGTGTCTATGTCTACTATTGCCCTCCCCATTTAATGATGGCGATGGTAGGTGTGATTCAGGTTGGAGAGGCGAGTAACTATGCCAGGGTCGAGGCCGAGCTACCGCGGTTGCGCTCTAAACTGGTGATGGAAGGGAAGCGACTTGATCAGTTGTGGCAGCAGGTAGAGCCACCAAAATAGCGGCTGCTGGATACTATCTTCATTCTGACAGGTCGTTGAAAATCTATCTGCGTTGCCGAATACCGCGTCAAAAACAGGCTCACAGCCAAAGGCTGAACGTGCTTTAGCACGGCCCCGAAGGGGCGAGCGGAGCGAGTCAAATGCTCATTGAGTTCACTAAACTCCGCTCTTTCGCCTGTTGCTTGTGCCCTCGGGGTATTTCTTTGTCTCGCTGCCTCGATAACGTTTCTCAACAGCCTGCTCAAGTAGTGAATACGTTCAGACATGCACCTTCCAGAGACTGGGGCAGGAGATTCCGCCCCGGTCAGACTGTACTTAGTTCTTACGCCCGCTGATGATATCGGCGATGTGTTCAATCACCCGTGCAGCCGTCAGTGCTGCATCCTGCTGTAATTCATCCAGCCCTTTGGCGTCATTCACAAAGCGCTCCTCCATTTCGCCGATGTAACGCGAGAAGTCGAATCGGTCTGCCTGTTCTGCCGCCGTAGGTGCTTTGCCCAGAGTAATCTGCAAGCGTTCGATCACCATGGCAATGGCGGCCTCGAAGGCTGCACGTTGAGCAGGAGTGAGGTAGCCATCGCCCTTGTCGAGCAATTCCTGCCAGGAGTCTGGCGTGCTGGTGGAAGTGTTGTCGATTGAAGTGCTGGTGCCTGTGGCGCTGTTGTCAAAACTCAGCAGATCGGTGTTGCTCATTGTGTTGTCCTCTGACGATCCCTGCTGAAAAGGTAAATAACAGGGTGGTTTACGGTGATAGTGAATAGGTTGGCTCGTGCCGTCGGTACTTCAGATATATGGGTTTAAGCCGGTCGGTAACTGAAACCTGCGGATGCCTGCAGGCAGGTGCTGAAAGAAAGTGTCAAACCACAGTGATGCCCTTGCTCAGTCAACAAACCGGTATGGAGAAATGTCAGATGATCCCGGCGACAGGGGGCAACCTGAGCGCATTCAGGTTGCCCGTGTGTATTGAGGCAAAATCAACTCATCTGAATCGACAGCTCAATACTTGGGTTGTTCTGACCGCCACCGGTTCCGCCAAGACCACCCCCCATACCGCCACCGGCCTGACCAAAGGTGCCGGAGTTGTTGTCCATCATTTTGGCAACCAGCTTCAGCAGGTCCTTGAGCAAGTCCATAACCTGACCGCCGCCATCCTGAGTGGGAGAAATGGCGTTGCTGAGTGAGCCTTCGCCGGCGCCTTTCATGAGTGAGTTACCGATGTCGACCAGACTTTTGCCGAGGTCTTCCGAGCTCATGCCTCCCAAACCACTGGCACCACCCAGGCTGTTTCCACCGCCCAGTCCACCCGCTCCCCCCAGACCGCTGTTGCCGCCGACACCGCCGGAACCGCCTCCCATGCCACCACCAGAGCCAATACCACCGACACCGCCCTGACCTCCACCCTGGCCGCCGCCCATGCCGGAGTTGTTTCCACCCTGGCCGCCGTTCATCATCATTTGCATCATGGCCATCAGCAGCATCTTCATCAGGTCTTCCATATTCATCTGACCGTCTGAACCGCCATTGCTGCTGCCACCGTTGCCGGAGCCGCCCTGACCGTTGGCCTGATCAGTGCCGCCGTTTTTCTGCATCTTGTCCATGAGCTCCTTGAGCATGTCGCCCAGCTCTGAGCCCTGACCACCTTGCGAATTACCCAGCCCGCCATTCTGACCGCCGCCCTGACCACCGGATTGTCCGCCCTGGGCACCCTGACCCTGCGCCATCTGAATCAGCGCCTTGACCAACAGCTCGACCAGCTTTTCCAGGCCGTTGCCGCCCTGACCTGAACCTTGCAGACCCTGACTCTGACCATTCTGGCCAAGACCTGACGAAAAATCGGAATTACCCAGCGGGCTGAAGCCGCCAATGGAGTTGGACTGTATGCTCATCGTGGACATAACGTTTCCCTTCCTGTGCGTAATCAAATGTCCGGCCCTGCATGGCTTTGTTGCACAAATCGGAACAGGCTCCCGTGTTGTAGAATGAAGGCATGAACAAGCCTACCTCCCCGAAGTACAAAACAACGAACTGGAAGTCCTACAACGCCGCGCTCAAAGCGCGTGGGGCATTGATGATCTGGCTGGACAGAAACATGACCTGGCACGGAACACCGCGCGGCCAGCGAGGGCGTACGCAGCGCTTCAGCGAGGCGGCCATTCAGTTCTGCCTGACGATCAAAAACCTGTTCGGCCTGGCCCTGCGTCAGGCGGTGGGCATGGTGCAAAGTCTACTCCGCCTGGCGGGACTGAACTGGCCTGCGCCGGACTACAGCACGGTATGCCGACGTCAGAAGTCGCTACAGGTGGTGATTCCTTACCGCCCCAGTACGTCGGGGCTGCATCTCCTGATTGATAGCACAGGGATCAAAATGCTGGGTGAAGGCGAGTGGAAAACGAAAAAACACGGTGCAGACTACCGCCGCCAGTGGCGTAAAGTGCATATAGGTATTGATGCGCAGACGCTGGAAATTCGGGCCATTGAGGTCACCGACAACACCGTGGGTGACGCCCCGATGCTGCCAAAGTTACTGAGTCAGATTCCGGCGGAGGAAAAGATCGCCTCCGTCAGCGGTGATGGTGCCTACGACACCCGAGACTGTCATGAGGCGATCGCTCAGCGAGAGGCGGAAGCGGTGATTCCCACGCGCAGGAATGGGAGGCCGTGGAAGGAGAGCCGAGCGGGAGCGAAGGCCCGTAACGCGATTTTGCGGGTGACGCGTTATCTGGGGCAAGGGCTCTGGAAAAGGTGGAGCGGTTACCATCGGCGTAGTCTGGTAGAAACCAAGATGCGGTGTTTCAAGCGACTGGGTGAGCGGATCATGGCGAAGGATTTCGACCGTCAGGTGGCCGAACTACAGGTGCGAGCCGCCATTCTGAACCGCTTCACGTCGCTTGGAACACCGGTGACGGTACGTATGGCATAAATTCGTCTGGGGAAAGGGGCTTTGTATGCTGAAGCCTATTTATGCAACAAAGCCGCCCTGCATGAAGGTCCGGGATAGATGATGGTAGGGAGCGACCCTTGTCACGGTCGTTGGTCTGAGGTGCTGCGAGATAAGAGGTAGCTCCGCGCCATTCCGCTGAATGAGTGGTAGGCACCTGGCTGGGGTTCCCACCCGGAACGGGGGAAGGGTGAAAATGCGCAGCAATTACGCAAATGCGGACAGTAATAACAGTAGGGGGATAACCGGAAACGGTTCCGGGCAATGTGCCGGTGAGGGCCTGGTGCTGCTCAACCGGCTGCGCATGGGGGCTGTGGCTACTTGATCAGGTTGTGGGCGAGGGCATAGCGCACAATTTCGGTATGGCTGGTAAAGCTCATTTTCTGCATCAATCGGAACTTATGAGTGCTGACCGTTTTGTTGCTGATGCACAGCTCCTCAGCGATCTCATTGACGCTGAGGCCGCGTGCCAGCAGGCAAAAAATATGAAACTCCCGCTTTGACAGGCTGTCGTGCTTGGGGGTATCGATGGCTTCGTCAAAGTCGAAGGCCAGCTTTTCGGCCACGTCAGACTGGATATAGCGTCCGCCCTGAGCTAGCTTGCGAATCCCGGCAATCAGGGTATTGGCATCACAGTCTTTACTGAGATAGCCGCGCGCACCGGCGCGAATGGTGCGGCGGGCGATCTGTGTCTCGTTATGCATGCTGAGTATCAGGATTGGCAGATCAGGGTAGCGTTTGGCGATGGTTTCAATCAGCGGAATGCCACTTAGTCCGGGCATCAATATGTCCAGTGTCAGTATATCTGGCTGCTGCTGTTCCAGAATGGTCAGCAGATGGTCACCGTCGACGGCTTCTGCCATCAGCTCAATATCGTCATACAGTGCCAGCAGTTGTTTCAGTCCCTCACGAACAATCGAGTGGTCATCTGCAATCAACAAGCGAATCTTCATCGATGCCTCTTCTGGTGTTACCAAGGGGAATATGGAGTTCTATATAGGTGCCCTTACTGGGGGCGCTAAACAGATAGAGCTCTCCGCGGATCATGATGGCTCGCTCCTTGATACCCATCAGACCGAAGGATTCTTTGTGCTGACGTTTACTGTCGAATCCACAACCATTGTCACGGATGCCCAGCAGCAGATGAGAGTCGAGCTCGTGCAGCAGGATATGCACCTGACTGGCATTGGCATGGCGAATAATGTTCGTCAGTGATTCCTGCACTATACGAAACACCGCGGTGGCGATGTCTTCAGGCAGATTGACGTCAGCGCAATTCAGCGTCAGGCGGCATTCGCAGTTGCGATTACGTTGTTTGAAGTCTTCTACCAGCCACTCCAGTGCGGCAATAAATCCCATATCCAGCGCGCCGGGGCGCAGGCGTGACACCAGATTGCGGGTAAAGGATATGGTGTGCTGCAGCTGTTTGCGGATACGCCCCAGTTGTTGCATGAAGGCTTCGTCAGATTTGCCGTAGCGCACACTCATGCTCTGAATTTCCATGCTCAGGGCGGTGAGCTGCTGGCCAAGCTCGTCATGTACTTCACGGGCAATATGTTTACGCTCGCCTTCGCGGGTACGTTCGCGATGAGCGACCAGTTCTCGCAGCTGGCTGCGTGAATGCTCCAGATCCTGACGAAAGCGCTTGAGCAGGGTGATGTCGCGACCAATGGCCAGCACGCTGTTGATACGACCATCAGTGCCGCGTTCAGGCACCAGATTGATCAGCGAGCAGGCCGGGCCTTTGCTCGACATCCAGTTCAGTTCAAATTCGAGGCTCTCGCCGCTGCAGATCACTTCCTTGATCTTGTTGTGATACATCAGGCCTTCTTCGCCACCGGGATATTCCAGCGGGGAAGAGTTGATGATGACCCGCGACAGGCCGCCCGACATCTTGATGATCTTGGGGTTGATGTAGATACGGCGGCCATTGAGTTCGTGACGGCAGATTGTGTCGGGGGAGTTCTCCACCAGCGTACGGAATTCCTGTTCGCGCTTTTGCAGCGCCAGCTCGGCATGGCGACGCTGGGAGTAGTCGCGACCAATACACAACACACTGCATACCTGCTGATGGCTGTCGAATTCGGGGATCAGATGGGCTTCATAGCAATATTCCATGCCGTCATCGGTCCAGATGATATCCAGCTCCTGCGCGGTGCCGGAGTTCACAACGTTCTTGATCTTGTCGTACAGCGCCTGATCGTTGTGCTCGATCACTGAGCCTTCCAGTGGTGTCTTGTACAGCACCTCTTCCATCTGGCTGGCATGAGCGATCTTCAGGTAAGCCGGATTGGCGTAGGTTCTGCGACACTCGGTGTCATAACGGATCACCACATCACGCGAATGCTCTACCAGGGCTCTGAATTCCTGTTCCCTGAGCAATTTCTCCATTTCCTGTCGTTTCTTCTCGGTTATATCGCGGGATATACCGGCAATCCGGTACACCTCGCCCTGATCATTAAAGATAGGAACTATGGTGGTGTCGAAGATGCATGCGGTTCCGTTAAGTAGCACATTTTCTTCGTAGTGATAGGGCTGGCCGGTGTCGGTACAGATGAGTTTTTGTGAGTAGCAGCTGGCAACCTTCTCCGGCGGGAGAAAGGTATCGAGATAGCGTCCGACGATCTGCTCGGCGGGTAAACCCAGTCGCTGGGCTGAGATTTTATTGATATCGACAATCAGCAGGCGGCGTTCGGGAGTGATATCGAGCAGATAGAAATCATCAGTCAGGTTATCGAAAACCTGTTTGTACTGTTGCTCGATTCTGAATCGCTGCTGCAGGACATGCTCGGCCCGGCGACGGCGTTCCTCCTGACGGCGTTCGGAAATATCACGGAAGTAACCCACGATCAGGCTTTTACCATTGTGCTCGAAGTAATTGACGATGATCTCGACGGGGACATGGCGCCCGTCCGGCAACGCATGCTCAGACTCAAAGGTGTGGGTCTTGTGAAGCGCCAGATAGTTTTCCAGCTGCAGTAACTGGTTGGGGTCGTAATGAGGGTCGATATCGGCCGGGCTCCAGGTCAGCACGGTTTCCCGGCTTACCCCAAAATGCCGGCAAACCGCTTCGTTGACCAGAATAAACCGATAGCCCTGATCCGGGTCGGTAACGAAAATGGCAGGATCGCGAGTGGACTCGATCAGAGCACGCAGCAGGCTGTTTTCCTGTAGCAGGGTTTCGGCATTGATGTTCGGGAAGACGAGTGCACTAAGGTTTTCCATCGTAAAGACTTGCCCGTTATAAACCTCAGAAAACAGCGTATTAGCACTGCTAATAAAACGGTTAAGTTACTTGATTGACTGGTTTGGCGCCAGAGGCAACGATCTGACGAGGACGCAGGCTGGCAGTGAAGTATGACAATTGGTCGCATGTGCGACAGTTTTTTGCCGAAAGTGGCTGAGGTGACCTTGCCATGAAAGTGCAAACGGCCAGCGTTGATGCTGGCCGTATACAGCGAGGTGCATATAGTCAGAAATTAATGCCTTTGCCACTCTGGGTATTGGCATTATTAGCCTTGTTGGCTGAGTCCACATAGCCATTCGAAATGGCATTTTTGGTGTCGACTACTAACTTCTGTGACTGAGCAATGCTGGCCTGCACGGCTGTCTCGGCAATGGTGCGGTCCATCAGTTCCATTGCTTCAAGATTGGCCTGCAACATGCGCTGATTGCGCTGTTCCAGATCGCGATTAATGCTGTCGAAGTCGTTATTGCCCGTGCCGCCAGTACCGCTATTGCCTTGCGTATTGCCATTACCGCTGGTGTTGCCCTGGGGGGCGGTATTCTGGAACTGGCCCGGGCTGTGGCCAGTCCCTCCGCCTTGCCCGCCATACAGATGGCCATCGTTGAATGCCAGTGGATTACCCTGAGCATCAAAAAGATTGCCGCCGGTTTTACTCCCGTGCCCGCTGTGGGATCCGTTGCCCTGAGCGGTGCGCGGGTCGTCATCTATGGTGATGCTCAGTGTGATTTCCAGTCGTTTTCCACTGCCTGATGCCTGATTCCGGTTATCGCTCACTGGCTGTTGTGGAGGTAAAGAGCCTCCATGGCAGCTGGTTGAAATAGTCATTATTGATCTCCTCTGGTGCTGCGTTCTTCGACGATGTCGTCTGCGGCATATCCGCTGCAACGTGGGTCTGCCGAAGCTGAGTGGGGAGGGGATGAGTCCAGTTCCGGCTATTTTTTGTACTGAGCATCAGTCAATAAAAAGTAAAGAAATTGTCGGAACCGGACGTGGGAGGCCACCACTTAACCAGCGAGACATGCATCAGCGTGTCCGAAAACCAGAACACATTCTTCTGACTAAAAGGTGAAAATTATGAGTTCTTCTCTCGGTGGTCTCGGTGGTCTCGGTGGTGCAGGTCTGCAGGCTTCTCAGGATGCTCTGCAAATGCTGGATAAAACTTCAGCAGAGACCACCAAAATGAACGCAGAAGCGCAGTCTAAGAAAATGAAGACTGACACTATCAACAGCATCATGAACGGCTATGTAGACTCTGCCAACAAAGCTAACAACGCCGCGACACAGAGCGGCAAGGCGATCAACTACTAAGATCGTTTTTGATTCCCAGGGATGGCAGGAGTCCGGTCTGGACGTTTGTGGTGGCTCCTGCCATTCGTGGTTCTGCTCCGGAGATAGTTTCCCGAAGCTCACTGGTCGTGGTTGCTATCTGCCGACTTTCAAGGAGAAAAGTGAATGATTAATGCAACCCTGACCATCAGTATTCCTCTTGATAATGCCGGTGGTTTGCTGCAAAGCGGTGCCAGTAAAGGCGCTACAGCACCACAATCAGGTACACAGAATGGCGGCGGCACCAATGCACTGGTGGACATGCTGGCTGACGCGCTGATGCAGGCGCTGTTTCAGAAAAAAGGCGACGGCGCCACCTTCAATAATCCAGGCAACAATCCTTTGATGGATCTGATTGCCAAATTTATGGATCAGCACAAATCGAACTACGGTAGCCCTCAGAATGCCACTGGAAATGTCAACAACTGGCAGGATGAGATGCATGAAGACAACTATCTGGATAAAAACGAATTACAGGACTTTTCCAAAGGTCTGAAAGATGCGTTGTCCAGTGTGCTGGGCGGTGGCTTGCAGCAGGTACTTGGCGGGGTAGGCAACCTGGTGAGTGGTGTCGGCAATGCTATCAGTGGGCTGGGTGGTATGGCTGGCAGTCTCGCTGGCGGTGCCATGGGTGGTCTGGGTGGCAGCATGATTGGTGGCGCGCTGGGAGATGCGCTGGGTTCGGCTATCGGTGGCACAGTAAGTGGCCTGGGTAGTCAGATTGGCGGCTTGGGAAATAGCCTGGGCGGCGGTTCCGGTGGTCTTGGCGGTTTTGGCGGTACAGGTGGCTTTGGTGGTACCGGTGGCTTCGGCGGTACCAGCGGATTTGGTGGTGCGGGCTTCGGCAGTGCTTCGCCAGTGGGCACGGGTTTTGGTGGCAGTACGCTGGGCAATATGAGTCCTTCTATGCAGTCTGGATTTACCACTGGTGGTAATTTCGCAAGTCATGTCGGTAAGACCGCAGTCGATAGTATCGACTTTGAAAAAACCGGCCACCGTAAGAATGAAGAGAAGGAAAATGGTGGAGATCGCTTCTCCATCAGCAAAGAAGACAAGGACATGGCCAAGGATATTGCCAAGTACATGGATCAGCACCCTGAAAAATACGGCCCTGAGCCCAAAAATGGTGGCTGGGCTGGTCGTATAGAAAAAGGTAAGGACTTCAATCAGGGCGAAATGGATCGCTTCAAGCAGGCTATGGGTGATGTCAAAGGTGTGATGGATGGTAAGAGTACCGGCAACCAGCAATTGGATATGGATGCGATGTTGCTGGCCAACTCACTGGTCAATGAGGCTATGCACAAAGTAGCTGCGTGATCTGGCGATGTGCTGAAGGCGGATGATCACCGGGAGATCGTCCGCCTTTATTCATTGCCGTCGATAGTGTGGGCAGGAGGTGTTTATGTCAGTTAAAGATATTCAGGGGCTTGGTCAGGTCAATATCCCTTCCGCTGCAGAGTCGGGTGAGCAAGGCAAAGTAAAGGCGCCTTCTCAGCAGGACGTGCATTTTTTCAGTGCGGCGATGCAGGCTCCCCAGCAGGATCAGAGCAATACCAATGTAGCTGAGCGTATTGTTGATCAGCTTTCCGGTTCCTCAGAACATTTGCAGGAACTGTCAGACAAGGCTAACAAGGCGTTACGCAAAGCGTCCAAATCTTCCAACCCGGAAGACGTCATTGCCGCCAACCGTTCGTTATCTTCCTTCTATCTGGAAAGTCTGCTGACCACCAAGCTGATCAGCAAAGGTTCGCAGGCAATAGAAAAACTCACCAGTCTGCAGTAAGGCCTCGGCAGGTGAGTGTTAAAGCAGTACTGAGCAGTAGAGCGGGAGAGGGTATGGGGCACTACCTGATGGTGGTTTTACTGACGGGCGTGCTGGCGTTGCTGGCTGGCTGCCAGGAGCAGGTGGAGCTGAACCGCAATCTGACTGAAGCGGATGCCAACGAGGTGATCGCTGAGCTGGCATCGAAGCATATCGAGGCGGACAAAACGATCACCAAGGAAGGTGTCACGGTTATCGTTGATGGGCAGGACATGGCGCGTGCAGTGCGCATTCTGGATGCTGCCGGATTACCGCGTAAGTCCCGCGAAAATATGGGCGAGGTGTTCCGTAAGGAAGGCGTGATTTCCTCTCCGCTGGAGGAGCGTGCACGTTATATCTACGCCCTGTCACAGGAGCTGGAGTCGACGCTGTCGCAGATTGATGGCGTGCTTGTCGCCCGTGTGCATGTGGTGCTGCCTGAGCGGGTCGCGCCGGGAGAGCCTGTACAGCCTGCTTCGGCCGCCGTGTTTATCAAGCATCGGGCTGATCTTGATCCTGATGTTATTCGCCCCCGCGTTGAGCGTCTGGTACGAAGCAGTATTCCCGGTCTTACCGACAAGGAAGACAAACTGGCGGTGGTGTTTGTTCCGGCTGAGGAATATCACGAGCAGCAACGGCTGGTCAGTTTTGGTCCGTTTCTGGTGCCAGTAGAGTCGTTGCGCTTCTGGCAGTGGAGCCTGATCACCGGGGCGTTGTTTTTTCTGCTGATACTTATTGCCCTGTGTTTGTGGCTGAAGCCGGAATGGCGCAATGCCGTGCTGGGGCGCATAGGTCTTGGTGCAACGGTAAAGGCTCCCGGACGATGAGCTGCTTTCCTTCCTGCTATCCTGTAATCCGGTAATCGTTGCATGGCGGCTACTGCTGAGCAGTTGTTGACCTGGTTGCAATTCTGGCAGCAACCCTGGCAACAGATGCATGACTCCTGGGTAGCGGTGTCCATACCGGCCAGCCTTCATGGTCCTGGCAGAGGGCTGGCGCACCCGCTCTGGCAGCATCTGGACGGTACGCAATTACGGCAGATGTTAGACCTTGCTGACGAAGCTCCCTCCATGCCGGGCGACGTGTTGCTGCAATGGGTGGTGTTGTCCCACGAGCAGCGACGGCAGGTGCTCAATCTGGCGGCGGAAGTGGCAGTCCGCCAGTCCGGTGCCCATGGCATATCGCCTTCTGATGTCAGCTGGTGCCGGCATCTGGCCAAGGCACTGATGCCGGGCAACTGGTCGGTAGCCCAGCATCCGCACCTGCCCGGCGAGCAGGTGGGGCTGGCATTACTGCAGCAGTGGATGTCTGTCGCTACCTGGAGCCGGGCACGACTGTGCTTTCCTTGTGAGTGGGTGGAGGCATTGCAGCATCTGGGCCTGGAGCCCGTGCCTGCCAATCGTCTCAATCAGTTATGGCATGCGGTGATGTGGCGAATCGCCAATAGTCAGGCGGAGGAGATTGGCAATGGCGGTTGATCGCCTGCATTGCACGCTTACCTCTATCTCTACCACCTACCTTCAGGAGTGAAAGCCCCGATGTTCGTTAGACGACGGATCTCCCTGCAGGGCGCTGAAGATCTCGCATTACTGCCCGTCATTACTGCCCGGCAGTTACAGCTATGTACTACGGTAGAGCAGATCACTGCGCTTGCCGGGCAGCAGGCTGCATTGTTGCTGGAGCAGGCGGAGCAGCAGGCTGAGAGCCTGTTGAACGAGGCCCGGGCGCAGGCCGATGTGCTGGCAGAGCAGGCTCGGGCACAGGCACAGGAGGAGGTTTGGCAGGAGGCGAACGGATTGCTGCAAAGCTTGCAGCAACAGCGTGATGAATTATGGGACGGGGTAGAGCAGGTTGCCGAACAACTGGTGCAGCGTGCATTGCAGGCGGTACTGGGAGAGATGCCAGCGGAGCTGCGAGGGCAGAGTCTGGTACGCCAGCTGGTGGCTACGCAACGGCAGGTTGTGCCCGCCGTGCTGCGCTGTACCACGGCGCTGCAACCTGTGCTTGAACAGGCGTTGCAGCAGCAGGGGTTGCGTCACTGGCAGCTGGAAGCTGACCCCTTTGTTGCAGATGACAGCGTCATTCTGGAAACTGACGCCGGTGTGTTCCGCTGCTCCTGGTCAGCCATCTGTGAACAACTGAACAGTACGCTGACGTCCCCGGCTGAAGACTATTGATTTTATCTAAGGACGTCAGTGCCATACCTTCGCTGTTAGTCTGGCATGATGCTGCCTGACTTTCCCCGCTTTATCGTCTAATCGCCCTTTACCGCCTCTCTTGATTTGTGCCGGGAACCTTCAGGCATAGCGAACCACCCATAGGTTACTGATTACATGTCAATGGGAGGTTCCTATGTCTTCGGTAGATTCCGTCCGTCATCGCCTCGACACTCAGTTCGAGCGCAGTCAGAAAAACATGGATGACATTGCCACCAATCTGGATGGCGCATCGCTGGATGATATCTATGCCTTTAACTCGGCCATGCGGCAGAACGCCACGGCCAGCTGGGCAGTGAATCAGGAGCTGCAGGTCAAGCACAGTCTGGCCAAAGCGATCATCAACGAGATTCGTTGAGGTGCCTGCCATGCAGGAGACCAGGGAAGGTATCGCCCGCTGGCTGGCAGCGTCAGACCAGCAACTGCGACTGGATATTGATCGTTTCAGCTGTGTCCTGAGTAAGCAGCACGGGGGAGTTGGCTGTGCATTCGAGTTTGGCATGTCCCTGCACGATGCCAGTTTCAACCCCCGCTTGTTGTTGCAGCTGGCGTCCGCGGGTCTTGGACGTTTTATCGGGGCTCTGGCACTGAATCCGGACGATGGGCAGTGTGTTCTGGTGAAGTGGGTTGCCTGCCAAGGCGAATCCGCTCAGCAGGACAGTGCCGAGGTGCTGAGTGTAGTGGAACAGCTCGCCAATCAGGCCGAGGTGTGGAATGACATGCTGACCAGCCATCAGTCACGTCATCGAAGCCGTCGCAACCAGAGTGTTGTGTCGCGTAGCTCCAGTGTCCTGCCCCTTTCTTTGTCTCAGCAGTTACGAGGCTTCCGTTAAACAAAAACAACTACAAGCAGCACCTGCGGCTGAGTCGGTATCGACTTGGTTGAGCTTTCTCTACCCTGCGGGAACGATGAACAGTGCGAATAACATGAGGGTGTTATGCGTCGAATTACCATGATTCTGGCTTTGCTCGGCCTGCTGTACGGCGGTTCATTGTATGCAGCGGTTCCAGCTGCCTGGAAAACCACCGCCTTTGCCTATGATGCGCAGAATACGCCGCTGGAGCTGGCACTATCAGACTTTGCCCGTACCTTTGGGGTCAAGCTGGATATGGGGAATGTTTCTGGCACGGTGGATGGAAAACTACGTGCGAACAATGCTGAGGAGTATCTGGACAGGCTGGCACTGGAGCATCAGTTCCTGTGGTTTGTCTATAACGGCACGCTGTACGTCAGCCCGCAGGATGAGCAGACTTCGATCAGCCTTGATGTATCGGAAGATGCGGTCTCTGATCTCAAGGACGCACTGACCCATGTGGGTTTGCTGGATGAGCGCTTTGGCTGGGGTGAGCTGCCCGACGAAGGGGTGGTGATCGTTTCTGGCCCTCAGCAGTATGTAGAGTTCGTCAAGGAGCTCAGCAAGAAGAAAAAGAAAGGCGACGACAAACTGGAGGTCATGGTCTTCCCGCTGAAATATGCCTTGGCCGATGACCGCTCCATCAAGTATCGCGGGCAGTCCATCGTGGTACCCGGCGTGGCGTCCATGCTCAGTGGCCTGCTGGAGAAAAAGGGTGGCAATGAAGTCCCGCTGGGCTTCAATACCGCCGACATGACCATGCAGAGCAGCCTCAATGCACTGGATGCCATGCAGGAGCAGGCCACCACCCGTATTCAGAATGGTGTCGACAACCGCAGCCTGACGCAGGAAGAAATCAACCAGAAACTGCAGAACAATCGCAAGAAAGGCGGTTCAAAAGTCAGTGCCGATATTCGTAATAACGCGGTGCTGATTCAGGATGATCCGGAAAAGGAGCCGATGTATCAGGCGCTGATCGACAAGCTGGATCAGCCGCGCAGCGTAATCGAGATCGATGCCATCATTCTGGATATTGATCGCAGTAAAGTCGCAGAGCTGGGCATTAACTGGCGAATCGGCAGTGGCAGCACAGAAGCGACGTTCAATGCCTCCGGCGTAGACCCTTTTATTGCCAGTGGTTCTTCCGCCACGGTCCTGATTCAGGATTTCGGCCACTTCTTCACACAGATTCGTGCGCTGGAAAGCAAAGGCGATGCGTCACTGATTGCCAATCCGTCGATTCTGACCATCGAGAACCAGCCAGCCGTTATTGATTTCAACGATACCGCTTATATCACCGCCATCGGTGAGCGGGTGGCCAATATCACCCCCGTCACCGCGGGCACCAGCCTGCAGGTGATACCACGCTCCATCGGTGATGGCCCGCAGCGACTGATTCAGCTGTCACTGGATATTGAAGACGGCAGTATTGAGCAGTCAGATGGCAGCACCACGCCCAGCGTCAATCGCGGCACCATCAGCACTCAGGCGGTGATTCGTGCTGAGCGCTCACTGGTAGTGGGCGGTTTTAATGTCGAGCAAAGCCAGAACCAGAACAGCAAGATTCCGCTGCTGGGCGATCTGCCGGGGGTGGGTGGTCTGTTCAAGTACAAAAGTACCAGCCATTCCAACCGCGAGCGGCTGTTTATCATCACGCCGCGTCTGGTCGGTACGGAGGTCAATCCGATCAAGTATGTCTCCGATGAGAATCGTCACGAAGTGGATCAGGCGCTGCGTAAACAGAAGGAGCGCAGCAGCAGTGCGCAGCATCATGTCACCCGTGGCGAGGTGGAGGATGCCCTGAGTGCCTTTGCTGACCATTACGTGCCCAAGGGTTTTCAGGCTGCGCCGCCTGTCGCGGTCTATGGCCCGGAGCAGATTTGTCATGCGGAAAATATGCTGTTCCTCAAGGACAAAGTGCAGTGGTACGCCAATGACCGCTTTGCTGTGGTGATCGGAGCGGTGCGCAATAACAGTGCTGAGAGCCGTCGATTTGATGAGGCCAGTTGTGACAGCCGGGAGACGCTGGCTGTTGCCATATTGCCAGGCGCAGCACTGAAGCCCTGGCAGCAGGCGGAGGTCATGGTGGCGGTCAGAATTCCTGATCCTGCTCGTCTGCAACGGCCTTCCCTGATTGAGCCCGCGGCATCATCTAACCAGTCCATCACACCTTGAGGAGCACATTATGCGCTTATTCATTCTAATCGCTGTGGTGCTGGGGTTGGCCGGGTGTGTGGCTGCAGGCAATAAGGCATGCACCACAGACAGTTGCTCACGCCCGCTGTCTACGCCGGAAAAACTGGTGATCTGGTGGTCGCCGTCCATGCGTGACGGTCTGCCTCAGGATCAGGACACCACCTCCCATTCGTTCACCAATTAATGGCTGTATATCGGGCGAACGGGAGTCTGTTCCTTTCTTTGAGGGCGGTAGCAGCCTTCTTTCGCGGCCTTGCCCGGACAAGCTATCGCCATATTGAGGGAGTAATGGATGCTAAATAACACTGCGTTGGAGCAGCTATTACAGCAGGCCATGATCGGTCGCTCCATGTCCGTGCCTCTTGCCATGGGGATGACCCTGGCCTATCGGGAAGACCAGCAGAGGCGAGGGCTTGAGCTGGCAGTGTCACGGGCGGAGCAGAGCCCGAAACTGCTCAGAGCGATGCTGGAAAGGCGCTTCCGTGATATGGCCGTTTATGAAAACTGTTTTCCCTGCACTAATGACAAGGGTGACTGGCTGGTGTGGTTTCCCTTGCCGACTACTGATCAGGGCAGCCAGTACAGTCAGCTGGCTCAGGGCGCAGAGCAGTTGCTGGCGCTGGTTGGGCTGGATTCTTTGCGGTAATGACAAAGGTGCGTAACGGCAGGCTGGAGAGGCAGGTGGTAACCGGCCTCCTCATTGACTCAGTCTTGCGATGGGGTAGATAGCGCAGATGCGTTGTGCAGACCGGCTGTGCTTTCAGGTGAGCCTCCGCTGTCAGGCAGCATCAGCCTGACGTAATAATTCCTGGGTGAAGGCGCGAACGTCTTTGGTCTGTTCGATAAAACCGGTCAGGCTGTTGCTGAAATGCTGCTCATCGGATTTATCCAGCGGCAGTACATGACACAGGCAGAGGTTGTCGCGTTCATCGACTGCCAGCCAGCAACCCTGCATGGCGCTGATTTCAAAGTTAAGTAACAACAGTTTGCGCAGTTTTTGCGGCGACACGTCACTGGACAGTGTTAAGAGCGAGCAGTGAAAAATAGCGCTGTCGCTATGATCCGGTACTTCAATCACCGTCACTTCCTGATCTTCTGCGTCGTACAGCGCACAAACCCCGTCTTTTAGTTGCAGTGATGCACGGATACTGGTGCCAAAATGCTGAATAAATTGGTTGGCTTTGAGTTGGTGAGGAGTCATGGTCAATCCCTGCCAGTGGTACTGAAAAGTGAGTGACGGCTGTGGTCACTGTCTGGCTGAGTGGACTGCGTTGTCGGGGAAGTTCCCTGATGCTCTCATTGATCTGTCAGGCGGGATGATAAATCACTGACGCTTGTAGGACTCAATCAGCTTGCGCGTGTCGTCATTGTGATCGACTACCCCCTGATGTTGTTGCTGCCACTGTGCGGCGCGCATTTCCTGTGCTTTTTGCTGATGCTCCAGAGCATCTGCCATGAGCAGAATCTGCTGCAGCTGGAGCTGTCGACTGCCGTGGCGTTCATCCGCAGTGATAGTGGTGTGCTGTTGTTGCTGCACGCACTGCTGATGAAAGCTGCGCAACTGATGCTGAAGTTTTTCCAGTTCGGCACTGCTCAGATGCTGCGGTACCTTGGTTTTACCGGAGTCAGTACGAAACAGGCCCAGTGCTGCATTAAAAAAACGCTTGATGGGATCTGTCACGACGCTGGCCTGCTTGAGCAATCTGACACTCATGGTGCCCAGCATGCCCGTTCTATTACTGGCCGAGGTTGTGCTCGTTGCGGGGGGCGCTTGGGGTTGCCCCGCTGCCGGATGATGTGGTGCGCATGGTGTGAACTCCCTCTCCCTGGGCCGATACGATGCTCTAACCGCCCGACGTCTCACAATGCACCGGGCAGGGCGCATCGGGCGGACCTAATCCCCTGCTGGGTGGCTGTGAGTGATTGAGAGTTCCTCAATGCGGTGGTCTCAGGCGCAATGTAAACCGCCAGCAGGGAACCCCGAGCCGTCACGGCGCCACAGACAACCTGATTATCTGGTTGTTGGGGCATTATTGAATGCAGTGGCTGAAGCCTGTTCAGTCTGTCAAAGGGAAGGGCAGATCTCTGATTCGCAGGATAGGGATTGTCTGGGTGCTGTTAATGAGCTGTCTGCCTTATACAGGCTGGGCGGCACTAGCCAGCAAGCCTTTTGCCAGTCAGGTGTCGGCTACGCCCAAGGTTATGCTGCTGTTGTCCAAGGCGCATGAACTGTTCAAGAAGGCCTACCCTGACTACACCGACCTCAATGGTGATGGCGCGCTGGACACGACCTACGACAACAGTATTACCTATGACGGTTATTTCAATTCCGCGCTTTGCTACACCTACGATGGCACTATGTTCACGCCATCGGCAGCCGCCAGCAATCATCTGTGTTCAGGTGCCTGGAGTGGCAACTTCCTCAACTGGGGCACCATGTCGAGGATGGACCTGATTCGTAAGGTACTCTACGGTGGCCGTCGCTACAGTGATCCTACTGCCAGGGGATCATACACCGTACTTGAACGTGCCTTTCTGCCGGACGATGTGCATGCCTTTGCCAAGGTGTTCCGCAGTACTAGTAGCGTCGCCGTCAGTCAGGTGTCACCGTATTCGCAAACGGCCATCACCCTGTGTAATGCATCCGATGTGTGGACACTGGAAACGCGCGGCAGCAAAAGGTATCCACCCGCCAGTAAAAACGCCCCCCTGATTCATGTGGCCAAGGGCGCGTGGCCATTCTGGGCCACACAGGAAAGCCGTCAGTGTCAGTATGCCGGCGGGGAGCAGCCAAGCAGCAGCGATAAAATCAGCAGCAGTTCACCGTTCAAAGCACGGGTGCAGGTATGCAATGGCGGGCTGGATAACCGCAGTGGCTACTGTGAGCAATATCCCTCCGGCACGATCAAGCCGGTGGGGTTGCTGCAGCGTTATGGAGAGACTGGCCAGATCGAGTTTGGTCTCATCAGTGGCAGCTATTACAAATACAAAAAGGGCGGAGTGTTGCGTAAGCCGCTTGAGGCATTCAACACCACCGACAGCAGCGGCACCGAAACAGATACCGACACTGGCGTGCTGCTGAAGACCGACAAGAACACCAGTATGGGAACGAATGACCGGTCAATCATCGGCATTCTCGACAGTCTGCAGATCATTGGCCGTGATGACAGCTCCTACGTGACGTACAGCTGCGGCTGGAACGGCGGCAAGGACAACGACGGTGATTGTGTCGACTGGGAGAACCCACTGGGTGAAATGTATCTGGAGGCGCTGCGCTATCTGACCATCGACGATGAAAGTCAGCGTACCCCGTCATCTGACTTTGCCATTGGCAGTAATGACCAGACCTACTTCACTCTCAATTTGTTCCGCTCCACCAGCTGGGGGGCTGACCCCTGGCCTGCGGCAGAGCGTTGTGCCAGCTGCTCGATACTGATTCTGTCTTCCGGGGTGAATACCTACGATGCCGACCAGATGTTTCAGGATGACAACTTCGCCGGCTTATCCATCAACGCCGCTGATCTGAAAAGCTATATCGACAAGATCGGTAATGCTGAAGGCATTAACGGTGGCACCTACCTCATCGGTGAAGCCAGTGGTGGCACCAGCAAGCGCTGTGACAGTAAAACCATCACGGCCTTATCGGCGGCCAGAGGCATTTGCCCTGATGCCCCGGCAGCACAGGGTAGCTATGGACTGGCCGGGCTGGCGTATTACGCCCATACCCAGGATTTGAAAACAGCGACAGGCTTCGACGACAGCCAGACTGTCAAAACCTATGGCGTGGCTTTATCGGAAGCACTGCCGCTGTTTTCTTTCAAGACCGATTCTGGCTCAGTCACGCTGGTGCCGCGTTGCTACAACCAGTCAGGTGGCAACGACTGCAGTATGAATGATGTGGTCATTGCCGAGCAGCAGTTTGACAGCAAGGGCAATATCAGCCATATGCGCTTTTTCGTCGCCTGGGAAGACGGCGTAAAGGGCGGTGACTATGACATGGATATGGTCGAGGAGTTTGACGTCTGTGTCGGCACTGCCTGTAGTGACGGAGCGACTGCCAGCAATCAGTTGAAAGTAACGGTAGGAGTACCGTACCGGGTGACCTCTCAGACGGTGACCGCCGGGTACCTGGTGATAGGTTCCACCGCCAGCAGTGCTGAGCAAAACGTGGTAACGGTCAGTACCACCGTCAAGGACTGGGTAAACCTCAATACCTACACCAGCAAGTATTCCGATGGCGATGCTTCAACCACGCCGAGCTATGCCTACGGCACTTCACGCTTTGTGGCTGCGGCTTCCAGTGCTATCACCACGCCACCTTCACCCTTGTATCTGGCTGCCAAATACGGTGGCTTTAATGATCACAATGGTGATCTGCTTCCTGGTAGCCGAGATGAGTGGGACAAAGACGGCGACGGCTCACCGGACAGCTATTTCAAGGTCAACAACTTCAGTGAGCTGGCTGATTACCTGAACGATGTCTTCTCCAGTGTGGCTACCAGTAACGGTTATACGCCACCGATTTCCAGCAGCAGTGCGGTGCGTGATGGCAGCTATATCTTTGTCTCTACGTATGACAACACCTATTCGTGGAACGGTGATCTGGTGGCGTATCAGTTCAATGACAGCCTGATACTCAACAAAAAGTGGAGTGCTGCTACTCAGCTGGAAAACATGAGCGAGTCGAGCCTGTCCAGCTCCCGACAGCTGCTGAGCTGGGATAATGAGAATCTGAAAGGTGTGGCATTCCGGTCGGGCAATACGACCTGCGGCAGTGATCAGACCATGCTGAACTGCGCGCAGCTGACCCGGCTGATTGCGGGGCAGACGGTGTCTGGCAATGCGGCTACGGTGCAGCAACGCGCTATCGAGTACCTGCGTGGCAGTCATACTCAGGAGGTGGATCGGGGTGGGGTGTTTCGCAACCGCAAAACTAAAGAAGGCAAAACTACCCGACTGGGGGATATTGTTGACTCGGTGCCTGTCTATGTGGGCCCCCCCAACTTTGGTTATGCCGATGCCCTTGAAGGCAGCAGCCACCTCTACAGCCGTTTCCGTAGCAGTCACAGTGACCGCAGTGGCATGGTCTATGTCGGCGCCAATGATGGTTTACTGCATGGCTTCAGTGCTGCCACCGGCAAGGAAGTGTTCGCCTATGCACCAAATGCAGCGCTGGATGCCATGGCCGCCATGCTGGACCCTGACTATGACAGTGACCACAGCAACGATCAGCATCAGTACTCGGTGGATGGCTCGCCAACGATTGTCGATGCCTTCTTCAATAATGACTGGCACACGGTACTGACCGCCGGGATGCGTGCTGGCGGCAAGGCAGTGTTTGCACTGGATGTCAGCTCGCCTGGGTCCGTCAATGAAAGCAATGCCAGCCAGCGTGTGCTGTGGGAGTACGATGAAGCCGTCGATAAAGCCTTGTTCGCCGATGCCAGCTCTCCTTCCACGTTGGGGTACACCTTCTCCAAACCTGCGGTGATCCGCCTCCATAACAACCGCTGGGCTGTTGCCTTTGGCAACGGCTACGAAAGCAGTGCTGGCAGCGCGGTGCTCTATCTGGTGTATCTCGATGCCATGCAGGATCACCGCTGGAGCAAGACCGATGTGGTACGCATCGATACCAGTACCGTCAGTGGTATTGCCTCGAGTGCCAAAACGGGCAATGGTCTGTCTAATATCGCGCCAGTGGACTACGACGGCGATGGCAACGTGGACTACATCTACGCAGGTGATCTGAAAGGCAATCTGTGGAAGTTTGATCTGCGCTCCAGCGATAGCCGTGACTGGCAGGTGGCGCAGAATGCACCGCTGTTTGTTGCGACTACCACGGCCAGTACAAATACGGTTCAGCCAATCTTTGCGCAGCCAGAGCTGGGCTTCACCCGTCAGGGGCTGATGGTCTATATCGGTACCGGCAAGTATCACGATGTGGGCGACAATCTGGCGAGTAACATTACCGCCAACAGTCTCTACGGCATCCGTGATGACAGCATGAGCAACAGCAGCTTCAGCTTTCCTGTCAGCCGCACCCGTCTGACGGCACAGAGTTTCACCACATACAGCGAAAGTGGCAGTACTTACCGGCAGATCAGCAGTAATGCAGTCGGCAGTTATGGCTGGCGGCTGGATCTGGACAGCAGTGCCGGGGAGATGGTGATCAGCACACCATTGCTGCGGCGTGGGCGCATTATCTACTCCACCCTGATTCCTAACCCCAATCAGTGTGGCGCCAAGGAGTACGGCTGGCTGATGGCTCTGAAGGCTAAAACCGGTGGCGGGCATAACTCGCCCATCATGGACACCAACGGTGATGGTGCCATAGACAGCCATGACTCCAATGCAGCAGGCGTACTGAATAAAGACTCGACCGGTGCGCTGATCATGGACAGTGGTAAAGGGGCAGTGTCCGCTTACGCATCGGATGGCAGCGGTGGCCTGAAGGAATACCAGATTGGTGAGGAGACTTATCGTACGGGTAGGGTGAACTGGAAGGAGGTTTATCCTGGCCAGTAAGGTGCGTACTGGTCTGCACTGTCTATCGTGCCAACCTTGTCTGAACTGCGGGAACTGAACGGCTCACAGGACACTTAATAACTAAGTCAGTGTAGTAGCACTGACTCAGGTAACAGGGTTCCCGTGAGCCTGTTTCAGACCTTGTAGCAGAAAAGTGATTCTCCCCATGACAGCAGGAATCCATTGGCCTCAGGCGCGTGCACTGATGGCTGCACTGGTGTTTGTACCTGCAGCGGGCCAGGCAGCATCCTGGCAGGACTGGCAGTTTAACGGATTTGGTACTCTGGGCGGTGTTTATCACCATGAAGACGGCCTTGAGTATCGTCGTGATGTAACACAGCCACACGGTGCCCAGAGCGGCAAACTTGACCTGTCTGTAGACTCCAGCCTGGGCGGCCAGCTCAGTGGTCCACTGACAGACAAGCTGTCGGCCACATTGCAGCTGGTCAGCAAACTCAACGACAGTAATAACTGGAGTCCCCGGCCCACCTGGGCTTTTCTCAAGTATCAGTTTGAGGGCGACAGTAGTGTGCGGGTAGGACGACTGTTGCTTGATTTGCAGATGCGTAGTGACAGCAATGGTATTGGCTATGCCAACACGCCCATTCGGCCGGCGCTGGAAATGTACGGCAATATTCGCCCCGAGGTGTATGACGGTGTGGATGTCACACTGGTACGTCCGCTCGGGCAGGGGCTTGGCCGCGTTAAACTGATGGCAGGTGATCTGTACGGCGATTTGACGCTGGCTCCCGGTACTGTCCTTGATATGCGTCACAAGCCTTTTGTCAGTGCTTATGTGGAGTATCAGCAGGGCGCCTGGACCGGGCGCTTCAGTGCTCGCCATCTGGCGATGGGAGATGCCACCGGAGCGGCTGAGCTGCGCGATGTGCTGCGTCAGGCGGGGGCCGCTGATGCGGCTGCGGTGCTCGATAGCGCCAACCAGACCATTAACTTCTATGGCCTCGGTGTGGCCTATGATGAAGGCAACCTGCAGGGCAGCGCGCAGTATTCAGTCTGGGGCTACAACACCCGTCTTGGTGGGCCTTATACCCACTCGCTGCTGCTGGAGAGCAGTTACCGGCTGGGCGACCTGCAACCCTATGCCGCCGCCTCCTGGGCCTGGTCAAAACGTGACTACGTGGCCACTGGTCTGGCGGCGGACAATCCGCTCAATCAGGTCGCACTGGCCGTGCAGCAAGGCTTCTTCAGCAACCAGTTCAGCTTCACGCTGGGCAGCCGGTACGAACTGACGCCGCAGCTGGCAGTGAAAGCACAGGTCGACTACCTCGATGTGAAAGACCCGATTGTCCTGCTGGAAACCACGCCCAGTTCGTCTCGGCGCCGTTTCAATGTCTACAGTCTGTCACTTGATTTTGTGTTCTGAGGGGGGAGGCTGGAGCATGTTGATCAAACCATTCGCGTTAGCCTGCCTGATGTGGAGTACCACTGCAGCGGCAACCAGTGCTGTTGCTCCGTCTGGCGGTGATGGACTGGTGGTCGTCGTCAGTACTCAGGCGGCCATTACCCAGCTGGACCGCTATCAGCTCATCAATATATTCATGGGCCGCTATCGTCGACTGCCTGATGGCGGCGAAGCCATCCCTCTGGATATTGGCAAACAGTCCGAACAGAAGGCGCTGTTTTATAAGCAGCTGGTCGGTAAGCCGCTGGCGGACATCAATTCCTACTGGGCACGACTGATCTTTTCCGGCAAGACTCGTCCGCCGCAGCAGGTAGACAGTACCGAACAGGCGTTACAGCAGGTGGCAGATAATCCCACCATGATTGCCTATGTCCAGCGTTCACAGGTGGATGCCCGTTTCAGGATCGTCTATGAGTTTTAAATTATCCGCGTTGCGCAATGCCTGGCGCAGCATCGCCATTCGCACCACCATCATCATTCTCGGTCTGGGCGTCATTCTGTCGTTTGTGTTTGCCTGGCTGGGAGCGCCGCTGCTGTTCAGCTATGAGCAAAAACGCACCCATGACCAGTTTGAAGACATACTGTCCACTGTACAGAGCACGGTCAGCATTGCCTGTTTTACCGGTGACTCCACGCTGGCCATGGAAATTGCGCGGGGCTTGATGACCAATAAGCCGGTAGCCGCCGTCCGTGTGATTAGTGATGACAAGGTCATTGCGGCCTTGCCTGAACTGCAGTCAGGAGAGCGCTGGCCAGCGGCAGAGCCGATCAGCCGGGTGATCCCATCACCCTTTGATGACCGGCAGATGGTCGGGCGTATTGAGCTGGTGCCGGATGAAAGCTTTATCCGCTATCAGGCTGGCATCTACAGCGGCTACATCACCGACTTTCTCAAGCTGCAGATTGTGGTGGTGTCACTGATCGTTGCGCTGGTGGTGGTGCTGTCTATCGTCAGACCGATCAAGCGCATCTCCGATGAACTGCACCATCTGGAAGCAGATCATGGCGAAAGACTGGCGCTGCCTGCAGGCAACGAACACAACGAAATCGGCCGGCTGGCCGAAGACGTCAACGGTCTGATTGGTAAGCTGGTGGGGCTGCTGAATTCGGAGCAGGATGCCCGCCGTGAGCAGGCACTGAGTGAGCGCAAGTTCCGGCTGATCGTCGAGAACGCCGAGCTCGGCATTCTGGTGCTCAACCAGCAGGGCGTGGTGGAGTCACTGAATCCGGCAGTGGAACGTATGTTGTGCTCTAACCATATCGGTATCGGCAGCCAGCTGCCGCTGGATGACTTCATCCGGCAGAAGATCAGTGCAGGCCAGTCGCACCGGGAAGATATTCCGATTCAGGGTAGTGATCGCTGGGTGCAGCTGGTCCTGCACGCGCTGGGTGACGGGCTGACGCTGGGCATCCTGATAGAGATTACCGAGCGTAAACAAAAAGAAGCCCATGCCCTGACCATGGCAGAGCGTGATTTGCTGACCAATACCTATAACCGCCGCGGTGTTGATCACCGTCTGCAGTGGATGTTCAGCCAGTACCAGCAGGCGCTTCGGGACTGGCAGGTGAGTCATAATCAGTTTGCCTTGCCAGAGCCGTCGCCCTTTGCCGTCATGCTGATTGATCTTGACCGTTTCAAACAGGTTAACGATACCTACGGCCACGATGCCGGGGATGAGGTGCTCTGTCAGGTGGTACGTCGCCTGGAGCTGCTGGTCAGGCAGGGCGATGTGATCGGCCGGTTGGGCGGTGATGAGTTTGTCCTGTTACTGCCCGACATGCGCAGCATGCAGGCGGCGGAACAGTTGCGTACGCTGCTGGTGGCCGGAATCTGTGAGCCGATGGTGCTGGCATCCGGTGTGACAGTGGCCATCGGTGCCAGCGTCGGTATTGCCATCGCATCGGTAACCGATGACAGTTCAGCCGTCGTGCTGCAGCGTGCCGATCAGGCTATGTACGGTATCAAGCATCAGCACCATGCGATGGGCAGCCAGTGAATGGCCTTCCCAGCGTAAATGATGCAACAGGCTTGTATCTGGACACAGCCGGTGCCATGCTCGCTGCGCTGTTTTTCTCTGAATTGATAAGGACTCATTATGAAAGGTCATCCTGATGTCATTGCTGCCCTGAATCGCCTGCTGGCCAGCGAGCTGGTTGCGATGGATCAGTACTTTATCCATTCACGTATGTACGAGGATTGGGGACTGACCAAACTGTATGAACGCATCGGCCACGAGATGGACGATGAGCGTGGCCACGCTGACGTGCTGATCAAACGCATACTGTTCCTGCAGGGGCGTCCTGATCTGGTTACCCGCGATCCTATCCGGGTGGGCCATGATGTCCCCAGCATGTTGCGGAATGACCTGCTGCTGGAAGAGGAAGTGGGAGCGGCTCTCAAAGAGGCTATCGCTCTGTGTGAACAGGTTCGTGATTATCAGACCCGCGACCAGTTGCGTCCGCTGCTGGAAGATACCGAAAACGACCATGCCCACTGGCTCGAACAGCAACTGCGTCTGATCGATATGATGGGGCTGGAGAACTACCTGCAGGCTCAGGTGTAACCGCAGACATATCCTCTCCTGCGCTTGAAGGTCACCGCTGACTTTCGGCGCACAGCCGCAAGGCTCTTTATCCAGACCGCATCTTCGCCCTGAGGATGCTGTTTCCTCTGTTGTGCCGGTCTTCACCGGCAGCTCTGTCGTTAACGATCCGTATGTAATTGGACTGAATTGTCGGTCCAGGGTTTGTAATGGCCCTTGGCCGAGCGCGCTACTGTTCGGCCAGGTACTGCTGGCCGTGGCCGGCTACTGCACTGTTTTCTTCCCTGACCTGTTCAGGCTAGGGCGGCTTCTGCGCAGATGCACAGGCGCCGGATAGCCCACGCACACACTCATTGCGGTACATGGCCATGGCCAGTCAGTCAAAGCACTTGCTCGCTGTGCAGTGGATGAGGTCAGTGAAGCATGCCGCTTGCCAATATCGGGCAGCGTCTGCGGAATAGCCACAAAAGTTCGCCACCCAGTCGAGAATACCGATCTCTTGAAGTGAGTTAGATTTTTCCCGGTGGGTGGCGGCTAGTTGTATATATGCGACGTTACTGGAAACGTCGGGTTGTTTAACTAGCGTATTTTGGTATTGGCCATCATGGATAGGTATGGCTGCAATAAATCTACGCTCTGTTTATGCCGGTTTTCCACGGATTGCCAGTGCATATGCCGGAGTCTTCTATTGAGTGGATATGTTTAAAAAAATGAAGTAGTCCATTGCTGACAAAAAATGAAGTGGTTCGCTTCAGGAGGAATGATAAATATGAAAGCTGGCAATAAAAAAATAATATTTGGCTGTAATGTAACACTTGTTGCTTTTGCTCTGGTCGCACCACTCAGTATGAGTGTTCATGCTGATAACAATTTACCCGGACAGGGAATAAAAATTACGCCTGTCTTTGCTAATGTTGGCGAAGAACGCTTTCGGGGCGAAATTGCAATCGCTGGCCTTAAGGCTCTTGGCTACGATGTGCAGGAACCTAAAGAGACTGATTACGCTACTATATTTGAGACTCTTGCTCAGGGGAACGCCGATTTTACTGTGCATATGTGGGATAAATTACATCAGTCTTATTATGAAAAAGCAGGCGGCGACACGGTGCTTATTAAAGTGGGTACTGTGATTCCTAGTGTATTGCAAGGTTACCTGATCGATAAGAAAACAGCCGAACAATATAATATCCACTACCTGACTGATCTGAAAAATCCGGAGTTGGCTAAGCTATTTGACATCGATGGTGACGGGAAAGCAGACCTGACAGGGTGTGATGCTGGCTGGGGATGCCAGCTTGTTATTGATCATCAACTAAAGGCTTATGGCCTGGATGAGACAGTGACCCATCATAAGGGGCCATATTTTGACCTGATGGCGAATACCATTAACAGATACAAAGAAGGAAAACCTGTTCTTTACTACACATGGGTACCTCAGTGGATATCAGGTGTGCTGGTTGAAGGAAAGGATGTTGAGTGGTTGCAGGTGCCTTATGTAAGTCTTCCAGATGGAAAGAATGATGTAGATACCACCTTTCAGGGTAAAAATCTGGGCTTCCCGGTTGATCAGATTAAGGCTGTGATGAACAGGAACTTCGCGAAAAAGAATATCGCAGCTTCTTCGTTCCTTTCCTATTACCTGATTTCGGCAAATGACGAAAGTGCTGAAAATTTAAAGATGCGTAATGGTGAAAACTCTGAGGCAGATATTAAACGTCATGCTGCAGAGTGGATCGGCTCGCATCAGTCACAGTTTGATAAGTGGCTGGAGCAAGCGCGTAATGATGCAATGCTGTTAGCACCTCAATAAAGTGGCTTGATGATTTTTATAGCTCATTGAGCTGTCTGTTCTGGAAGCGTATGCCAGCTAATTATGGATTGTTTAACATTAGCTGGCATTTTTTTTCTGTCTGAAGGTCGTTTTTATTGAGAGGCTATGTTTTTTATTGAGATATTCTGCAGGCAGTATGTGGCTTATCGATAGCCTTTTTGAGCTATAGCTCTGACCTGCAACGCATGATGTATGTGTGTATTTTCTGCATCACTAACGGTTAACGATCCGTACGTAATTGGACTGAATGTATCGGTCCAGCGTTTGTGATGGCCCCGTGCCGCGTGCGGTGATGCGGTACTGTTCGGCACGGTCCTGCTGGCCGTGTCCGGTCACCGCACTGTTTTCTTCCTTGAACTGCTCAGGCTCTGGCAGCTCTTCAATGATGTAGAGCGGCGCCGTGCTGAGGCGCTTGTCGATGTCAGCCACATCCTTGCCATAGGTGATGGTTTTGCCGTCCTCCTGCCAGAGATTCTGAGTTGTGGTGACCTGCCACTTGGCGGTATCGCTGTCTGTTACCTTGTAGACGCCACTGTTGAGCTTGCTGGTCATCATGGCGTCGTCACTGGCGATGGCCTGCTCGGCCTCACGCAGAGCAGATTCCGCCACGATGCGAGCCAGGTGACTGTCCTCTTTATTGGCCTCCAGCTTCTGACTGAAACTGGCCAGCTTGAAACTGCTGATACCAATCACCACCAGCAGCGTCATCAGTACCAGACTGACCAGCAACGACGCCCCTTTTTGTTGTGCAGGGGAGTGGGCGGGCGCGTGTGCCATCATAGGATTACCTCTAGTCTTCAGTACTGAGAGCTACATTAGGTAGCCAATAGCTGGACTCAAATGCCTGACGCAGGCGCGAGCTGTTGCTGGTGCTTACTGTTGACTCCAGCAGGGTAAAGTCAGGAGCACTGGCACTTAGAGACACCTGTGTGATGGAGCTGATCACCAGCCCCACCCGTACGCCGACAACATAGGGCGATAGCAGCGGGGCGATCTGTAGTTCGGCCGGTGTCAGCCACTGCTCGATACTGCGATCCTGATCGGCATCCACACCAAACAGCAGATGCATATTTTCCACCCCTTCCACCAGCGGCTGTGTGCTGTTTCGGCTGGCGTCACTGTGACCCAGCGTCTGGCAATACAGGGTGCGGCTGGCATCGATAAAGAAGCGCATGGTGACCGTCTCGCTGCTGGAAAGGGTATAGCCGAGACAGTCGAGCAGGGGGTCTTCACTGCTGCCCTGCAGCCGCAGATAAAGTTCATCCGGTGAGCCACTGATGCTGTTGTCAGTACTGACATTGATAACCTGGCCTGCCTCCCATGCCGGGCTGGCACTGCTGTCGGCACTGAACTCAGTGCTCAGGGCGCTGAGTGGCTGGTCGGTATAGCCTGCATGCTCAATCTGCTGACCGAGAATGTTCTGCACATAACGGGCAGTGTCCTGCAGCTCACTGCTGGCAGTGACGCTGGCATAGGTCTGGCGGCCGCTGAGCAGCACATCGGTCGCCGCCAGCACCAGCACGATACCTAGGGCCAGAGAAATCATCAGCTCAATGAGGCTGACCCCCGTCTGGCGATGACATGCAGGTGGCCGGAAGACAGGGCGGCTCATAGCTGTACCACCAGCTGATAGCAGGCCAGACGACTGGCATTGCTGCTCGTGAAGTCGCAATCGGCGGTGGTCGCACCATTGCGCTCTTCATCCCACAGCACCTGTATCTGGTAGAGGCCGTTGACGTTTTTAGTCAGCAGAATACGCCCTGAAGGCAGCTGCTCAGCGGCTGTGCTGCGCCATGTATTTTGCGCGGTCTGAATAGAGCTGCAGCTACTGCTGCAGCCTGACTGACTGCTGTCGAACAGGTAGCTGCTGACATTGGCACGGTCCATTTGCAGGCGGCCTGCTATATCGTCGGCCAGTGCCGACGCGTGCAGGCGCTGATTGACCAGCTGGGACTCGCGCAGGGTATTGAGATGCATGGCGGCTGCACCAAACATGCCTGCAGCCAGTACCAGCAGGGTAATCAGCACTTCAATCATACCGACACCGCCCTGAGAGGCGGGCAGGTGGGGTAGTACTCGTGATGGATGCGATGAATTACAAGCCAAGGCTGTGCACCTGAGTATAACGACACCGAATATCAGCCCTGCTGCACGTTACCAGTAAGCTGACCGTTTACTGCTGATGTAGCCTCAGTGCTGAAGCAAACGGTGCCGTTACGGAATAGCCCTTCGTACATGCAAGGCTGACGACGATGTTCCGGGAATCTTTCTGACCAGCTAAGCGCACGCTGATGCTGACAGAGGCGTCGGTCAGGGCGCCTGCTGAGGCTGCCCTGACAGGGTATGGGTGGGAAGAGAGCTGACGCTGGTTCCGTTATCACCGCAGTCAGACCTTAAAGCGGCCAATCAGAGCATCAAGATTAACGCTCAGGTGAGACACCTGCTCACTGGAGCGGGCAATCTCTGCTACCGCCTGTTCTGTCTGCAGTGAGCTGGCGCTGAGGGATTCCAGATTCTGGCTGATTTCCTGTGCGACCTGCGCCTGCTGTTCGGATGCCGTGGCAATCTGCAGGGTCATCGTGTTGACCTGCTCCACCAGCGTCATGGATTCACGCAGCTGCGCAGCAGTCTGGCTGGCCTGTATCGACAGCTGTTCGGTATTACGCACACTGGCCTGCATTTCCGCCTGAGCCTCCTGTGCTCCCTGTTGCAGTGTGGTGATGATGTGTGTGATGTGCTCAGTCTGGCGCTGTGTATTCTGCGCCAGCGAGCGTACTTCATCGGCCACTACCGCAAAGCCACGGCCACTGTCGCCAGCCCGTGCCGCCTCGATGGCGGCATTGAGAGCCAGCAGATTGGTCTGGTCGGAAATACTCTGAATGCTGACTACTACCGTGGAAATATCGTTGACCCGCGAAGTGAGGATATCGACTTTCTCACCGGATTTTTGCATCACCGCTGCCACGTCATGCAGTACGGCAGCAGACTGGCTGACCTCGGCGACACTGCGGGCTACCTGTTCACTGGTTAATGAGGCGGTGGACGCCACTCGCTGAACATCAGTGGACACCTGCCCGGCTGTCGCGGTCAGCTGCTGCACCGCCGTGGCGATCTGGCTGGTATTGGCATGTTGTTCGTGCATGGTGACGGTGGTTTGCTCAGAAATGGTGGCCAGTTCCTGAGCTGTCGCCGCCTGAGTGGTCGCCGCCTTACTGATTTCACTGACGAGCAGTTTGAGATTGTCAGCCATGCGTGCCATGGCACCGTACACACTGGTGGGGCGGGCTCCACTGAAGTGAACGGAAAGATCATTGTCGGCAATGCGATTGGCAATGGCGCGCATGACTTTGGGCTCGGTACCGAGGGGCGTCAGTATCATGCGTGAAGCGCCGAAGGCGGTCAGTGATATGGCGACAACAGCTAGCAGTAGCACCAGCGCACAGAGCTTGATCAGGGTATCGCGGCTGGCCAGTGCTTCTGCTTTGTCCATCTCGGCGATAATAGCCCACTGCAGTCCCGCAAAGGTGAAAGGGGCGTAGGCAGACAGCACCGGATTACCGTTGTAGTCGCTGATGATCTCTGTACCGCTCTGGCCTCGCAACGCGTTATCTGCTGCACGGGTGTCAACGCTACCCTGATCAGGGTGAAGGAATGAGCCGCTGACGCTGTGATATTGCTGATCCAGATAGGCATCAGAGCGCATCAGATGGTCGGGCCCTACCAGATAGGTCTCTCCGCTTTTGCCCAGTCCCTGACGTTCAGACATGATGCTGTTGAGCTGGTCAATGGGAAACTGTACCGCCAGCACCCCAAGCTTGTTGCCCTGTGCATCAGTAATGGGGGTGGCCATAAAGCCTGCCGGTTCATCGTAAGACGGGGTATAAAGCGCAAAATCAGTCACCGCATACTGCCCTTTGTTCATGCCCATTGCCTGATGAAAGGCAGCGGCCAGGCCAGACTGGGCATAGGGCCCAGACACCAGTGACGTCGCGAAGTCGATCTCTTTGAAGACGGTATAGACCACATCACCCTGCGGGTTAATCAGAAAGATGTCGTAGAAGCCAAGGCGTTGCTGAGCGCTCGACAGATAGGGGTGGATCAGCTGGTGAATCTGGTTGTAGTCGGACTGGCCAGCGGCGGTGAGCAGTTTGTTCTTTTCGCCCACCGGGTTGGGATTGCTGGCAATGTAGTTGAACTGCAGCCAGGTGGTGGTCGGCGATAACTTGCTGAAAAGGGTGTCGACAGCCTGCTGGCTGGCATGGTCATTGTGCTGCTGCCAGAAGTGCAAAAACTGAGTTGAATAGAACTGCTTCAGGCTGCTTTGTGACGTGCTGAGCTCGTCAGCGCTGGGGACGGCAGCCTGATAGGCTTTATCGAGCTGAGGGTATTCCTCCTGGACCTCGTGGCTGTCTGCCAGAAGCAGCATATTAGCCACCAATGCCTGCAGGTAGTCCTCTGCAGCGGCTGACTTGCTGGCTCTGATTGAGGTCAGCTGCTGGAACGTCTGCTGCTGCAGGGCATGGGCGGAATACCAGCTGGCGATGCCGGTCAGCAGCAGACTGGGAATCACACCCACGAGGAAAAGAATCAGCGTTATCTTGCGTTTGAAGCCCATGATCCGTGTCTTGCTTAGTTTCTTTTAGTGATGTTAAGACCCGACAGCAATCACGCATTTGTGCCTATATCAGCGCGAATGCGTGCAGGCGACCGCAGAAACCTCATCTGCGGCGCTAAGCTGCCTTGCCTCCAAAAAGTGACAGGAGTTCACTAGTGCGGTGGTGAATACACCCGGGCTGAGAAACGAGCCGCTATGGCTGCCTTTACCCTGAGGTGCCACCGTATGGTGCTGCTATGCTGGGTGCAGTTCCGCTCCGCTGAGGGTTATATCCCGGTCGCTGCTGAGTGGCGACCGGGGGCGTTGGGTTCCAGATGCCACTAACTGCGCATTTCCAGCCCCTCCGCTTTCAGCCCGTGCAGGGCCGTGGTCAGGTTATTGCGATGGCGTACCACATCACCTTCGATGGTGTAGCCACGGGGTGAACTCTGGTCACTGCCGTATTTGAAGTTGACCTTGCCCAGCTGCTTCTGCAGCACCACGGCGGCATTGCTGGTGCCACCAACGATGACTGAGGGCGGGGTAATACCTTCTTTCTTTGCCACGATTTCCGACACCTCGATGCTGGCAATCCGCCGGTTGGCCGGATCCATCAGCAGCCGGGCAATATCTTCACCATGCAGGGTACCGCCTACCAGTGCCTGTTCGGCTTTTTCCCGTGCGGCGTCGGTCAGTTCGATGGCGATGGTTGCCAGACCATTGGCGTTGTGCTGCAGGGAAGTAAGCATGTCATGAAGGGCCGGATCTCTGGCCATGAACTCGTGTATCTGTCTGGCCGTCGAGGGCTGGTCGCCGGGTTTTAGGTGGGCCAGCAAATTATCCAGCAGGCTGTCATGGTCGATACGGCCGAGGTTGGTGTGAAACGCCATGTAGTTGGCACCGCCCAGCACCAGACCGTGTTTGTCGCTGGCTGCAAGCTCCATGCTGGCCTTGTGCAGCTGACGCAGCGCCGCGTACTGGTCATCGTTGACGGCAGCTGAACGTTGCAGCAGGGGTTGCAGGGCTTCCAGCTGGGTTTCCAGCGTGGCCAGCCCTTTGGCTGCCCGCAGTAACTGTTGGGTGCTGCTGTCCTTGAAATGCTTCTCCAGGCTATCGAATACATCTTTAACCGTCGTGGAGTTGACCGGCTCCGCCTGTTTGATGGTGACTTCTGTCTGTTTCAGTGTCACGGAGTCGACGGTCAGGCCCACAGAGGCGCTGGCCGAGCCAAAAATCGGCAGGGTACCTACGGTGTTGCCGCGCTCATCTTTCTGATCCAGCACTATGCCTGCGGCAATGCCCATATTGATGTTGGCATTGGCGGTATTCAGCAGGCGCATACGGTTGTCGCTGGTCCACTGGTTTTCCGAGTGCTCATTGCGGGTGGTCTGGCGCTCCCGGGTCGCGGAGGCCAGATTGACGGAAAGTGCGGGCACCGCGATGCTGACCCTGAAAATGGCGCCGGGGTTACTGCCTGCTTCGGTAAGGTCGAAACCTGCCCGCAGCTCCAGCGCCAGATTAGCATCGCCGCTGGCGGTCCAGCGGCTGCCCTCGCGAGTGCTGTGCTCAGTCCCCATCTGCAGCAACTGCAAGGGTGTCAGTTCACCGCTGGTCAGTCTGGCAACGAAGTCAGGAATCTGGTGTTCGCCGAGGGTGAAGTTAACGGCATTGAGCTGAGTGTGCTGCACGGAGCCGCTGACGCTACCACCCAGGCGCAGATCGGGGCTGAGCTTGCGGTCGTGGCCGATGTCGGTTTTGAATACATCCGGGTTTTTGTGGCCTGACAGTTTGGGCATGAAGTCATAACCGGTACCGAGGCCGACGGTGCCTTTCTTGCCATGTTCGTTCTCGATGCTGAAGGTAATGCCCTGATCCGTACGCAGGCAGATCATATTGAAGCCATGGCTGACCCCCATACTGCCGTTGGGCACCAGCGGTATGCTGATTTTTTCTGGCAGTGCCGGCACATAGGCACTGCCTGCGGCGCCACCATAACCACGGACGAAGGTCAGGAGTTCACCTGGTTCCAGTTCCAGCAGGGCATTGCTGAGGTGCGCTGTCAGCTGCTCCTGACTGCCCGCGCTGAAGACCGTTTTAGCGGTCATGTTGAGGCCATGATCTTCCTTTTTGAAACCATTGAGGAAGGTTTTGATGGCATCGTAGCTGTTCTCCAGCGCCTTATGATTGATGAAGCCCATGTCGGTAAACTGCTTGACGGGGTTATGGGCGTACTGACGGTCACGCAGCTGCGACAAATCCTTCTCCAGCGTCTGCAGCTGATCCGGGTTGTGCGGATGGCCCGACAGCAGCTCCAGCTTGTCGACCAGCTGGTGCAGCTCCTGCAGGGTAAGGGTGTCCAGTGCCAGACGCGCCTTGCTCAGGGCGGTCCGGTCATTGATATCACGCTGACGGCCAAGGGGGATGTCTGTTTTCTGGTGGCTCATGTCGACTTTCAGCCGGACAAAGGCATCCAGCAGCCGGGCGGTACGGCTATCGGCACTGGGTGCAGCGGCCTGCCAGGCCGTATGCAGCTCCTCGCTGAGGTTGTGACTGGAACGATTAAGATTGAGGCTCTGCTTAATCGCCTTGGTGTGGGAAGGCCGGTACGACTCGTTGACATTACCGTGCTGGTCCAGCACACCCTGACGGCGGCCAAGTGTAATCAGCTGTTTCTCAGCACTGTGTTCCAGCTCTGTCGTGAAGTGATCGAGTGCCGCCAGCAGAGGTTGTCCGGCAGAGCCCAGCTGCAGGGTTGCCAGCCGGCTGCGCAGATCCTGCGGCTGAGGCGGTGTGTCGCCATTGCCTGTAACAAGCTGACGACCACCGGCAGAAGCACGCTGGGTATTGCCTGCCTCAAGCTGCTTGAACAGGGCATGCTCCATTTCATACAGCGGCTTAAGACCTTCACGTCCCTGCCACTGATGCTGTACAGCATACGCCATGGCTTTGATGGGTCGTGGCGTTTCCAGTGTGGGCTTGAACAGGTGGGCGCGCAGTTTGTCGAGAAAACGGCTGCTGATCCGGCTTTCGAGGTTGGTGACCCCTCCGGCATGGGCTTCAAAGCGCGCTGTTGCACCGGTATTGCCTATTTTTTTACCTTTGTCAGCTTTGCGCAGACGCTCATAAGTTGCCTGCAGGCTGCCGCTGACCGCTGGTGTGGCAGGTGCAGTGAATTCACCGGCGTCGGTCAGCTGCTGCCAGCTGCCTTCTGCAGTGCGGGCCTGCACACCGTACTGGGGGCTCAGCCTCAATTGCTGCAGTGTCTGTCCATCCGGTAGCGGCTGCCACGATTGCTGCTGACGGTTAGCGATGGCGGGCTTCCACGCCTGCTCAGGCAGCCTGAACAGCCCCTCATCAGTCAGTGCGAACAGGGTCAGATTCTTATCCAGCAACAGCTGTTTGGGCTGGCCTGTTAAACCTTCGGTATGGATGGTCTGTGGCGGATGCAGCTGGCGCTGGGTGCCGGGGACCAGATTATGAAATGCCAGCTGGCCATCACGATCAGCACAGACGTACTGGTTACTGTTAATGACCGCCATGGCTGTCAGCTGCTGGTCTTTACCTGTGCCAGCCAGCTCTGCCCCCAGCGTCGGTTTATTGCGCAGATGGGGCAGGGCAAACACGTTATCGTGGTTATGACTGACGGTGGCGGAGCTCTGACTAATGTTGAGTTTCTTTACTTTGCCTTCGTGCAGCACGTAGGCCTGACCATCCAGCCCCTGTTGCAGGCTGTCGATATTGCTTTCCGCTGCTTTCCAGGTAGCGGTGCTGTTGTCTTTGTACAGCAGGGTGCCTTCGCGCAGGGCGTGTTGCCCCAGTCTGCCAAGATCGACGACATCGTTTTCCGCGGGCAGCAGAGGGTCGAGGCCCAGTCGGTTATCAATAACCAGACTGTCGGAGAGGTTCCAGCCGGGCTTGAAGGTTTTACCGTCGTTGTCCAGCGGGCAGGCATGCAGCTGCTTGAAGCGATCCTTCACCAGCGCTGTCAGTGAGCCCTGGGCGTCAGTCATAAATCCTTCGATATGTGCGCCATGACCAAAAGCGGCTGTCAGCAATGGCTGGGGCAGGCAGTGCATATGCAGTTCTGTTTCACCGGCTTGTGGCACACGGGCGTTGAACAGCTGGCCATGGCTGTCGGCGATAAAGACCTGCCGCCCGTGCAGACCCACCGCCAGTCCTTCCACCTGCTGGCCATGCTGATCATCGCCCCCGGTGGTTTTGATGGTAAGGACCTGACTTTGGGTGTCGTCGACCTTACTGCGCAGTTCAAGGCGGTTGAGATCGTCATGATGGCTGAGTAACGCCAGTTGCCCCTGCTGATTGACCGCATAGGAGCGCAGGGGAAGCGCCAGAGGTTCGCTGTTGGTCTGGTCGGTGAGATTGAGCAGGGTATTGCCATCTTTGATGGCATACAGCTTGCCATCCGCCGCGCCAGCCAGTTGTGAGTGAGCAGCGTCACTGCTGCGCTGCCAGATCGACAGCGCAGGTTCATGCTGGAACAGCTTGCCGTCCTGCAGGCGTAGCAGATTACCCTGTTCATCACTGTGGACGCCGGTTAGCTGAGCCCGATAGCTGCTGTCAGGCAGATGCACCAGCTGTGGTGCCGCCGCGGGTAAACGGGGATTGCCTGCAGGCAGGCTAATGGCCAGACTTTCGCTGCTGGCGCCCGGTGACAGTGTGACCTTGCTTTTATCGCCAGAAGTGGCCCTGCTGTGCTGTGACGGGGCATCCAGCAGTGGTCGACTGGAATGCAGCGCGAGATAGCCGGTTGGCGTACTTTCAAGATGGAACAGACGGCCCAGATGGTCGAGCAGCTGATGACTGTCCTGTGCTTCGGTCTGATGATGAGCGAGATAGTGTTGTGCTTTGGCGCCGAGGGTTTCCTGCAGCAACGGGCGTAGATGTGTTGGTGTCTGTTCGTTAATGACCAGCTTGCCGTGCTGGTCAAGGCTGAGGTCTATGGGCTGGGTAGCGGCTTGGGGAGGTTCAGTCGCGCTGTCGGCGTGCAGTGGAGGGGGGAGCGGGGACGATGGAGGCTCACTGGAGTCTGCATTCTGAAGGATATGATTAAAAACCTGCTCCAGGTCATGATGGCCAGATTCTTCTGTGGTGCTGTGTGAGCTGCCGTGTTCGGTGTTTACCGGCGAGGTGTGCTTGGTGGCCTCATCGGAGTGGCTTGCCGTGGCGCCGCCGTTATTGTCATTCGGGTCGGCCGCAAACAGCGCCTGCAGGGAATTGCTTTTTAGCGGAGGAGCGTCCATCGTCCCATTCAGTATGCGCTGACGGGTATCCATCCAGTTCTTTTGCACCTGAGCCCGTTCTGCCGCTGTCGGCTGCTCGTGATCTTCACTATGCAGGGCAATGGTATGGCGTTCAGTCGGGCTGGTTTTTGATGAGGAAGGGATCAATCCACAGCTCAGTCGGTTCAACAGTCCCTTACCCGGTGTCCTATGCGATGTGGACGGCTGTTCAGTGCCCGGTGAAGCAGTTGTGTTGTCTTTCGTGCCGGATATGCCGTGCCGGTTTGATGAAGAGGAACGGGTAGGGTGTTTGCTTTTGCCGGGCAGCAGCGACTTCAGGCTAAAACGGCGCTTGTTGTGTTTAGCTGGGGAGGTGCCATCCGGTGAGTGCTGTGTCTGGTGCAGGTTCTCAGGTAGAGGTAGCGTCCCACCGGTCGCTGCCAGTGACGTAGTGCTGCTTTGCCTGCTCAGTACAGGGGAGGCGATCTGCCTGATGGAAGAAGCTGAGGTGTCCGAATGGACAGACAGACTGTCTGAGACGCTGCGGGAGGTGGTTCCCTGAATTTCCATTATTTCATCCTGATATTGACAACATAGAAGTCATATCAGGGTGGCTCGCTTACCCTGGCTCAGGCTGGCGGTTTACCAGACGCTGTATGCCGTTCAGGTACAACTATCTGCTACCCGAGTGATGCAGGGCAGGCAGATAAACATCTGGGATATGTAGAGGGTAGACAGATCGTAGCCGCCCGATACGGGTTGCCCACGCATCCGACAACTTATTTTTATACGCATGCATGGTGGCTATATGGGTGGTCGCCGCCGATGCACGGTTCCGCATATATGTCGATTTGATGACGAAAAGATGACAGCCGGTGCTGCTGTCATCCTGCCTGTTGTTATGGCTCTTAGTGATTGCGCACTTCCAGTCCTTCGTTCTTCAGTCCACTCATGGCGCTGACCAGCTCCTGGTCAGGGGTCGTCACCTGACCGGCCAGCGTGTAACTACGCGGAATGTCCTGATCGGCACCGTATTTAAAGTTAATGGTACCTGCGGCACGCTCCATATAGACGTTGGCACTGCTTGACCCTCCGACGAACAGTGTCGGTGTGGTAAAGCCTTCCTTATGCTGGCCTGTTTCAAAAATGGTGATGGATTTAATACGGCGGTTCTCCGGGTTCTCCAGCGCCTGCTTGACCTGATCGAGGCCGGCCTTGCCTTTGATAAAGTCAGCCTCCAGCTTCATCCGTGGCTCGTCCTTCAGCTCCAGAGTGACCCAGGTGTAGCAGTTGGGGCGATTGCGGATGTCATTGAGCACTCCGGCAAAGGCGGGGTCATCTTTCATCATCTGGCTGACCTGACTGGCCAGTGCATCCTTACGAGATGGTGCAACCGCTGCCGTCAGCATATTGAGCACACCGCCGTGGTCCAGATGCCGGGTGTTGTAGTGAGCCACCACGGCCTTGGCCACGGTCATCACATCGGTCTTGTTGGTAGCTGCTTCATGCTGAGTTTCGGTTGCGCCGATGCTGCTGAGTGCCGCGTACTGCTCGTCATTGGTATGGGTGACCACGCCAGACTCGACGAAGTGGTTCTTTAGCAGCTGTAACTGCTGTTTGATATCGGTCATCTCTCTGGCGACATTCACGACTTCCTGACTGGCGGCATCTTTGAATGCGCCGGCCAGACCGCTGAACAGCTTGTCCATGGTGCCGGAGGTGACGGCATCGGCCTTTTTCGACTGCACCTCGCCACGTACTTTGACGCCATTGTCTACTGCTACCGCTGCAGCGGTACGCAGGTTGGCAAAGGACGATAGCGTCGTCTGCTGATCCTTGGTGGTTGTAGTGCTTTCCCCGGTATCCGGGTCGGTGGAGGTAGTGGTCGTGTGGCCAGTCGTAAAACCTTCAATAAAGCCCAGCGTCGCTGCCAGGTCGAAGCCCGCGTTGGCGCTGTTCAGCACACCGCTCTTGTCATTGGTGCGATGTTTGGCTTTATCCAGCCCTTCATATTTCAGTTCGTCCTTATTGACGGAGACCAGATTGAACCCTCCCGTCAGGCCACCACCCAGACGCACACCCACGGTAGGATTGCCATCCTTGTCGGTCAGGTCCAGTCGGGCACGGGCGGTGAAGTTAAGTCCCAGATCAATACTGAAATTGGTCTTGGTACCGTGCATGGTGACGTGCTCCATGCCCTTGTTGAACAGCTCATCGGGCGTAATCTTGCCGCTGGTCAGGCCATCGACAAAGGCGTCGATGTCCTTGCCACGCACGTTGAAGATAAACTCATTATGCTGGGCTCGACCTAGTGCTAAGGTTAATCCTGCACCTGCCACCAGATCGGGTTTGAAAGTCATGTGATGCTCGTTGACGTTGACCGGTTTGTTGTTGCTTTCCTGCCCGGTGATTGCCGGCAGGGCATTTTTGCTGATACCGATATTGCCGTTGAAGGTCGGGCCCAGGTTGCGGCTGATGGTGACCTCAACCCCGTCATCCAGCCCATAAAACTCAAGATTGTAGTTGCGCTTCTGCTCCGCACCGGCACCGGGGAAGATGTCGACGGCTTTACCCTGCAGGGAATGGGGAATCACACTGGCCGAGGCATTGGTGTTGTAGCTGCGGGTGAAAATCACGTCATCCATCGGCTTGAGGGAGTGCAGCATGCCCTTCATTTCCTGATTCAGCTGCTGCTGATCTTTAGTCTGGGTGACGGCACGGGCAATCAGGTTGATGCCGTGATCTTCATGGCTGAAAGCACTGATCATGACTTTGGCTGAGTCATACATGCCTTCCACATCCTTATGACTGAGCATGCCGCGGTCGGTAAGATGCTTGACCTGATTCTTCTCGTACTGGTCATCGCGCAGCTGATTGAGATCATGCCTGAGGGTGGCCAGCTGGCCGGCGTCGGGTTGCTTGCCTGACAGCAACTCAGCCTTGTCGATCAGCTTGTCGAGCTTCTGCAGCATCAGGGTGTCGAGTACCAGTCGTGATTTGACCAGTGCCATCCTGTCACTGGGGTCACGCTGGCGGCCCATCATGATCTCGGTCTTCTGATGGCTCATGTTGACGTTGAGATCGGTAAAGGCTTTCAGCAGATGCCCGACATTACTGTCGGCGGAGGCGGGGGCGTGCTTCCAGGTGTTAAGCACTTCGGCACTCAGGGAGTGGCCGGAGCGGTTGGGGTTGAAGCTCTGTTTGAAGTCTTTGAATTTCGATGGTTTGTAGTCAAGCTTTAGCTCACCGCCTGCATCCAGCACACCCTGATGTTTACCCAGTTTGATCAGCTGACGCTCAGCACTCAGCTCCAGCTCGTTGCGCAGTGATTCGATTTCTGACTGTAACGCCTGACCGGCTTCGCCCAGATCCAGTCGCTCCAGACGGGTCTTGATATCCATCTTTTCGCGCTCGGGAGCGAGGCCTGATTTGAGCAGGGTATTGTTGGCTTCAAGTTCCTTGAACAGCGCATGTTCCTGCTCGTACAGCGGCTTCAGACCTTCACGCCCCTGCCACTGATGCTGCACGTAGTTGCCCGCAGTCTTGAGGGGGCGAGGGATTTCCAGGCTGGGCTTGAAGACATGCGCTTTCAGGCGGTCGGTAAACTTACTACTGATCTTGTTGGTTTCCATACCCAGTACGCCACCCACCTGAGCGGTTACTACGTAGTTGGCTCCGGTTGATCCAAACTTCATGCCTTTGGTGGCCAGCGCCAGGTTATCGAATAACTTGTCACGGCTGGTCGCCCCTTCGGCCGCTGGCTGTGGCGGCTGACGCTGCCAGCCATCGGCGCTGTGGCGCAGCTTCTGGCCATTGGCCGTCACCACCTGCAAATCGTGCTGTTCGCTCATGGACAGTTTGGCGCCGTGCAGTTCTTCGGGCAGTTCACGGTGCCGGACTTCGCGCCATTCGCCGTTCAGCTTGCTGCTCTTGGGGCTCATCCAGGCTTCCGCAGGCAGACGGAACAGTTTGCCTTCGTCGGTCAGCGCAAACAGGGTGTGGTCTTTATCCACCTGCAGGTGCGTTATTTCGCCCTGCAAGCCGTTCTGGTGGATGGGCACATCAGGGTGCATGGCACGGCTGGTGTTGGGGCGAACCGAACTGAACTTGAGTTCACCAGCATGAGTCAGGGTGACGGCCTGATAACTGTTGAGCACCGCCGCAGTCTTGATATCGCCGTCCGGCACGCCTTTGGGGCCACCGCCCAGCGCAGGGTTGCCACGGGTTTTAGTGAGAGAAAAGACGTTGTCGGTGCCAAAACGGATGCTGCTGCTGTTTTCATCGATAGTGATCTTTTTCAGCTTGCCACCCTGCAGGGCATAGGGTTGCCCATCGAGGCCTCGCTGTAAGTCTTCAACATTGTCAGCAGCCTTGGTCCACTCCTGAGTGAGTTTATCCTTGAAGTAGAGCGCGCCGTCGTGAGTGGCGAGGGTGCCATTCTTGCCGAAGTCCTGTTCCTGAGTACGCAGGTGGGCCTCCAGCAGACCGGGTTCAACCTTGCTCAGGCCCAGACTATTGTCGATATGCAGCACATCGGAGAGGTTCCAGCCGGGTTTGAAGGATTTGCCGGAGTCGTTCAGCGGGCAGGCGTGACGCTGTTTACCATGGTCCTTGACCAGCGCATGCAGTTCGCCGTTGTTGTCGTGGGTAAAGCCTTCAAACTGCACATCCTTGCCAAACGCATTCTGCAGTTCATGTTGTGGCAAGGTACTGAAGCGCAGCTCGGTTTGCCCGTCGGGCGGCACGCTGGCTTTGAGCAGACGGTTTTCATTATCAACAGCGAACACGTCCTTGCCGTGCAGAGCGATGCTGGTCAGACTGGCCGGTTCATTGTCCTGTCGGCCAACGAGATCGAGTCCCCCGGCATAGCGTGGCTGTAAATCGCGGGCGTCTTCAATGTTGGCCGAGAGCGAGGGCAGCAGGCAGATGGTGGCAGGAATGCCACCGGATGAGAGTTCCCCAGCACCTTTCAGCAGGAGTGCTGTTTCACCCTGTTTGTTAACGCTGAAGGCACTGATCGGGCTTTCGGTAGTGAAGCTGCTTTGCTCGGAGTCAAGTTTGAGCAGCTTGTTACCATCCTTGATGCCGTAGACTCCCTGATCCGCACCGGCGTTGAGCGCTTTTACGCCGCTCTGGTCTTCTTTCCAGAGCTCCAGCCCTGTCAGCTTGTACAGCTCACCTTCGTGTATACGCCAGTGGTTGCCGTTGGCATCGGCATGAATACCCGTTGCCTGGGCGAGAATGCTCGAATCGGCAGGCGCATGGCCTGTTTCACACAGATGGTCGTGAAGGGATGCTGGAGGCGTATCGGTTTTCATGACTGGCGTGGAGCTATGCAGGGCGATAAACCCGGTATGCACATCAGTGCTGAGTTGAAATACCTTGCCCTGCCTGTCCAGAAGCAACTGATCATGGCCCTGATTGCGGCTTTCATGAGCCGCATAGGTCTGGAACGGACGCCCCAGCGTCTGTTGCAGCAGGGTGGCGAGATGAGGGGAGGCCTCTTTGTCCACCGCCAGTTTGCCATTGATGAGCTGCATCTGTGGCGGCTGGATGGCTTCTGTAACAGTAAACGAGGGTAAGGATGACTGACTGCTGCTTGAGGAGTTTGAACCTGGCGGACTGTTCGGGGGTGTCTCCGGAGACTGTGAACTCTCACCTCGATGCATAATCAGCGGATCCGGCCGAAACGGAAGCGGTTCCAGCACCGGGCTGGATACGGGTTCCTTGCCGGGACGTTGGCTGGGAGGGGATGCTGTGCCTGTCTGTTCAATGTCGGATAAGTGGCTGTGTGTCGACGTTGCGGAATTAAATGAGGTTTGTCGGGATGGTATGGCATCGTCATCCAGTCCCTCGTTGTCTCCCTCGGGAATCGACTCAAGAATATCGACCTTGGGCTTGGCTTTTTCAAACGCACTGGCTCCGCGTTGTTGCAGAGCCGCTAAAGCAGCCTGCACATCGGCATCATCATCTGCCTCATCGGCTTCTGGCTCGACAGGAAGCTGAAACACATCCTCAGTGGCAAAAGCGGAAGGCCCACGGGCAAGCATGGCATCCAGCGCCTGCTGCACCTCCGGATCTTCAACCTCAGAGCCAGAATCCGACGCTGAGTCGTCGGAGATATGAAAGACATCCTCAGTGGCAAAGGCCGATGGGCCGCGGGCACGCATGGCATCAAGGGCTTGCTGTACCTCCGGGTCTTCGGCTTCTTCTGTCCGGGTGGGCGGGCCTTGTAGCTGGGAGGCTGAGTTGCTGGAACCGGGCGTGTCCAGAGCAGAACTCAGTACACGATTGCGCATGGTGGACCGTTTGTCAGACTGCTGCCCTTTAAAGGTATCTGATACAGGCTCATATCCCAGCTGATCTTCTTCAATCATTCTGACCAGCAGTGAGTTGGGAGGGTAGTGATGGGCCTGTCTGACAGGTGGAGGCGAAGACTCGCCATGCGTCTTCGCTTCCGATTTTTTGTGATGCCCAAGGCCCATGCCATGCATCAGTTTGGAGGTGAAGGACTTGCTTGATTTATGCTGCTCTGCCGGCGGATTACGTAGCAGCGCCTGAGCCTGTTCCGACAAATTGACATCACTACTGACGGGGTGAGTCCCGGCACGCAGCTGAGCCGACTGTCTGGCGCTGCTGCTGGCCTCATTTTTCTTACCAAAACCAAACTTGCCTTTCAGAAAGCCAGCCTTCTTGTGCTTCTGTTTGCCAACGGGCTGACCATCACTCGATTCTGTTCGCTGATGGAGCTGTGCCGGCAGTGTAGCCTCGCTGCCTTCCCGGGCCAGACTGATGGCCATTCCCTGAGTGCTGCTGTTACTGCCCTGACGCAGTGCAACTGGATGCTGATGCTGATTGCTGTTGTGGATACCGTGGATTTCATGACTGGAACTGCCAGGGATTCTTGTACTCATGTTCAGTGTCATCCGTTATATGTTGATGCCCATGCTCTTGTGGCATTTTTAATCAGCAAACGCCTCTAACCGGACGCTTACAGAGTCTTAGTGACGCGGTAAGCCATCCGGTTGCGTGAAAAATAAGGAGCAATCAGGAAATGTCCAGTGTGCCGGACTTGGGTATGACATACAGCTCTTTGACATTCTCGGTCTTGACGTTGTTGGCGTGTACCTTGACCGCGTTGCTATCACTCTGTAGCAGGTTAACCTTGCCGTTGGTGGCGGTGACGTTGTTGAGATAGATATCCCAGTCGCCTTGCTGACCACCGTTAGTGCGTACTAGCTTGCCAAAATCATCTGCCTGCACATTGTCGAGCTTCAGGGTGCCCGGGGCGTTGAGCTGGAAGATCTTGTCGGCGGCACCTTTGGCACTGCTGTTGGAAATTTCGACCGTACCGCTGCCTTTCATCGTCAGAGCATCTTCGCCGACATTGGTCCAGTGAACTTTGTCCAGTTTGGCATCACCCTTGGTATGAATACCGTCTGCGCCGTTATTACCAATAATCACGTTCTCCAGCTTTGCTCCATCTTCGAGAATAAACAGCGGCTTCTGATTTTCTGACTGGCCACCATCACCCAGTTTGCTACTGGCGGTGTAGGTCTGACCATCGCCATTAAAGGTTTCGCCGGCTTTCACGACGATGGGTTCATCCAGCACGATGGGATTGGAGGAGGCTTTGGGGAACATAGCGGTGGCAACATTGCTGGCGCCTGTGCTGGAACTGGTGGAGCTGTTATTAGTGACGGTCGATTCGCCGTTGCTGGTGGTAGGGGAAGACGCCGGGCTGCTGTCTGACTTGCTGGTGTCTCCCTGACTGTAGCCTCCGCCTTTACCTGTTTCTGCGGGCGTCTGCGGGCTGGTGGGATTACCAAAGGATTGTGGGTTGTTGTCCATCATCTTGCCGACGTCGCGGCTCAGTGGTTTGGTCGTATCAGACAGCTGGTTGCCATTGCCATTACTGCTAAACAAGTTATTCAGCAATTCCTTACCCAGATCCTGCAGCATATTGTTGCTGTTGCTCTGGCTGCTAAACGGGTCTTGCGGGGATGACGAGTTACTGTTGCCTCCTGACTGGTTCTGTCCCAGACCCTGTAGTGCCTGCATCAGCGCCATGACCAGTTGCCTGAGCGGGTCATCACCCTGGCTTTGACCCGTCTGATCGGGTTGTTTGCCCGCGTTGGCTTGAGAACCACTGTTTAAACCGGTGGAAGACGACTGGGGCCAGTCGTTGGAGAGGGGTATGCGTATTTCAAGGCTGATCATGGTGCTCTTCCTCAGCATAGCGACGTTCGTTAACTGACAAAGCGGACGGCAAAAACCTTGTCGTGAAGATGCTGCATGAAGCCATGGGAGGCTTATTTGAGCAGCGGGCGTAGGCCTAAGCTGGGTGGTGAGGGCATTACAGTGGTTCCGTTTTTTTGCACATTTATCTGCACCGTTGTTCCAGCTGGCGGAGCCTGAACCGCAGCGCAGTGACACAAGCAAAAATGAATATCACGATGTGCTGATATTGCAATTTCGTCATTTGTGATTTCTAAATTGCTATATCGGTGTTGGGTATTGTCTCTATTAATTCTTATATTCTTTGTAGGGATAGTCCTACACTAATTGTTGGCGGTTTTTACGTATATTGTTGATCCAAAAATAAGCCGTCTTGTTAATAGCTAATTTCCAAAATGTAAACAATTGGTAAGGGTTCCGAAGAACATGGTAAATGTTTATAAGGTGTTGATTTATAAGAATTAAATTGGTTTTTGTGCGAGTCTTGGATAGATTTTAACTATACGGTTAATATTCTTTCTTAATTGATATTGATTAATTCTCTTTGCTATATCTTTACCCGCCGATTGCATTTGATAGGAATTTGTTTCAGATGAAATCGATTTAGCGTACTTCGAATTGCAGCAGCTACTGCGTAGTGAAGGGTTATAAGGGGATGGATATGCAGAGTATCAGTGCGATGCCAGTCAATACTGCCAGTGAGAGTCCGGCAGTCATCAATATCGAAGCACTTTGTCGTACACAGAATGAGCGGCTCAAGCGCTTTATCCAGAAGCGTATCTGGAACCGCGAAGATGCAGAAGATGTACTGCAGCTGACCTATCTGGAGGCCATGCGCTGTAAAGACAGATTCAATGGTGGTTCAAAACCGGAAACCTGGCTGTTTGGTATCGCAGTGAACCTGACCCGTAATTACTTCAAGCGTCACTATGGTCAGCCGCAGCTGGACGAAATGACGGACGTGCTTTTGTCAGAGCTACAGAGTGAAATCGAAGATGATCCCGGCATGCTGGTCGAGCATGAGCGGATGCTTGATCGTGCTGTCGCAGCCATGGATGCCTTACCTGATGACATCCAGTCCATGTTTCAACTGATTGTGGATGCTGAGTACAGCTATCAGGATACCGCTGACCATGTTGGGGTACCGATTGGCACTATCCGCTCACGCCTGTCGCGCGCACGACAGAGCCTGAAACGGCATATGGAGATGTAAATGGGAGATATAGTGAGGCCATCCGCTCATTATCAAGGCTGGCCTCTGATGTATACGGCTTCTATGCCGCTGGCATCAGGCAGAGCGCTCGTACCCGCGACGTATACTGAGCCGTGCTGCTTAGCCCGGAGGATGATTCCAGATATCCTGATCGCGGAAATAGTCCGCCAGAAAATCGACAAAGTACGTAATCTTGCAAGGCACATGCGTACGGTGCTGGTAGATGGCATAGATGCCCACCGGTGGCCGGCGGTGCTGCGACAACACTTCTACCAGTGATCCCTCGCGCAGATAGGACAGCACCATAAAATTGGGCTTGGTGATAATGCCCGCACCATGGGCTGCTGCTTCACACATCGCCCGTCCATTATTGCAGGACATGGTCCATCGGCTCTTCTGTAATGCACCGCCGAATTCGCGGCCATTCATCACATAACGTAAGGTCTGATGCTCGCTCAGCTCCTCCAGGGTTTGCGGGGTGCCGTGCTTACGCAGGTAGCGCGGAGCTGCATAGTGGCTGAGATAGGTGGTACTCAGACGTTTGGCAACCAGCGTTGAGTCAGGCAAGTCACCAATACGGATCGCGACATCCAGCCCTTCATCAATCAGGCTGACAAACTGGTCACTGAGATTGATATCCAGCTGAATCTTCGGATGGCTCTGCTGAAAGGCGGTAAAGACATCCATCAGGTACATGGTAGAGAAATCAATGGGAGCACTGATTTTCAGCACACCCTGCGGTTCCTTGCCCTGTTGCTCGATCATGCTCTCAAGCTCGCCGAGGTCGGTCAGAATCTGCTGGCACTTTTCATAGTAGAGCATGCCAATTTCAGTCGGGCTGACTCTGCGCGTGGTGCGGTTAAGCAAGCGTACCTTGAGGTGAGATTCCAGCGCGCTGATTTGCTTACTGATCTGTGCGGTTGATACACCAAGATCGGTGGCTGCACTGGCAAAGCTTTCCAGGTCAACGATTCTGCAAAAGCACTGCATGGCATTGAGGGTGTTCATGAGGCGGCCTGTACTGCGTGATGCGAAAAAACATTCCAGCCAATATCCCTAAAAAAATATCTGCCATCAATTGCGGCTCAAACGTTTAAGTATATTGGAGCTGTCAGTTGAAATATTGACTTCATGATATGTAGGGAAAGCCCTACAAAGATTTGCAGTACTCCTTCCTTTTATACCGTCCGGTCAGATCCGCGCAGTATCAGCGGGGGCTGCAAATAGTCAGATTGCTCAGTAATTGAGCGACAGGAAGGGAACACAGACCTGAACTCTGACCACCTATTGCCAGCAGGTAACGATTATCTGATTGCAGGTTAAACCGGGCGCACATACGCAGTAGATCCTGAACACCTATTGAGCAGCAGGTGGCGGTAAATGATTCATCAGCAAGGCACATTGCACGACATGGAAGGGGGCAGATCCAAGACGTTCCGCAGGTCCGTCCGGCGCTTCGTTTCCCTGCATCTGCTGATCATCGTCGCCTCCCTGGCCGGGTTGCTGGCCAGTAGCTGCCTTGCTGATACGGCCAGCCGTTCGGTCAAGGCGGCCTATCTCTATAACTTTGCGCTGTTTACTGAATGGCCCGAGCGTATTGGTGCGCCGTTCCGCCTCTGTGTGCTGGGCGACTCCTCGATGGACGAAGCCCTGCACCGACTGGAGGGCAAACCCGTGCAGCAGGGCTCACGGGTAGAGATTGTCCATACCGAACTGGATCAGGACTGGAGCAGTTGCCGCATGTTTTTTCTCGACAGCGAACATCAGGACAGCCTCAGTCAGGCATTGCACAAGCTGGCATCGTTGCCGGTGCTGACGGTGGCCGACGGAGAAGAAGGCGTACCCCGTGGCTTCATGATTGGTCTGGCCAACCGGGACAACCGTCTGCAGTTCGATATCAATCTGTATGCAGCACGCAATGTGGGGCTGAACTTCAGCGCCCGCCTGTTGAAGCTGGCCAATGATGTGGCTTCGCGCTAGCGCCAGAGAGGGAGATGAGATGGCGACCACTGAGACAAAATACCGCACGATTCGCTGGCAGCTGGTGATGCTGGGGGTGCGTCTGACCGCACTGGCACTGGCGATATTGCTGATATGCACCCTGAGTTATGAAGTGCTTGGCAAGCGTCAGGCTTTGCTGGCAGATATGCAGGTGAATGCCAGCATTACCGGGCGCAACATCGCCGCTGCCATTGTTTTTGGCGACAAAGGCGATGCGCAGGAGGTACTATCGGCGCTGGAGGTGGTGCCCGCTATTCGTCAGGCATCCGTGTTCCTGCCGGATGGGCAAGTGCTCGGACATTTTGCGCGGGCAGGTGACACGACCTGCCAGCCGTTGCAGGCGAACGGGCAGGGTTGGCATCTCAGCTGGTGCAGCCTGACGCTTTATCACCCTGTGACGCTGCACGAGCAGGTGATCGGCACCCTCGCTCTTGAAAACAGTCTGGCCGCACTTTATCGCAGTCTGGGTTTTGACCTGTTGTTCGGCCTGCTGGCGGTGATTATCGCACTGGCAGTCTCTCATCAGCTCTGGTGGCGCTTTGCCACCCGCCTGACCAAGCCCCTGTATCAGCTGTTCCAGCTCACCCAGAAAGTTGAGAAGTATCAGGACTTCAGTCTGCGTGCTGATGTACTGCCTGACAATGAAGTGGGGCAGCTGGCCCACAGTTTTAACCGGATGATGGGCCAGCTTCAGCGCCACCACTCGCGCTTGAGTGAGGAGCTTGAGCAACGCAAGCTGGCGGAGTTTCGGCTCAATCAGCTGGCTTACTACGACAACGTCACCTCTCTGCACAACCGCCATTACTTCAAGGAAAAGCTGGAAGAGGTTGTTCTTCAGGCGGAGCTTCAGTCAGGCAGCTGTGCGGTGCTGTTTATCGATCTGGATGGCTTCAAGAAAATCAATGATACCCTTGGCCATGAGGCCGGTGATGATCTGCTGCGACTGGTAGCTGAACGCCTGCAGTCCAGTGTGCGTGGGCATGACATGGTGTGCCGGCTGGGTGGTGATGAATTTGCCATCATCATTCAGCATCAGGCCAGCAGCAGTCAGCTGGAGTATCTGGGTAATCGCCTGCTGGAGGTGATGTCACCGTCTTTCAACGTGGCGAACACCAAGGTCTTTGTCACTGCCAGTATTGGTGCCTGTCTTTATCCCGAACAGGCTAAGGACAAGCACTCACTGGTGCGCTATGCCGATATGGCCATGTATCAGGCCAAGGAGCAGGGCAAGAATGCCTACTGTCTCTACCTGCCCGGCAGCGTTGACGACATGGATATCAAGTTTCGCCTGGAGCATGACCTGCACGATGCTATCCAGCAGCGTCAGCTGGTATTGGAATATCAGCCGCTGTACGGCTCGCAGAGCCATGAGCTGTTTGGTTTTGAAGCGCTGTTACGCTGGCATCACCCCGAACTCGGCGCCATTGCACCCAGTGAGTTTATCGGCATTGCAGAAGACTGCGGCCTGATCATCCCCATTGGTGAATGGGTGTTGACTGAGGTCTGCACCCAGCTGACCGAGTGGCAGAGGATCAAGCCAGACCTGCGTGTCAGCATTAATTTGTCGGGCTATCAGCTTCGCAATGAACCGGCCATGGCTAGTCTCTGTGCCATTCTGGAGCGCTTTGCCCTGCCGGAAGGCAGCATTGAGCTGGAGCTGACCGAGGGCTCACTGCTGGAAACCACCGAAGTGATGCGTACCCGGCTGCAGCAGTTGCTGCGGGTGGGCTTCCTGCTGGCTATTGATGATTTCGGCACCGGCTACTCTTCGCTGTCCTATCTGCATTGCTTCCCCTTCAATCGCATTAAGGTGGACCGCAGCTTTGTCTCCCGCCTGAACAACGGCCGCGAAAGTCTGGCCCTGATCAAAGCCGTGGTGGCGATTGGCGAGGCGCTGAATATGGAAGTCATTGCTGAAGGAGTGGAAGACGAAATGCAGGCCAAATTGCTGCGCGATATTGGCTGTGACCAGATGCAGGGCTACTTCTTCAGTCGCCCGGTGCCCGCCATGCAGGCCACCCAGATTCTGGTGGCAAGAAATCGCTCTGCTGACCGGGAGCGGGTGAGAAGTGGTGTGGGGACATAAGGATGTATTCGGCGTGGGGGCGGCAACAGCCGGATCCGTCGCTGATGCTATCTTCGTTTATACAATGAGGTTCTGAAGTACAGGGCAAGGCAGGTCAATCGCCCTGCTTTCTGCTATCCGGCAGGCTGAGCCCTCTCCCGAGGGCTCAGTGCTATTTTCCTGATACGTGCTTTTACTGAGTTTTCCTCTACTGAACTTTCTTCTACCAGGCTTGCCTTTCCAAAGCTTTCTTCTGTTCAGCTTTGTATGGCTGAATTGTTTGCTGAAAGCGGGGAAACGCCACCGCCGACAAATCACTATAAAGCGTTGAAATCCAGACAAGTCGCCAGACGGGGCAGTCCCTGCTCATTCAGTTCCAGTCGCAACGCCAGTTCACAGGGGCCAACAGGCTGGTGATTCACCTTGCGGCTGAATTGATAGACCCACTCCACCCACTGCTCATCTGTTGCCAGGGCTGTCGCATCGCTATTGCCGCTGTTGATGACCACCAGTAAGCGCAGTGACATGACCCGGATCACCAGGGTATGGAACCATTCGCGCAGGCTAAGGCCGTAATCCTGACCGGCCGAGGTGTTGGACAACAGCGGAAAGCCGGTTCGGGTTATTTCTGCGGCGGTATAGCGCTGCAGTCGCTGATCCAGCGCTTTGCTGAACTGAGCATAGTAGTGCTGATAACGCGGTTGCAGACGAAACTCAGGCTGGCCTTCGGTGGGCAGCACATCAAAGGCATTGAGGACGCCCTGACGCATACTTTCCGGTGTGCCGGGCCGATCCAGCTGCTCCAGCAGGACGACCAGAGGCAAGGTGGAAGAGCCGGGCGTATTGGCATTACTGGCTGGCTGCCGTGCGACCGGGCTGTCGAACAGTGTTTGCCACTCGGTCACAGGCTGCTGCTCCATCGCTTCCACCTGCAGGGCTAACCGCTGTAATACCTCTGGCAGGCTCCGTTCACTATCCAGTATCTGGCCAATCAGCGCCGTCTGTAGCTGTTGCCAGCGGGAGGCATCCAGCCCCTGCGTCTGTTGCTGAATCAGCCCCTGGCCGTCCTGATGATGGTCAGGCAGTACACTGTCAACCAGTGCGAAAGGGTGAGCATCTGTCAGGCACTTGCGGGCAATTTCGGGACAGCTGAGGGTGCCTGCCTTGGTCTGGAAGTGGTCGAAGGCGCGGTACATGCGCGGGTAGTTCATGCAGGTATCGGACAGCAGGGATTCGCCATAGTCGCGGTGAATGGCGCAAAGGCCCTGATCCAGTGCCGGGCACTGCGCCTTGTCGCGGCGCATATGATAGCCCGAGTCATCTTTGGCGATGATGTCATACAGGGCCGGGTAGGTGTGCTGGTACAGCCTGGCGTGCTTTTCATCGATGGCGATGCGCCAGTCATCATGGCAACAGTTATCCGGGCAGCGGTCTGTCAGACAACGGAACTCTTCGATATAGGCAAAGGCCAGAGTGGTGGGCTGCGCCATGGTTTTCCCTCAATCTGCATGACTTTGATGCCTTGAGTGGCGCAAATGCCTGATCGGGTTCGGCCTGGGGCGTTGTGTTTAGATGGCTAAAAAACAGGCCCGATAAACAGCATCGGGCCTGCAAAGGGTGATAACAGCTTGTTCCGAAAGACGGAGCGTGGAGGCGTCAATTACCAGCCACGGTAATCCTTGACGTTGTCTTTGTTGACCAGTTCAGCCGGAATCAGGATGACCTGCTGGTCAGGCATGGTGCCGTTGAGCATGCCGTATCCCACTTCAACGGCTTTTTCCGCCATCAGGTTGGGGAACTGGGCTGCAGTGGCCACCAGCATGGATTCAGGTTTCTTCAGGTCTTCCTGTGCTACCGGTGCACCATCGACGCTGGTGATGATGAAGTCGCTGCGACGTGCCTGCTTGGCGGCCAGTTCCGCACCGATAGCGGTTGGGTCATTGATGGCAAAGACGCCTTTCAGTTTGGGGTAGGCGGTGAGCAGCGAGGTCATTTTCTCCAGCCCGCCTTCACGGCTGCCACCTGCGTTCTGCTTGTCTGACAGCAGCTTGATATCGGGGTACTTGCTCAACACGTTCTTGCAGCCTTCGACGCGATCAACCACGGCGGATACGGGTGGGCCGTTGATGATCACCACGTCACCCTTGTATTCCATCTGCTTGGCCAGAAACTCACAGGCAATATCACCAGCCTGAACGTTGTTGGTGGTGATGGTGGCATCGGCACCTTCGGCTGCTACATCGACTGCCAGTACCTTGATGCCTGCCGCTTTGGCACGCATGACGGCTGGGGCAATCCCTTTCGGATCAGCAGCAGAAATCAGAATCAGGTCGACTTTCTTGGCGATAAAGTCGTCGATCTGGCTGACCTGACGCTGCAGATCGTAGGCGCTGGACACCACGGTCACCTTGACGTTATCACCGCCGAGTTCTTTGGCTTTCTTTTCCGCGCCCTTAGCAATCTGCACAAAGAAAGGGTTACCCAGGTCAGAGACTGACAAACCGATGGATTTCAGCTCGGTGGCCTGAGCAGCGGTGATGCCAAGGCTGGCAGCAAATACGGCAGCGACACTGGTTTTTAGCATTTTTTTCATCGTGTACGTTCTCGTTCAGGGATTGCTCGTTGGATCGAATGGGGGTGGTCCGGTGAGGGCGTTGTGTACGCCCTCAGGTGCGGGCACCCGAGGAGCTGCGATACTTGTCGAGGATCACAGCGAGGATGATGACAGCCCCTTTGATGACGAGCTGCCAGAAGTAAGACACATCCATCAGTACCAGTCCATTGTTGAGGGTGGCGATGATCAGCGCGCCAATCAGGGTGCCGATGATGGTGCCGACACCGCCGACAAAGCTGGTCCCGCCCAGAATTACCGCGGCGATGGCATCCAGCTCATAGCCGATACCCAGATTGCCGTTGGCACTGTACAGGCGTGAGGCGCTCATCAGCCCGCCAAGGGCAGAGAACAGGCCGCTGATGGCATAGACGAACAGCAGAATGCCGCCGACCTTGATACCGGTAAGACGGGCCGCCTGCATGTTGCCGCCAACGGCATAGATGCGTACGCCGAGCACGGTGTGGTGCAGAATCAGCCAGCTGACCAGAATGACGGCCAGTGCAATGATGACCAGCCAGGGGAAGGGGCCAAGATAATCGTTGCCGATCCAGGCAAAGCTGATGTCGGCATTGAACAGGGTCTGGCCGTCTGCCAGCAGGTAGGCCACGCCACGCAGGGCGGTAAAGGAACCCAGGGTGACGATAAAGGGCGGCAGCCCGACAAAGGCAATCAGCAGGCCATTGGCAAGACCCATGCCCAGACCCGTCAGCAGGGTAAGGGGGACGCTCCATCCGGCAAATCCGGGGTCAAGGCTCAGAGCGAGGGCGACCACTGCGGAGGAGCCGAGAATGGCGCCGACCGACAGATCGATTCCCCCCGTCAGAATGACAAAGGTCATGCCTGCGGCCAGCACGATATTGATGGAAGCCTGCCGGGCGATATTGAGCAGGTTGTCCTGAGTCAGGAAGTTTTCAGACATCAGCGAGAAGATCAACGCCAGGATGATCAGCACCGGCAGGATGCCCATCGCCCGCATGATGTTTTTCAGCTCGCGTGGTTTCCCGGGCTGAGCCGTAGCGGTCAGTGTTGTTGTATTCATTGGTGACTCCGTAACGCAGGGAATTCGGTTCAGGCCGCGGTAGCCAGCGCCATGATGGCTTCCTGAGTGGTGTTGCCCGGCAGCTCACCGGCGATATGGCCATCGCGCATGACCAGTACCCGGTCACTCATGGCCAGAATTTCCGGCAACTCGCTGGAAATCATCAGCACCGCCACACCACGCAGGGCCAGCTCACTGATGGCCCGGTAGATTTCACTTTTGGCGCCGATATCCACGCCGCGGGTTGGCTCGTCGAGAATCAGCACTTTGGGGGCGATTTCCATCCAGCGTGCTACCAGCAGCTTCTGTTGATTACCGCCGGAGAGGGAGCCTGCGCTGACGTTGCGATGGGCAACCTTGACCTTAAGCTCGTCAATGCATTCATCCGCGCGCTGATTGAGGCGGGGATGTTTAAGCCAGCCCAGCCAGGAAAAGCTCGGTAACACGTTGAGCAGCATGTTGTCGCGGGCACTCATATCGAGGAACAGGCCCAGCTCCTTGCGGTCTTCGGTGAGATAGCCAATGCCTGCGTTGATGGCATCCTGCGGATGTCTGAATTGCATGGTCCGGCCCTGCATGGAGAGCGAGCCGGCACTGGCCTTGCTTGCACCAAAGATCAGTTTTGCCAGCTCGGTGCGGCCTGAGCCCACCAGACCGGCCAGACCGACCACTTCACCTGCGCGCAGGCTGAGCGAGCAGGGGGCGACGTCAGTCCCGTCGGTCAGGCCGTCGATTTGCAGCACGGTGTCGCCAAAAGCGTGAGGCTGGCTTTTCTGATACAGCGAGGTGAGCGGGCGGCCAACCATCATCTGTACCAGGCGTTCAGCATCAATCTGCTGCTTTTCCAGCGTACCGATATAGGTGCCGTCGCGCAGTACGCTGACCCGGTCAGCCAGAGCATAGATTTCAGCCATACGGTGGCTGATGTAGACGATGGCCAGCCCCTGGTCACGCAGCTGGCGGATCACCCGGAACAGGGCCTCGGTTTCTCGGTTGGAAAGTGCAGCGGTGGGTTCGTCCATCACCAGCACCCGGCACTGCCTTAACAGTGCCCGGGCGATTTCCACCTGTTGCTGTTCAGCAATGGACAGGCTGGCGACCTTGCAGTCAGCGGCAAAACTGCACGACAGGCGCTGCAGTACCTGCGTGGCCTCCCGATTCATGGCGGCACGATCCACGCGCCAGCCTTTTTTCAGCTCGGCACCGAGAAACAGGTTTTCCGCCACGGTGAGATTGGGCGAGAGCTTGATTTCCTGATGGATGATGGAGATACCTGCCGCTATGGCATCGGCGGGGCCTTTCAGCTGGCAGGCCTTGCCATCCAGCAGGATGCTGCCGTCATCAGCCTGATATACACCGGACAGAACCTTCATCAGCGTGCTTTTGCCTGCGCCGTTCTCGCCCATCAACGCCAGGATTTCCCCCGGATAGAGTTGCAGATCCACGCCCTTGAGGGCATGTACTGCGCCGAAGCGTTTGCCGATGTTTTGCATCACCAGCAGCGGGGTCAGTTCGGCAGGAGTCGGTATCGCCGCGTGCATCTCGGCCTCCGGTCAGTTGTTCTTGAAATTGTTTTCTGATGGAGGGGATTACACAGGGCTTATGTGAATGGCAGATTTGATCGGGGCATGGGCCCGTTAACATTTGAAATATTCGTGATTGAAAACATTGGTGATTGTGAAGGGCAGAGAGGCGGTCTTTTCCGCAAATATTGATCGATTCTATTCTGACCCCATGAGTACAATCGGCGAGGAGCTGACGGTACAAAGGTTGCATTGGCTGCCGTCACGACTACCGTGCAAGATCACTGTGAGTAGTTTTTCTTTCTTCAACAATCAGGTGACCACAGATGAAATTAGTCAGTACCAGCTTCAAACATGGGGATGCGATCCCGCCCCGTTTTGCCTTCGGCAAGATGGACCCGAACAGCCATGTGGCGCTGTCCGACAATGTGAATCCCCATATGGCCTGGAGTGATGCACCGGCAGGCACTCAATCCTTTGTGCTGGTCTGCCACGATTACGATGTGCCGAGCAAGGGAGATGATGTCAATCAGGAAGGCAAGGCTGTGCCTGCTTCATTACCTCGCGTCGATTTCTTTCACTGGCTGCTGCTGGACATCCCCGCCACGGTGAATGAAATTGCCGAAGGCAGCCAGAGTGCGGGTATTACTGCCCGTGGCAAGGCAGGCCCCGCTGCCGCGGAAGGGTTGCGTCATGGCATTAACGACTACACGGCCTGGTTCCATGGCGATGCAGATATGGGCGGCACCTATTATGGCTACGATGGCCCCTGTCCACCCTGGAATGATGAGATCCTCCACCATTATGTTTTCACGGTTTATGCGCTGGACGTACCCGGTATCGAAGTCAAAGGCAGCCTGACAGGGCAGAACATACTGGATGCACTGGACGGCCATATTCTGGGGCTGGCCAGTATGGAAGGGACATACACCCTGAACCCGGCAGTGGCGGGGTAAGGTCTGGTAGCCGGGCGGGCCTGACAGGCCATCCCGACTGAGGAAGACCACACCGGCAACATTAACGTGGTGGTCTGGTCGGCTACCGCCCGTGCCCAGAAGCAACCCTTCCTGACCGCCAGGCTGCTGCAGGTACAGGGGGTGCTGGAGCGCGAGGGGAGGTTATTCACGCTATAGCCGGGCGCATGACGGATCTGGGAGATCAGCTGCATGGGCTCGGCGTCCGTTCCCGCGATTTTCATTGACGGGTCATCTACAACCGCAATCACACCAGAATCACCATGGATGCCTATCGCCCACGCTTTGATCGTCATCATCGCCCGCCACGCAAGCCTCGCATTGCCGATGAAAACATCGACAGGCAAATCAGAGTGCTGCATCAGGCCATGGCAGAGAAACTACTGGCCCAGCCGGCGCTGGTGGAGCAGGTGCTGGCAAAACTGGAAGAACGCTACAGGGCAGGGCTGATCCGGCATGGCGCTTACATGACGTGGTTTTCACTGCTGGACAATATCGATAACCGCGAGCAGTTTCTGGCGGGGTTGCTGGATGATGGTTTCTACATGCGTAAGCTGCGTCGTCGCACCCCTTTTGTAGGTATTCTGACTGAAGAAGAGCGGCAGGCTGCGCTGCTCGCCGATGCGGTCGGGTAGTGGAAAAGAAGCGAGCTGGCATGGTTGAGCCTGCTGATGTCAGGTAGATTGTGCCCACATACAGGCATAGGTGCAGGAGGCCTTGTGGTCGATAAATCTACGCGGGCAATCAGGATACTGGCTGAAGACACCGAGGTGATAATCGGAATCTTCGTAGCTGTTAAAAGGACAGGTTGTTTCCCACCGGCTCCTTTTCTCAACGAGTTTCTTGAGCAGGGTCATGACCCCTGTGATCAGGATGGAAGAATGGACAGTTGGGAGCCCTTCAGCCTGTCATCCGAAGAATACCAAACCGTGTTGTTGTGGTGGTTGTCTCAGTACCCAGGTGCAATAGTGGAAGGCTTAGGTGCAGTGAACTGGAGTGACTGGACTAGTGAAATGCTGAGTTTTGAAAGGTAGGCGTATCCAGCGTCAACAGCGCAAAAGCATAAAAGCGCCAGGAGGAAATGATTAGGCCCTTGCTAATTCGGCGTGCGCAGACAGTTTTTAGTTGAGAAAAACGTCACTACCCATGGCCAGCTGACCGGGCAAAAGGCAGGGCCTGTAACAGGCTGAATGGTGCATGAATACTGGACTCAGGGAAGCTCAGATGACTTTTTACGTCATTTCCCTATATAATGTGCGGCCTTTAGCGCTGTACCGATGATCCGTCGATGCAGTCAGTACGTTCAGAAATGAGGAAACCGCGTGAGCACTTTGCCAGCTTGCCCCCAATGTCAATCCGAATACGTCTATGAAGACGGTAGCAATCTGGTCTGCCCAGAGTGTGCCCATGAGTGGAACCCGAACGAGGCGGCAACCGCTGAGACGGATAAGGTCGTGCGGGACTCCGTAGGGAATATTCTGCAGGACGGCGATACCGTTACCGTCATCAAGGATCTGAAAGTGAAGGGCTCTTCACTGGTGATCAAGGTAGGCACCAAGGCGAAGAATATTCGTCTGGTGGACGGTGATCATGATATCGACTGCAAACTGGATGGTATCGGTGCCATGAGCCTGAAATCCGAGTTCGTCAAAAAGGTCTGAGGTCGCTGCGCGATCCAGACTGATCAGTACCCAGCGTGAGGTAAGTAATGCTTGCTTCACGCAACCTCTCCGAGCTATCTCACCTGCAGACAGTCTCACCTCCAGACAACTCACCCAGGCGCAGTCATACCGGGCACGCAAGCCTGTTCTTCAAGGTTAACGCTGGTGATACGAAGTGATCGACAGTAGGCAACCATCCCTCATCAGAAATGCTGAAACGTCAGAAAAGCAGGAGGTCTTGCAGAAGGATGTCCCCTGAGCGGGGAAGGTCGTGCGGAGTCTTACGGCAGGGGAGGCGATGCGCGGCCCATCAGGCGTGGCGCGCACCGGCAACAGACAGCTCGTCTTTTTTGCTGACGAACAGGGCTTTAACTTTGTTGACGAAACCGGTGATGCAGGCCGCTACAAACTCAGCGCGTTCTACTTCTGCACGCAGGCGGATGATTTCAGTCTTGTCGTAGTGAGACAGGTCTACACGGTCCAGCAGTTCAACAACGCTCAGGTTTTTGATGTCGTCTTTCATGATGTGCTCCAGAAGTAGCTATTAGACTTTAGATGTAGGTATGTTAGTGCTTCTGCCGCGCTGCACAAAACGACATATTTTTAGGTGATTGCTTAGATATTTTCATTAATCGATATTGTCGAGGGTGGCTGAGTGCCTGTATTGATTGAAAGGGATGGAAACAACTCATTAATTTTTTGCAGTAAAGCCTGGAGCTGAACAGCCTTTCTATGAAGGCTTGGTGCTTAACCCGTCTCAACCCGTCAGACATTCCGCCAGTTTTCGCGCCAGAGTGTCGAGGCGATAGGGTTTGGGGAGCAGGGGGAGTGCGGAGGCCAGCCCGTAGTCCTGCAGCAAGCGCTCTTCGGGTAGCCCGGACGTCAGGAGTACGGGCAGCGTCGGGCAGTGGTGCTGGCAGAAGTGCGCCAGTTCAATGCCGCTCTCCCGCGTACCTAAGTTGACGTCACTTAACAGCAGGGCGTAGTGCTGTTCAGCGTTACCTGTGGGGCCAGGCTGCAGTCGCTCGCGGGCCTCACTGGCCGAGCTCACGGCGGTCACCCGGTAGTGCAGATGCTCCAGCAGGCCGATGGCAGCCAGCTGGACCTGCGGGTCATCCTCCACCAGCAAAATATGCTGTTGCTTGCCCATGGGCAGTGTGCGGTCAGTAGTGACAATAGATGGCACTGGCTGCGGATGGTGCAGGGGCAGCCACAGCTGGAAAGTGGTGCCTTCACCGAGGCGGCTGCTGACGGTGATATCCCCTCCTGACTGACGCACAAAACCGTACACCATGCTCAGCCCCAGTCCACTGCCCTGGCCCACCGCCTTGGTCGTAAAAAAGGGTTCAAAAATGCGGTCGATAACCTCTTCGGCAATGCCGTGGCCGCTGTCCTGCACTTCAATCAGTACCCCGTCACTGTCCTGCTTATCCGCTCGACAGGCCTGCCTTGTCCGAAGTGTCAGCTGACCGCCATCGGGCATGGCGGCACAGGCATTCAGCACCAGATTCAGCAGGCTGTTATCGAGCTGGCTGGCATCTACGTAGATCCAGGGATCGCTTTCACAGAGCTGTACCTCAATGCTGATCTGCGGGCCGGCGCTGTATTCAATCAGATCAAGCATCGCCTCAAGCAGTTCGTTGACCTGCACGGCTTCCGGCTGCAGATGCTGACGGCGGGCAAAGGCAAGCAGTCGTTGCACCAGCCCTGCACCTTTCTCCGCTGCGGCCAGTGCTCGCTGGCTCAGGCGCAGACTGCGTTCATCCAACGGTTGATCCGCTGGCGCTTCCTGCAGCAACTGCAAGTTACCAATGATGGCCGACAGCAGATTGTTGAAATCATGGGCGACGCCGCCGGTCAGATGGCCCAGCACATCCATCTTTTGCGCTTGTCGTAACTGGCTTTCGATGGCTTTGCGTTCGGTCAGATCGGAATAAAGAGTGACAAAGCCGCCGTCCGGCATCGGCCGGCTGCGGAACTCCAGCACCTGACCGTTGTGAAAGTAGCGCTCAAAGCGTTGAGGCTCTGCCTGTCGGCGCAGGTTGATTTCAACCATGTCCAGCGGGCTGTTATCGAGGGTGCGGTTGTGATGGGGCAGCTGATTCATCAGGGTCTGAATGTCATCCAGATACATCCCGGCCCGGATGCGCTCAGCAGGCAGTGAAAACAGCGCCAGATACTGCGGGTTCCAGGCGAGCAGGCGATTATCGCTGTCGAACACGCTGAGGCCGTCGTTGATGTTGGCAAAGACGGTTTCCAGCAGACGTGTTTGCTGCTGGAGGTCGGCCGTGAGCGCCTGCAGATCAATGGTGCGCTGACGAAAAACCAGAAATGCCCGGGTCAGACTGCCGACTTCATCATGCCGTGTGGAAGAGGGGGCGGGCTGGTCAGTGACGCCCTGTGCCAGCAGGCTCATCTGCTGGGCGATGGTCTTGAGGTGTCGGCTCAGATCAAGCACCCAGAAGATGCCGATAATCAGCATCAGTAACGCCAGCAGCGTCAGCAGCAGAATACGGCTCTGGCCCCACTGTACTGCCCTGCTAAGTTGCTGCTGCTGGTCACTCAGGCGCTGTTGCAGTTGTTCGACGAAGTGGCGGACCTCGTCAGACAGCGCCGCAGAGTTGGCTCTCACTGCGGCCAGCAGGAAGGCTTTTCGCTCCAGCAACGCATTCTGGTGGCGTTTTTGTTCGATGAGCGTATGGCTGTCGTCCATGAGTTGCTGTAAGGGCAGAGAGAGTGGAGAAGTACCACCGGCATACTGCTGGCGGAGCTGCGCCAGCTGATTTCTCAAAGACTGGGAGAAGTTATCCAGCTGACTGCCACTGACGTTAATGATCAGATGGGTCTTGTCGAGCAGCCCCGGCAACAGGGGCCGCAGCGGTGGAAAGCGTTCCAGCTGATCGAAGCGCTGATTGATGGCATAGAACGTTTGCAGCATATCTTCACGCAGGAACAGCTCCTGCTCGGTATGGTTGATCAGTTCAGACAGCGTGGCGTTCATCTGCGCCAGCTGATGCTGTAACTGCGGTGCCTGATCCAGATGATGAATCTGTGTGGCCAGAGAGGTCAGTTCCTGCTGTCGGGATTTGAGCTCTTCGCTTTCCCGTTGCACCTGAAAAGGGGTTACCGCTTCGGCCACATAAGGCGCCAGCGCGGCCAGACTGGCAGTACGCTCGGCCAGCACCAGTGACGATGAAATGTCCGGCAGAATATCGCGCTGCAGGGCGCTCATGGCGGACTCGGTATTGCGCAGACCAAACCAGCCGACCGCGGCGATCACCACACTGGCCAGACAGACAACGCCCAGGGCAAACAGCAACTTGGTACGCATGCTGGCGTGATGTCGCTGGCTGCTTAGCATTGGCAGATGTGTGCGCTGAAAATGTAGCCTAGACCACGCTCGGTGCGGATCAGCGAAGGTTGCCGGGGGTTGGGCTCAATTTTGCGTCGCAGGCGCAGAATCAATACGTCGATAGTGCGGTCAAAGACTTCCGTCTCGTTGCCTCGTGTCAGCTCCAGCAACTGATCTCGGCTGAGAATGCGATTAGGTGCCCGCACCAGCGCTTCGAGCAGATTGAACTCAGCGTAAGTCAGCTCAAGGGGCTGGCCCTGCGCATCGAACAGTTCGCGGCTGGTGAGATCGAGTATCCAGTCATTGAAGCTGATGCGCTCATGGCTGGATAGATCATCACGTCGTGCGGGTACGCTCAGTTCGGTGGTGCGTCGAATCAGGGCGCGCACGCGTGCCAGAAACTCGCGGTTGTTAAAGGGCTTCATCAGGAAGTCGTCGGCAGCGAGTTCAAGGCCCAGAATGCGATCAGTCTCATCACCCTTGCCGGTCAGCATCATGATAGGAATGACGGACTTGTGCCGTAGCTGGCGGGCGACATTCATGCCGTCCTCCTTGCCCAGTCGCAGATCAATTACTACCAGTGCATGGGGGAGGGCCGTCAGGGCGCTGAACATGGCGTCACTGTCGGCGACAGCAGTGACGTCAAAACCATGCTGCTCCAGTAGCTCAGTCAGCAGGTCTCGCACACCTTGCTCGTCATCGACGATAAGAATCCGGGTTGTCATCTTTCGCTATACCCTGTGGTTATTCTTCTACCGGGCTGCGCCCGCTCTCGCGGCCATAAACAGACATGAGAGGGCATTAGCGGCATTTTTACCAGAAAGCCGCATTTGAAAAATTACAATTATTACAGATCCCGCCTGCCGCAGTGTCATCTGCGAATGCCTTTTATTTATTCCCTCAGCGCCAGCCAGCAAAAAATTCTCTCAGCACGCGGTTGACTAAAATTAAGATGTTAACTAGTTTATTAATATCTTAATTAATGGCTCTGTGCAGCAGGGCTGTGATCAAAACAAGACGTGCTGACGGAGCCGTGACCCGGTTCTGAGTTCGCAGACAGCAAGTGCAGGAGTTCGCAGCGTGATAAAGCATCTGATCAATGGCAAGTGGGTAGAGAGTGCCGACACCTTTGAAACCATTAACCCGACCACAGGGGAAGTACTGGAGGTTGTCGCCCATGCCTCTGCCGGGCAGGTAGCCGAGGCGGTACAGGCAGCCAAAGCAGCCTTCCCCGCCTGGGCTAATATGCCCGTCAAGAAACGCTCCAAAATCATCGAACGCATCGGTGATCTGATTGCAGACAATGTCGATGCGCTGTCTGAACTGGAAACCAAAGACACCGGCTTGCCGCTGTATCAGACTCGCAATGCGCTTATTCCACGCGCTTCGGAGAACTTCTACTTCTTCGCTGAGATGGCCAAGCAGATGAATGGCCACACCTATCCGGTCGATGACCAGATGCTGAACTACACCCTGCACAAGCCAGTCGGTGTCTGTGGTCTGATCTCTCCCTGGAATGTGCCGTTTATGACAGGCACCTGGAAAACGGCACCCTGCCTGGCTCTGGGGAATACCGCTGTGATGAAGCAGTCGGAGCTCAGCCCGCTGACCACGGACTTTCTCGGCAAACTGATCATGGAAGCCGGAGTGCCTGCCGGGGTATTCAACGTGGTACACGGTTTTGGTCGCACCACGGGGGATGCACTGATCCGCAACCCGGACGTCAGCGTCATCTCCTTCACCGGTGGCACCTCTACGGGCAAGCACATTATCGCTAATGCTGGCCTCAAGAAGTTCTCCATGGAGCTGGGCGGCAAGTCGCCTGTGATGATTTTTGACGACTGTGATTACGAGCGTGCCCTCGATGCCACACTGTTTGGCATCTTCTCCATCAATGGAGAGCGTTGCACTGCCGGGTCTCGCATCTTCGTTCAGGAGAGCATTTACGACCGTTTCGCCTCTGACTTTGCCGCCCGTGCCAGTGCCATCAGTGTGGGCGACCCGATGGACATGAACACCAAGGTGGGCTCGCTGATTTCCAGAGATCATTACAAGAAAGTCACCGGCTATATCCAGATTGGTGTGGAAGAGGGCGCCAAACTGATCGCAGGCGGTGACAAACCAGCGGTGCCTGCTCATCTGGCGCAGGGGTATTTCGTTGCACCGACCGTCTTCCGGGATGTCACCAACGACATGCGTATCGCCCGGGAGGAAATCTTCGGCCCGGTGGCGGTGCTGATTCCGTTCAAGGATGAGGCAGATGTCATTGCTATGGCCAATGACAATGACTACGGGCTGGCCTCTTACCTCTGGACTTCGGATAACGGCAAGGTGCATCGCATCGCCAATCAGATCGAAGCAGGCATGCTGTTCGTCAACAGCCAGAACGTGCGTGACCTGCGTCAGCCGTTTGGCGGTATCAAAGCGTCCGGTACTGGCCGGGAAGGTGGTGTGTACAGCTTTGAAGTCTTCACCGAGTTGCGCAACGTCTGCATCAGCATGGGTTCGCACCACATTCCGAAATGGGGAGTGTGATGTAACCGTGCACTCATAGGTTTCAGGCTACGGCAGGCAGCGTCTGCCGTGGCTTTCAGCCTGCACTACAGGAATACGGCAATACCACACAGCGAAACACCTTATTCATAACAATAAACAGGTGATACACCATGAAAATGCCTCGCTTCTCCCTGAAGCAGCTTGCTCTCGCTTCTTTCTGCTCACTGTCTTTTTCCTCTGCCACCTTTGCTTCGACCGTCATGCATGTGGCGAGCTGGTTGCCACCCACCCACACCCAGAATGCCGTGGTGTTACCTACCTGGGGCAAGTGGATTGAAGAGGCGACGGAAGGGCGGGTCAAGGTGGAGATTGATTACAGCCACGGTAATCCCTAACACACCCAAAGTAGATTTAGTGTAAAATTGTCTGCATCCCAGTCACCACGCGGGTTTGCGGCATGCGTGTATACTCCTATCTGCGTTTTTCTGATCCCAAACAGGCGGCCAGCACGTCGGCAGAGCGTCAGCGGTCTTACGCTGAAACCTGGGCGACAGAGCGCGGCCTGGTGTTGGATGATTCACTCACTCTGCGTGACGAAGGCTTGTCGGCGTACCATCAGGCACATGTTAATAAGGGGGCGTTGGGAGCGTTTCTGCAGGCGGTGGATGCCGGTCAGATTGCGCCAGGCTCTGTACTTATCGTCGAAGGCTTAGACCGCCTCTCTCGTGCTTCCCCCATTCTTGCTCAGGCGCAACTGGCGCAAATCATCAATGCCGGGCTGACCGTGGTTACGGCAGCGGATGGTAAGGAATACAACAGCGAGTCTCTCGAAGCGCAACCGATGGATCTGGTGTATTCGCTGCTGGTGATGATTCGTGCGCACGAAGAGTCTGCCACCAAAAGCAAGCGCGTGAAGGCCTCCATCACCCGACGCTGTGAGCAGTGGCTGGCTGGCACCTACCGTGGCCGCATTGCAGCAGGGCGCGACCCGGAGTGGACCCGCTGGGATGACGAGCAGCAGAGAATGGTACTTGTCCCGGAGCGGGCGGAAGCGGTGCGCTACATCGTTCAGCGTTATCGGGAAGGCATCGGCTTTGTGCGGATCGCCAGAGAGATGCAGGAGCGCGGCCTTAAGCATGGTCGCAAGCGCTCCGATTCGCGCGCCTTCGCCAAGCTGGTCAGGCTGCGTGCCTTATTGGGGGAGAAAGCCCTCAAGGTGCAGGGGGAAGAGCACGTATTGCCCGGCTATTACCCGGCACTGGTGACGCCGCAGGAGTTTGATGAGATGACTGGCGTCAGCAAGTCACGGGCCAGAGCCGTGGGGAAGGGTGACGTGCCCGGCTTTCTCACCGGGGCGTCGATCTCAGCCTGCGCCTATTGTGGTTCGCCCATGGCGGGCGTGACCTATCACCACAAATGGCGGGAGGATGGCACTATTGCGCCAGGCCACCGGCGGCTGATCTGTGGCCGGCACAACATGCGGCTAGGGTGCCCGAAAGGAGGCTCGGCGACGCTGGCTGTGTATGAGTCAGCATTGCTCGACTGGTGCTCAGACCAGATGAATCTCGAAGACATGACCCGCAGCAAAGGACAGGCACAATTGCTCCGGGCTGATATTGCCGCACAACGCAGTGAGCAGGCTGCCTTGCAGCAGCAGATCGACAAGCTGATGACGCTGATCCTGCAGGCGGATGAGCCTTCCGTCGCGGTGATGAACAAGCAGCGTGAGCTGGAGAAGCACGTTGCGCAGTTATCGCAAACCATCGAGGCCATGCAGCGAGCGCTTCACCGGGAAGCGCAGCAGGCCCAGCCACAACAGGCAGAGCAGTGGCGAAGCCTGCACAAGGCCGCCGTGGACGCACTGGATTTTGATGCACGCATGCAGCTACGGAAGATGGTGACAGACACCTTTCAGCAGATTCAGTTTGCGTTGTCCTGGGGGGAGAAGGGCACTGGCAGAATGATCGTCACCGGTAAGTCAGGCGTTACCCGGGTGATCGACGTCAAGAAAGGTAAACGGGCTGTCCCACGGAAGCCCGTTGCCTGTTGAGCCGTCAGGCTGCCCGATGCACTGCCTTAGCCAGAGGCTGTAGCGCAGCGTTGAGCAGCAGCGGTGCACTGTTGCCGTTGGTCCACTCCCGGCACTCGCTGTTGGCCTTGCGCTGCACCTTCATATAGCCCTGACACAGCCAGATATTGTGCGTGACCAGCTCGGCCGCCGCATACGCCTCGTGGGCCAGATGCGGCCCCCGCTCAACGATGGTGCCATCTTCCCTGATGATCGCCAGTTGCAACGGTGTGCCGTGCTCATCAGTGGCAGTGATGCCATGAGCGGCGCTAGCCATCAGGAAAATCAAATGTTTGCTCATACCCCCTCCCTCATTAACGGCGCATCCATCCCCTGCAATAACTGGATAGCCTGCTGGCCAAGGCCAATCAGCTGCTGTTGAGTGGTCATCAACTGCTGAGTTAGCCGCGACTGCTCGGCGACCAGCCGCTCACGCTCTGCCAGTTGCTCGGCCATACACTGCTCAAGCCGCTGGTTTTCTCGCCAGAGGTTTTGCAGATCGGCGCAGATCTCCTGCGCTTTCATCGGCTGGCCGTACTTGGTGATGCACTGGTGATCTTCAATGTAGTTATGGCTGTACATGGGCAGCCTCCTGCGCTTTCTCTTTGAACAGCAGCACCTCATGTGGCCGGGCCAGCAGGAAGAAGCCGCATTCCTCCGGGTCTTCATTCCACTGGAACACATGGCCAGTGGGGGAGACCAGCGTGGTGACGGGTGCTGTACCACGCCACGACTGCATCAGTGAGGTCAGCGCCTGCTCTTGTGACTGCTTGTTTTTGCGGACGGCGCTGAGCCTCTGGACCAGCGCTTGCTCCTGATCACACAGCGCGCTCAACTCCGCCAGAACCTTGGACAGTGTCATTGGGAACCCTCCTCATCCTTACTCGCAACGATGCGCTGTGCCTGAGATTGCCCCTGTGCTTCATCAGCGGCGTAGGCCTGAGCGTCGATAAAGGCCGCAAAATGGCGGATGTCGATAAACATCGGTGCTTTGCGGCTGTCATACAGCGTGGTGACTGGCAGCGGTATCTGCCCCTTGCTGATGGCCTCGCGAAAGGTCGAGGCATTCAGATTGCGAAAGTAGCGCTCGCGGATCACCTCCGCTGACACCAGCACATCCCCCAGTGAGCGAAACAGCAGCTCCACCGTGTCAGCGCGGGGTGCCAGCGGCAGGCGCAGCGTGGGCTGGTCGTTATGCATGGGCTTTGCTCCTTGCACTGCGTTGCCATGCGCGCGCCACGTTGCGGCTGACCAGCGAGCGGAACTGCTCCGGCACGTTGGCCAGCGTGCTGCTGCGCTCATCACGGGTGAGCAGACGTGCCCTGCGGCGTTGATATTCACGCGGCGCCATGGTGATCCTCCTTCACGGGAGGCAGCGAGAGGGAGAGCCGCTCGGCCAGCCACGGAATGCCCGGCTGCGTCACCCGGGTAGACAGGCTGTACTGATGGCCACACTCCGGGTGCCACCAGCTGCCCTCTTTAGTCGTGAGGTAGAGGCGGTCACGGCTGGCGTGCTGCGGAAGGTTATGACGATTGAGCAGATCAGCCTCGCGCATACGGCTGATCAGCTCTGGTCGGGTGATGCCGAAATAATCGGCGGTTTGCTTCAGGGTGCGTTGCATGATGCTCCCTCGTCAGTGTGGCTGAGCGTGCCGGGTGGTGGGCCGGCCGCTGCTCAGGGTTTGGGGTTGCGGAAGGGGCGTTGCGCCCACTCACTGCGAACGTACTCTTCAACCCGCGCCCGCATGGGCTCGGGAACCGAGCGAAAGGCCGCACGCCGCTCCTCAAGGGTGGGAAGCGCCAGGATTTCAGCGGCGTAGTGCCTTGGCCGTTTGGGCTGATCCATCGTGCTCAGCCTGCCAGTGGCGCACGGTGCGCAGCCGGGGTGGTGGATGGCAGGGCGGTGGTGGTCGCCATGCCCGTCGGGTGCGCAGCGTGCGTTATCGCAGAGACTAAAACGGCAGAGGTGCCAGACAGCACCGCCCACATGCCTGTTTCGTGCTGGGCACGGGCAATCAGAGCGGGGCTGGAGCTGACGGTGGGGTGGAGGTAGATGGTGTGCATGATAGTGCTCCTCTGTGGTGTAGGAGTAATATCACCTATATGATGTTTTTATGCAATATCAAAATGATGTTAACGATGATTTTTTGCAGGTATGAATATCTTTTAGATTATGAATACCTTCTAGATGCTGCAGACTGTCTATCCCCCTAAAACAACAAGGCCCGCAACTGCGGGCCTGGGTTATGCGCGATGTACATCAGCGCTGGTGCAGCTCGTGCATGGCCGCCACCTGCAAAAAGTGGCTACGGCTGGTGTAACGCTTGTCCTGTTTGATCAGGTTATCAATCTGATAGGTCAGCAGGCGGGGCAGCGTCACGTTCACCTTCTCTGACTTGCCAAGGAAAGGCTCCGGATCGATGTCGATCACAGCCCAGACCCACCCCGCGTAGGCTGCATTTTTAACGTGGTCTTTGACCTGACTGGCTTGAGGCGGGGTCACGCCTTCTTCAGCCAGCATTTCCAGATGCAGGCAGATGGCTTCTTTTGCGTTATCCATGGCCTCATCCAGCGTATCGCCAGCGGAATAGCAACCGGGAATATCCGGTACGACCACACCATAGGCTTGAGTCTCAGACCCTTCCTCAATCGCGATGGGATATTTCATTATCATCTCCACTGAGTGACACCGTGCAGGCAGGGCTTCACTTGAGGCCCGCGTCCTTCAGGATTTTATCTACCAGCCCTTTGCCCAGATCTTTTCTGGGGTGGGGCACCGTTAGCAGCTTGCCGTTCACTGAATGTTTGAGCTGATGGTGGCTACCAGCCACGCGCACAATCACCCATCCATTGGCCTCAAGCAGCTTGATCAGTTCTCGGCTGCTCACGTGTCAACCTCGCTTGCTCATGTGGCGGAAACTATAACTCCAATAACCCTTTGGTGTCGACTGACAGTAACCCCGATAACCCCAAGGTCGGGGCTATCAGGGTGAAAGCGTCCCTCAACCACCGTGCCTGCGCAGATAGTCATCACCGAAGGTGTGCGCCTTTTGCTCCCACTTTGTCAGTGAGGCCTCAGCCAGAGTGCGCTCGTAAGGCGTGCAGCGCTGGGCGAAGCGGGCAAAGGTCAGCCACTCGGTGATCAGCTCGTGGCAGGCCAGCAGATCGCTGACGGGGATGCCCGCCACCTGCTCGCGCTGCTGCTCCAGCCAGAGGCGCTCCATCACCTCGGGCAACTCGTCGAACTGCCGGCGCGGCAGGGTGCCTTTCTGCGCTTCATGTAATAAGCGGTGGCGATACAGCGGCTCATGGCGTTTGGCCAGCACCACGGCGGCAGCGTGGATGGCCTCGCTCACGGGTGGGGCAATCAGCGGCTCGGCCACGGCAACTGCCTGCTGCGGGCTGAGCACCGGCACGGTGACGGTGCCAGGTGGGGTTGAGCCGGTGTGGCGACGGTTGCCGGGCACGTCGGGCGGGAAGGGCACGGCGATTTTGTCGAAGGCTTTGGCCACTGCTTCGCGCACGGTGTACAGCGCAGGCCCGCTGCACTGGTCAATCACCAGCAGGGCGGCATCGCGGCTCAGGCTGCGGAAGGTGGTGGCAGTACCGTTGATATAGTCGGTCAGTGTGCTGATCTGGGTGCGGCGGAAGGCGTCAGAGCAGGGCACCCGATCGATCACCGCGCAAAGGGTGTTGTGGTCGAGGTTGAGCAGGGCGGCCAGTGACAGGCTGGTGATGGCGAAATAGCCGTGGATTTTCCGCACCAGCTCGGAGGCGGGGGGGAAGGCGGTGACGGGGGTCACAGGCACCAGCGTGCGGGCAGGGGTGCCTTCGTAGCGGCCGGTTTTGCGAATAGTGGGGAGGACTTCTGCCGTGACCCATTTCTTAAAGCGTTTCGCTTCGGGTTTACGGCTGGTGAGGATCAGGGAATAAAGACCAGACTCGTTTATACACGCAACTTCCTGCGATCCACCAAGGGTGTCCACATTAAGGACACCCTTTTCATCTTCATCAAGACGACTAATTACTTGTCGTGGATTTGCCAAATCAAGGGCAGAGCAAACATCTACCGCGACGAACCAAGGCTGGTCGTTTAATAGAGTTGAACGGATATCGTGTGAGTCGAAGCTGAAAGAGGTGAGATGCTTTGACATAGCTAGCTACCTGTACTTTAGATCAGTTAGCCCGCTTCCTCGCCGCCAAACGTGGAGAGCGGAACCGTGCGGGTTGGCGGACCGGGTACAGGAACCGGCGCATCCGAAGATGCCCCACACGGCCCGCCCATTACGGGTAGCCATGCATTAAGCACAAAAAAACCGCGAACGCGGCTTATTTGTTCGTCTGTACCTTTCAGGCCGCCAAGCCTGGCACCGGATTTTGCCGGTGCGTGGGGAAGTGTAGGGGGAGTGGAGAGGGGGAGTCAACCGGTGCTTTAAAACTAGGGTCAAAATTACTATATTATGCAAACACTGAATTTCTAATGGATTTTGAAATGGATAATACTAAAGAAGAAAATAATAAAGAAGAAAGCGCAAAGTTAAAGCATACTGACTATGTTAAGTTGGTCTTTGATCATATTAGAAATTATATAATGTGTGGAGCAATTTTTTCTTTAAGTCTTTTTTCAGAAAAAGATCCAAGGAACTCAGGTGTGGCAGTAGTCTTATTTATTCTGGCATGTGCACTTTCTTTACTAAATGCGATGCCGGTAATCATATACTTTTTTAAAAACTGCCATTTTCTTTCCGCGACCAGCAAGAGAGGGCACTCGATAAAGTTCTGGGCATCAGCAGGGTACTTATCTATTGTCATACCTTTAGTCTATTTTGCTGCTACAAAGGCTGTCAATGAAATTGTCAAATAAGGTTTTCTTATAAATTGGATTCTGCAATCTGCCAACAGCTAAAGAAAAATCCAAAAAGTATTGCAATGAGTAGTAGAAACCTAAACCATACAAGTTTCTCTTGTGACTTCTTAGTATGTATTTTGAGGTCTTCAATTGCTGCCATTGCATTGCTTTTTATGTTTTCATCTTCGCTCTCAATAAAATCCTTATATACTGTCCCCACTGACTTCTCTAATGACCTAATTGAGTCTGCTTGAATGTTTAGCATTATATAAACTACGACGGATGCCAACAGCATCGTTGCTAATGACATCAGAACTTTTATGATACTTGAGCCATTATCTACTAATGCTGGAATCAATGCTGTAGCTGGGATTGCTATAAGCTTCTCTTGTTGGCCAATAAGTATTTCATTAGCTTTAGCCATTAGCTCAAGTTTGTTCTTTTCAATGGCTGCAATATGGTTGGCTAGGGAGAATTTACGTATATAAATTTCATAGGTGCTTTTGTATTTTTCGATTATTTCTTTTATGTTAATCAGCATGTTAAATGTACTGCTCTTTCTTCCCTCGCTTAAGCTGGCGAGATCAGAAATAACATGCGTGAGTATCATTCTTCTTTCTGTTGTGTGCACATCAGCAAGATTGATGATGCTTTCAAAGTTGGTGAGAAGCTCTTCATTTATAGATGCTAATTGTAAGAGAGAATCTGCATTAATTTTTGTTGAAATATAAGTTTTATTGTAGCCATGTTTTCCTTCTTCCAGAAAGATAAAGGCAGTAGCACTGTTTTGCCTGTCTTTATGATGTGCTATTGTTTCCAGGGTACGGTTGAAACGTAAATATTTCTCTACCGCAATGAATGAGTTTATTTTTGTTTCTGCACGCTTCCCAAAAAAATATAACTGCTTCTCTTCACATAAGTAGGCAACGCTTGGTGATCTATTGTCTGATATGTCGGAGATGTTTTTATCTAGCCATGAGCTCTCACTGTCTACGATTTCATGGATAAACCTTGCAGGATCAAGCGTGATTTCTAAATCGCCACCTTGAGGGCAGTTATTAATTTCTTCTATGAAGTCTATATCACCGTGCTCTTCACCATTAATTTCATAAATGAAACTAATGTCGATATTCACAGCCTCCAATAGTAGTTCCTTGATGTCACTACCGACATTAGATAGTGAAAATATCAACATATTTCCACTTTTTTCAAAGTCTTGACCTCTGTGGAGTTGGGCAAAGATCTCTACAAGTCTATCCCTTCCACTGGTATTAGTCGTCATTTTCTTCAGGTTCTTCAGTGATTTCGTCTAGCGCACTAATGATAGCATTTTTGAATTTATGTGGCAGGTTTTTGAATGTTAATGAATTTGAATTTTTGTCATAAACAATATTTGCACTGCGTTTGTCATCGTCGGCATACTTGGCGCTATTGACTTCAAAATTGATATTCCAGTCATCTTCTTTGTGATCTATTCTCGTATTTCTCTTTATGGCAGACTCTTTTGGTTGGAATTCATTGCTGATCTCATAATTATTTTCTGAAATGAATTTTCCAAAATCTGCCTCAATGCCAGTGATAGCTTTAACTTTATTATTGATCATATCCACTATGTCAGATAAGAGAATGCTCTTATTGCGACTAGATAACGCATTTTTTAGCATGGTGGACAGGTCATCTTTTATGTCTTTTAGCTGGGTTTTGTCCAGCCCGCTTTCTGTGCAAAACAGCTTTTGGGCTTTATATACATTATTGGTCGATGATAATGATGGTATATAGTCAGAGCAATCAAGAGCTTTTCTAAAGTACCCGCTTGTTTCAGTGTCTCCACGACTAAAGAAACTGAGGTGAGAGTCATTTTTATTGCCTGATCGATATTGAGTTAAGTTTATTCTGACGGCTTGATGTAGTTTATCAATATTAATGCTAATGTTTTCTTCTGGCTCAAGGTTTGCGTTGAACATCAAGCCAGCCTTATCTTTTACCATAACAACGGCTAGAAAATCACAATCTGTGCCCTTATAGTTTTCCTCATATCTAATGAATACTAGATATCCGCCTGATGCGAATCTTTCAGTATCGGCTTTCTCTTGAATAAGCTCAGCAGTTTTGAATGTGAAGTCAACAAAATTTGAGTTAGAACTATTTATGAATGCTTCTAATAATCCTACGTACTTGTAGGTAGATACGTTTGGTTGGAATGTACCATAATTTTTTGTGGTGGATTTACTGGCGTATGCCTTGATTACATCGGATGCCAGCTTAATAACGAATTCGTTGCTTGCATCTAACTCTTTCTTACGATCTTCAATACTGGAGGTTTCAGTATATCCCGGTTTTGATTTTTCGTTACTGCTATATTTAATGAAATTGTGCACGATAATATTTTTTAAATTCATATTCTTTCATGCCTAAAAATCGAATGGAAATTCATGTAAATAATATGTATATAATGGTAACAAAGTTATCACAACTACCTTTTAGGTGTATAGGTATCTAGCTCAAGGACCGAAGCATGTACAAATCCATCACCACCTCACTTCTGCTTTCCGCTGTTTCCCTGGCCGCTGCTGCGGCCCCCACACCCGCCGAGATCGGCCAGCAGGCCCAACAATACGTCAGTATGGTGGCCTGCGACCCGGTGAAAGATAGCTTCCGCACCCTGAAGCTCTGGACCAACCCCAGCGACCGGCCCAGCGGCGCACACCAAGACATCAAAGACATCTACGTGACCCGATGGGTCGGGGATTATGGCTGCCATGAAGGCTATGAGGGGATGAATCTGGTCTTCACCGTGGTGCGCCACGATGGCCGCTCGTATATCGACGTGGCTGCCAATTACCCGCTGTTACCCCATGCCGATCCCTTCAAAGCCGACATTCAGCAGGGCGATAACGGCCAGCTCACCGTGCTCAACGCCGATCAGGATGGCGGCTCGGTGGTGTGGCATTTCGACGAGTCAGACATGGGTGTGGCGCTGAAGGAGGGGGTGTAGTTGGCAAAGTGGTGGTTTCGCGATAACGCCTTGCCGTTGCACTGGTCGGTGTATGTAGCGGTCTTTGTGCTCGGCACGCTGTTGATGTCGCCGGGCCTGCTGGGCGTGTATACCGACTATCGCATCAACCACCACCTGCGCACCGCCACGGCGACGGTGGTGGGCTGGGACACCGTGCCGATCCCGAGACTCAACAGCGAGTATCACACCGTCCGCTATGTGTTCGCCGCAGACGGCCAGCAGTACGGATGCACCACGCTCTGGTGGGATGGCGGCTGGTGCCGCATCGACCCTGACCGCTGGACAGAATCCAAACAAACCAAACGCATCACCATAGACTACGACGCCGAGCTTCCTTTTCTGAACCGCGCCACGGCCGACAACCCGCAACCCAGTTTTATCCTGGGTGGGATAGTCTGGCTCTGGATGCCGCTGATGTGGTGGGCTCAAAGGCGGGAGAGTGCAGGCCGGTGGCGGTGAGGACGGTAGTCTTATAAATATATAAAGGGTCTGTCAAACGAACTGTGTAACTGCTCCCTTTCAGAGTGCGGCCAGCGGCACGCGCTCCTCCCCAAACATCACCTGAAAACTCTGTAGTGCCGGTTTCCAGTGATGAATAGCCTTCCAGTTCTTCGATGCTTCGCGGATAGCCAGAAAGAGTGACTTGAGTGCCGAATCGTCGTTCGGAAAAATGCGCCGATTACGTGTCAGTTTCCGCAGGCTCATGTTCAGGGATTCGATGGCGTTGGTCGTGTAGATCACTTTCCGGATCTCCGGCAGGAACTGGAAGAACGGTATGATGTTGTCCCAGTGACCGCGCCACAACCGCACCACCGCCCGATATTTCTCACCCCAATCGCTCTCAAAGTCATCCAGTTCGCGCACGGCTTCGTCCGCTGTCGCCGATGTGTAAATTCGCTTCAGGGCACCCACAACGACCTTGCTGTCTTTGGTGTTGACATAACGCAAGCTGGCGCGCACCAGATGCACAATACACAGCTGGGTCAACGTTTTCGGAAACACCGCGTTGACCGCTTCCGGCAACCCCTTCAGGCCGTCCATACTGGCGATGTAAATATCCTGCACGCCACGATGACGCAACTCCGTCAGCACCGACAACCAGAACTTCGCCCCTTCGCTTTCGGCCAGCCACAGACCCAGCACTTCTTTCTCGCCGCGCAGATTGACGCCAAGCACAACGTGCGCTGACTTGTTCACCACCTGCTTGTTGTGCTGTACCTTGACCACCAGACCATCCAGCCAGACGATGGGGTAAATCGCTTCCAGCGGTCGCGTCTGCCACGCTTTGGCTTCCTCCAGAACCGCATCAGTAACCTGGGCGATGAGTGTGTGCGAAATCGTCACACCGTATAAGTCCACCAGCGCACTCTCGATATCACGCGTGGTCATGCCCTTGGCGTACAGTGTCAGGATCTTGTCTTCCATCCCCGCCAGCCGAACTTGCCGCTTCTTGAGCAGCTGTGGCTCGAAGCGGCCTTCTCGGTCGCGGGGAGTCTCTATGAGCAAGTCGCCGACATCACTCTGCACCGTTTTACGGCTCTTGCCGTTACGGGTATTGCCCCGCTTGGCACCGGGCTCGGCTTTGTCGTGGCGGTCGTAGCCAAGGTGGTCGTCCATCTCGGCTTGCAGGCTGCGATTGATCATGTGTTGCAGCATCTGGGCGTACAGCTTGCTGACATCCTCCGGGGTCTTACATTCCTGAGTCAGCTCATCCAACATCTCTGGCGTTAGTGCCATGTAACTGCTCCTCGCGGTGTTCCCGCATCATCCCATAAACGCAGTTACACAGTTCAATTTACAGACCCTATATAAAAGTATTTTGAGTAATAAATTGCAGGAGCTCACTTTGGATAAAGATAGCAAAACTCAGGATTCGCTAACTAAAGAAGAAATAGAATTACAGAAATTAATTAAGCCTTTTGTTCTGGCTTTTGTTTCGGTTACATTAATATTTATTCCTTTTCACAGGTTGACTTTTCCGCTGCCCACGCCTTTGCATGCTCTTCAATTGTTACCTGTTTTGTTTTTTGTTGGTGCAATAATAAAATATTTAGTCAATATAGATTTTAAGTTAATTTACTCGTATTTAATGAAAAAATATGGATTGGAGCTGAATAAGGACTCAGAATTAAGGACATCAGGATGGATAGGGATGTTTGGCAGTTCCATATTTGTCTGTGCGTATTATTTTGCGGACAGTGAGGCTTACCTTTACTTGATTGGAGCGTCGTTAATACTGATGCTGTGGTCGATGATGCTTTTTCTAGAGGATATTGCTTTAGTGAAGACGTTAGTCAGTTATTCGTCTTCCAAGGTTCTTATATCATTCTTGTCTATATGCTTGGTTTATTGGGCGAGTGCAGTCTCTCAATCAACTCTAAATGAAGTTTATGGTGTCAGCCCAAGTTATTTTCCCTTTGCTATAGGTTTAGGGATTTTTATAAATATTCTGAAAGTACTTAATTGTTTATCTTTTATTACATTTCCTATTTCGGCAGTTGCAAGTGTTCTAAAATTTCTATCGAAGAATGGCATGAAAGAATTTAATCATTATAATGTTTTTTTCAATGTTTCCCTTCTGGTTAGTATTTTGGCATTGCTGACTTTACCTTTGGTGTGGTCTGACAGTTTTTTAAAGAAAGGGTTAATAAAAGCAGCGGAATCTTTTGATATGAATAGTAATCACCATTGTCAAAATTCGTTATTAATTGATTCTAGTGGCACTAAACGATCTGTAATATTCCTAGGTCAGGACTCTAACAAGGTTTTATATAAGTCAGGGGAAGAGTACAAAATAGTCGACTGTAAACCAGACTAGCAGATGAAGTATTGATATAAGCAATTTTTTTGTTTTTTAAAGTTCATACTAAGCACGCTTCAATTAGCCCAGATTTTACTGGGCTAATTACTTTCCCTTAGACTCGCTTGAATGATGTATCTCTGTCTCTGGGAATGAAATAGCCTTTAATACAATTAGGGTTTCTGATAGCAATCTGAATATGGTTCTGTTTGCGGAACCCGGCAGTAGGATACAGTTCGTCACCTTCAATGAAGGCGGCCCGCACTGAATCAAACTCTGTAATGAGCTCACGGGGCAGGCTGGGGTCACGAAGGCGATTCCACAGGAAGTTAAACAGGCCACAATCAAGGCGGCGGACTAGCCTGTCAGGGCCCAAATGATTAGTTGGGACGGGGAAGCCCGTTGATTGCAGTGTGTCGATATAAAGCTGGTAGTTATCAGCCAGCATATCAATATAGGCTTGGTTCAGCAGGTCGAAACATTCACCAAGGTCAATAACGGCGCCTACTACAAAAGGCGTTTTGATTGAGCTGCTGGGATTACCTTTGCTGGCCCAGTCTTTGGCGCGCTGGAGGTTGTTTTCCCAAAAGTACATGCCGGGGCCAAGCCAGTCGTGGTCATTTGTACTTTCTTTTAAGGGTATTGTTCCATTTACCAGGGCTCGTCCGACTTCTTCGTCACATCCGTGTAAGCCCAACACCAATGTGGGGTGTGATACGTACATGCCATCCTCTTATGCATGTTTTGGATACTGTGCACCTTCTCTGTAGAAGGGAGTCATATTGCCATCCTGATCAAGGATTCCTGCATCCTGAAGCAGTTTTTTTGCTTTGTTCTGGTCTTTGCGCAGCTCTTCGCTCTGCTTACGCAGGGCGTCAGCCAACTGGCGGGCTTGTTCTTCTCTCATATTCACATCCCCTGATGAGAGTGCTGCCTACTACCACAATGCTGTTGCAAGCATCGTGAGGTGTTTGGGGTTTAAGTTTGATCGTTAGATCCACTAGCGGTGGCTGTTGTTGCTATGTGGATGTCGTCTAACAAGCGATAAACGTCAAACGATATATGCTCGCTTCTTAGCTTTGTTTGGCCACGAGGATGGTGGGTCACATAATCTGGATACTCTTCCATGTAGTATGAGACGAGTGCAGGTACTGGGTCTTTGACTACCACTGTTCGACGGTCGATGTTAATGGCGTATGCGAGGGCGCACTCGAGCGTTATGGGGTAAATAAAGCCTTTAAGTGTGCTGTCGGTCCTTTCTACCATGTCAATCCGAACGCGTTGGTTACCCTTTGAGGCGCGCCCAAATGAGACGCCTTGCAGCTTGTCGCCATACCAGATTGATAGCTCAAAACGCCGTGGATGGCGCAGGTATGAACCTGCCTTCTTTTGCCAATTAAGGCCGATGAATCCAGTAGGGCTACTTGGTGGCACCAGGGCTAAAGTTTGACGGTTTATAGGGGCAAGCTTAATCAGCCTGGAATCTACTGAGCTGGGTAGGTCTAGATCTCTAAGGTAGTCAGACTCTACATATCGGTAAGCATCGTCACGCTGTGCTTGATAGTGACTGCGTGCGTCTTCGTATGTTTGCCTAGCTTGACTTTGTGTTGCCGTCACCTTCAACACCTGTTGCTTTTGAACAAGAAATTGAAGGTGAGGGTATCAGGGAAGTTAAGTGAATAGAAGGAGCGAAATAAAGCGACTTGTGCGTTCAGGTCAACCAATACTGCAGTAGTGTTTGGGCTCGTTTGGCACAGGACGCACCTTCCGATTCTTGCGCATATGAACGAGAAGTTGCTTCTTATCAAACGGCTTATGCTCAACTTCAGGTGTGCCGTTATCTACAACTGCTACAGCGTCTTGCTTCGCCTGAGCAGACGCTGAAGGAGCATGAGTGTGCTCTTCTGCTTCTGGTGTTGGGGCGTAAGCTAACATTTTCTTCTCCTGCATTAAAATCAAACAGCATCAGGCTACTAGCACCGATGCTGTGAAGTAATAATATCGATCAGATATTATTCAACTGGGAGTCTACCGCAAACAAAATAAAACATCCATTAAGTGTACATCCATACACTTTGAAGTTGGTTATGCAGTTGAAGCCTTTAAACATCAAGGTTTGAGAGGTGGTAAGACACACCTATCCCTTTTTTAACTGTGCAACTGGATATCTTCGCTGACTCACAAAGCCCCACTAATAATCCTCACCACTCGCCCAATCACTCTCAGGTGATGCTCATCCTGGGGGGTGATCAGCTCATCCCGGTAGGCCGGATCGGCTTTGTTATCTGAGCTGATCAGGATGCCGCCGCCAATCTTCTTGAACAGCCGCTTTACCCTCAGTTCGTCTTCTACGGCGATGGCGTAGACCTTGCCGTCTTTGATCTGTTTGTCGGCGGTGTCGATCAGCACGCGGTCGCCGTTCTGCAGGCGGGGCGTCATCGAGTCGCCGCTGATGTGCACGGCCGCCAGGCTGAGGGCGCTCAGGCCGTCACTGGCGATAAATTCGTGGGGTATTTCAGTCCATTGGGTCACTTCTTCTCTATCCACTACTGTGCCAAAGCCGGCTGCGAGGTGTACGTCGAGCACGGGGATGGGCACATAGACCGGGCGATTGTTGCCGAAGGGGGATTGTTCGGCTTCTCGAATGTAGATGGAGGGCTGGGCGTCACCGTCGATGGTGTCGTGCCAGTGGTCCATCCAGCCATCTGGCAGGGCAAAGGTGTCTTCCAGCAGTTTGGCCAGCTTGTTGCCGATGTTGCGGCTGGGGTTTTCTCCCATGATGGCGCTGATCTGCGACTGGGATTTGCCGGTTTTTTCGATCATGCCTTTTTGTCCGCCTACGGATTCCTGCAGCAAACGGGCGTTGTTGAGGCGGATTTCGGAGAGGGTTCGTCTTTGCATGATTGATGGTTTCTGGCTGCTTAAAGGTGTTTTGATGATACTAATGATTTTATTTGAAAGGTAAAACATCAAAACGGTGTTGTTTTATGATCTTTATGATGGTAATTTGGCAGGGCAATCGGCTGAGGAGGCTTTAGCCCATGTCTAGCTTTCGAGTTTTTATTGCGCAGTTGAGCGCTGAGGAGTTGGCTGAATACGCCGCGCGTTGCGAGAGTTCGCCACGTTATGTGGATCAGTTGAAGTTCAGCCAGAAGGTGCCGCGCCGTGAGTTGATGGCACGTCTGGTATTGCATTCGGGGGGGAGAGTGTCACGGGAGTGCTTGCTTGAGCACTTTTATCCGCCGGCACTGTTTGCTTCTGATAAGGCAGCCTGACCCGCTGCTGAGAGATTGGCCCGGTGCTCACCACCACAGTTCACACCGGGCCACGGCGTAGCCGTTAGGGCGCGGATGGCCTTTCCACCACAGAGCAGCCATCCGCTGGACACAGTCATGCCTGTGCCGTACTGCGTACTCTATCAAAGGTGTACGTGCTTGGGCACTGGCAGCGTTTAGGTATTTTTGCCATGTCTGATTCTTTTGATCGCCTGGAGCGTGAGGTGTTGCCTCTGCCGGAGGCGCTGCGTTTAGTCGCGCGGAGTGAGGCGTATTGCCGGGGCGGTATCACCGGCTTTGCGTATGCCACGGGCCGCAACCCGACAACCCTTTCTCATAAGTTTGATCCTGCCCATACCCACCATGTGCTGAATCTGGTCGAGGTGATGGACTTCCTCCGTTATGTGGAGCCGAAGGGCCGCGCCATTGTGCTGGATGCCTTGCACGCTGAGCTGGGTAATACGTTGTGGTTTGAGGTGGCCCGGCTGGAGTTTGAGGAGGTGCCGGCCAATCTGGTGGCCAGTGCCAGTGAGTTGCTGCGTACTGCCGCCGATACGGTGGAGGCCACGGCGCAGCATATCGAGGACGGGGAGATTTCCGCCAGTGAGCTGGCTGCCACGCAGAAGCTGAGTAACCGGCTGATTCGTGCGGCGGTGGGGTTGTATCAGCGGGCCAGGCTGGTCCATCTGCAGGGCAAGGGAGGGCACTCCCATGGATAACGTCGATAGAGCCAGTGAGCTGATCGAGCTGCGGATGGATCACTGGCTGTCTGCGCGTCAGCCTCTTCTTAGTGGCCCGGTGTTGTTTGAGTGCGTCGATTGCGGCGGTGAGATTCCCGCCCGGCGCAGGCTGGCCATGCAGGAGGGCTGCTGCCGGTGTGCTGAGTGTCAGGCGATAACCGAGAAGCGTGACGCGGCGGCAAGGAGGGCGCGGGGATGAGCTTTGAGGCGCTGGATGAGGTGATGAGCCAGCTGCGGCAATACGGCCTGCAGCCTTCCACTCCGCTGGAGCTGGGTAAGCTGTCACGTTGCCCGATGGAAGGCGACAAGGGCAAGAAGGCGACCGGCTGGTATGTGGTGCATCAGTACCATACGACATCTGGCCGGGTGATGTATTTCGGTGCCTATGGTGACTGGCGCACGCAGGAGCCGCACAAGATCAAGACCAAGGGCGTGCCGCTGACGGCGGAAGAGCGCGAGGTGTTGAAGGCCCGGCAGGCTGAGGCCATGCAGAAGGCGCGGGAGCGTAAGGTGCACGCTGCGCGGGTCGCGGCGAAACGGGCGCGGCAATTCTGGGAGCGTATGAGCGATAAGGGTGCCAGCCCGTATCTGTTGCGCAAGCAGGTAGTGCCGGTTGGGGTAAAGTTCACGCCGAACGGTTCGGTGCTGGTGCCCATGCGTGACCGTAAGTCGAATATTGTCGGCCTGCAGGTGATCTACCCGGCGTCGCACCCGGAGTCGGGGCTGACCAAGCAGTATGTGCCCAAAGGGATGGATAAAGAGGGCGCTTTCCATATGCTGGGCCGTCACCCTGACCCCGGTGAGCCGATTCTGGTGGCGGAAGGCTATGCCACGGCGGCCAGCATCCATATGGCGACGCAGTTTACGGTGGCGGTGGCCTTTGATGCGGGCAATCTGCTGTCGGTGGGTAAGGCCATGCGGGAGCTGTTCCCCGGCCGTCCGCTGATCTTCTGCGCCGATGATGACTGGAAGACCAAGCGCCCCAGCGGTGAAGCATGGAACCCCGGTGTAGAGAAGGCGGACGATGCGGCGCTGGTGTTGGGCGGGCAGTGGCTGAAGCCGACCTTTGGCCCGGATCGGCAGGATAGCTGGACGGATTTTAATGACTTGCACCTGGCCGAAGGACTGGAGCGGGTGCGTGATCAGATCATGGAGGTGGTGCGGCCGGAGGCGGTCGGCGGCTGGAAAGACAAGCTGCAATACACTCAGTCAGGCGCACTGGTGTCGCACATGAGCAACGTGGTGCTGATCCTCTCGAATGATGTGCGCTGGCAGGGTGTGATCCGCCGCGATGATTTCAGCACCAAGGTCTACAAGGCGAAAACGCCGCCCTACGGTGGTAGCACCGGCGAGTGGTCGGATACTGATGACACGATGACCCTTAACTGGCTGTCACAGACCTACAACTTCAATACCAAGATTGGCGCGGTGGTGGAGGCCGTTACGGTGGTGGCGGCGCAGTCGTCGTCGCATCCGGTGAAGGAGTATCTGCTGTCGCTCCAGTGGGATGGCACGCCGCGGCTGTCGTTCTGGCTGAATCAGTGCCTTGGGGTGGCGCCGGGTAAGTATTCGGAGCTGGTAGCCGAGCGCTGGATGGTCGGCGCGGTGGCGCGGGTGATGGATCCCGGCTGCAAGATGGATAACGTGTTGATCCTCGAAGGCGGGCAGGGCGCGGGCAAGAGCACGGCGCTGTCGATCCTCGGCGGTGAGTGGTTTATGGATACGCCCTTTACTCTGGGCGACAAGGAAGCGTTCCAGACCATTCGCGGCAAGTGGATTATCGAGCTGGGCGAGCTGGATGCCTTTAACAAGGCCGACAGCACCAAGGCCAAACAGTTCTTCGGGGCGCGTGTAGATACCTTTCGCGAGAGTTACGGGCGACGGGCGATTGATCTGCCACGCCAGTGTGTGTTCGCTGGCACCACCAATCAGGAGGAATACCTCAAGGACAGCACGGGCAACCGACGTTACTGGCCGGTGACGGTGACAACCATCCACCTGGATGCCATCCGTGAGATTCGTGATCAGCTGTGGGCCGAAGCGATGCAGTGCTACCGGGATGGGGCGATCTGGTGGGTGGAGCCGGAGGAGCGAACGCTGTTTGAGGAGCAACAGGACAGCCGCTATGCGGTGGATGCCTGGGAGCATCAGGTTCTGAACTGGCTGGAGTATTACATTGGTGAGTTTGTGACCAGTGATGTGATTCTGTCGGATGCGTTGAAGCTCGATTTTGGCCACTGGGGCAAGCCTGAGCAGATGCGTATTGGCCACATCATGCACCGGCTGGGCTGGCGTCGGGCACGGCTGACCAAGCCGACGCGCTCCGGCGCCCGGCCCTGGGGTTATAAGCGGCCCGATAACTGGATCAAGTATGAGGAGCAGACCACCCCCGAAGCCAGCCCGGCAGTGGAAGAGCTGGAGCCGGTCCTGTGATTGCCGCGATGGATGCTTTGCTGAAGGACTGGGCGCAGGAGTATCACCCGCCACGTCAGCAGGAGGAGGAGCCGCGCGGGCAAAATATGATTGCCCGTCTGATGGAGAGCAAGGGGGTGTTGATTCGTGGCAGCCCCGGCGGCAAGGTGCTGACTGACCGTGGCTATGACATCGAGCTGATTGTGACGCGACAGCTATCGGAGGCGCTGCGGTTTATCGTGCTGGAGCATTACACCAACCATGACAGTCTGGAGGAACAGAAGATAGCTGCCTGCCGTATTAGCCGGGCGACCTATTACCGTCGCCTGCATGAGGCCCATCTGGCCATTGCTCAGTTGCTGCTGGAGCGCGCAGCGTGAGCCTTCACCTGATCTTGTCCCACCGTCCCAGCTGGCTGTCATGCTGGGACACCGCTACAGCCCGCGCCGTTACTGGCGTGTCCCACTGTCCCACCTTGCTACGCACGCGCGTATACGCGCGCCGCGCGCACGCCTTCTTTTTTCTTTCTTTTATAGGTGAAGAAAGTAGTAGGACAAGTGGGACAGTGGGACAAAGCCAGAAGCCACAAGGGATACAGCCGTCTAACCTTGTGTCTCACCCTGAATTCGCCAGACAGCACCTGATCACCGCTGCTGCGTTTTGCCCAAAACCGGACTTTTTCACCGGGATTGGCCGGGTGTTCGCCTACATTCGCCGGTGGCAGCAAAAAGCCCTTGCTGCCATGAGAATCGGGGTGTTCAATGTCGCTATCTTCGAAGAAGTGCACCCGTAGCAATCGCACTTCACCACTGCAAACCCGGCCCCGTGCCGGGTTTGTCGTTTCTGTAGCACTCATTCTGAGCCTCGCCCTGTGCGGGGCTTTTTCGTTTCTGGGCTGATCGTGGGAGGGCGCAATGCCGGAGAAAGAACCGCAGTTCTGGCTGGCGATCTGGCATGCGTTATCTACCTCGCCAACCTGGCAGGGGGCTGTGATGGCTGCCGTAATTTCCATCTTGCGTGTGTTGTACGACGGCAAAGAGACCAAGCCGGTCCGGCTGGCACTGGAGGCACTGATCTCCGGTGCGCTGACGTTGTGCTCAGGCAGTCTGATTGCCTGGCTCGGTTTGCCGGAGAACGTCGTCATGGCCGTTGGCGGGGCCATCGGTTTTCTCGGTGTGACTACGTTGCGTGGTCTCGCCATCAAATGGGTCGGCAAGCAGGTCGGCTCTGAACGTTAAGCAATCCATTCAGCGATGCATCCCGATGGGGAGGAGGTGAACCATGCCTGCATGGGCATTACAGCTGGTGCTGTTCGTCGGCCGTATCGTGCTGCGAACCGCCATGGATAAACAACTGCGCCACGCCGTTACCTCGGCCATTCTCAGCGCCGAGCAGCAGGGCGGCGATGGCCAGCAGAAGATGGGCAAGGTGCTGGAGCAGGTGAAGGCGTCAGGCATTCAGGCGGTGAAACATGCCACTGAGCCTGAGCTTCGGTCTGTGATCGAAATGCTGCTGCCAAAGGTAGTGGGGAAGGTGGGCAATGAGTGAAGTCGATTACAACGCGATCCGCACGGGCATCATCCAGCCTGCCTTGCAGCTGCTACCGGAGAAGATGCGAAGCCCGCAGGCAGAAGTGATGCTGCTGGCCATCGGCGGGCAGGAATCACGCCTGCACTATCGCCATCAGATCGGTGGCCCTGCCCACGGGTTATGGCAGTTCGAGCAGGGCGGTGGGGTCAAGGGCGTGCTGGAGCACAAAGCCACCCGCGCACTTGCCGCAGAGATCTGCGCCGCACGCCAAGTGCCACCGACCATCCCGGCGGTGTATGCGGCTATCGAGTTCGATGATGTGCTGGCCTGCTGCTTCGCCCGTCTGCTGCTCTGGACTGACCCCGGCCGCCTGCCGAACCGCACCGAGGAGTCGCTGGGCTGGACGGTCTACCACCGCAACTGGCGACCCGGCCAGCCCCACCCGGAAACCTGGCCATTGTGCTGGGGTAAGGCGGTGGAGGGGGTGTATGGGTAGGCGTAACGGCTAAAACACGATTTCTGATTGACGTCTTCAAGGAGTCGCACCTAAACTGCACCCCGAGGCGTAGAAACCTCTTACATACACGGATTACTCCAACCCCGTCAGCGTTGGCTTTTTTGTGCCTGCAACAAGCAGGTGCGCCAGCTATGGCTGCCCGGTTTATGCCGGGAGGGCGACGAATACAATACCCGAAAGGGGAATAAGTCCGCGGTTTGTATGGCCGTTTCTACCCTCCCGACTCCCTATTTCTCGTAGAAAAGAACATACAGGAGTGCCAGACATGGCCAACTCAACTACAGCACTGGTCCCAGTGTTTTCCGGCTCTATCAATAACGAACCCGCTCAACTGGTCGATGCACGCGAGCTGCACGGCTTCCTCAGCGTAAAGAAAACCTTCGCAGCCTGGATTCAAGGTCGAATCACACAGTACGGATTTAAAGAAAATCAGGACTTTGTGAGTTTTTTCCAAAACGGGAAAAAACCTACAGGTGGTCGCCCAAACATTGATTACCACCTGACCCTCGATATGGCCAAAGAGCTGGCGATGGTTGAGCGTAATGAGAAAGGCAGAGAAGCACGCCGATACTTTATCGAGTGTGAAAAGCGATTCCATCAGGCTGCCACCGCCGCAACCACCCCGGCGGCGTTACCAGACAACACCATTGCGCTGGAGTTTTACGAATACCTCTACGAGGGCAAAACGCTTCTCGTCACCGTGGAAGGCAACGATATCTGGTTCTCAGCCGGTAGCCTGACCGAGGCGCTGGGGGTGAGCGAACCCGCGTTTGCATACCGCCGCATTCATCCCCGCTTTGTGCGGGACGATATGCCGCATAAAAACCGCAGAGCGCGGATGATCAAACTGGAAGGGATGGAACAAGTGTTCCTCTACGCGCACGACCAGCGCGTGCCCCCGTTCAGAAAATTCCTGAGCGAGCTGCTCACCCGACCAGAGCTGCTGGAGAAGCCAAGTCAGGATCCGGTCGCACTGGCGGCCCAAGCGCTGGGCAAACAACGCTTCATCATGCAGTTTGACCTCAACCATCAAATGAAGCTCACACCCATTCAGCCCGACACACTGCTGATCAACCCACAGGATCTGGCGAGCATCCACCAGTTAATCAGCGAGCGCATTCCGGCGCAGTTACTGCCCGCCCTGATGGAAGCCGGGCTGCAACGCCTGACCAAACTGACTGGCCGGTATCTGACCAAGTAGCGAGACAAGCCCCGTGCTTTTAGTGCGGGGAGGATGTCAACAACGAGCACTAAGGCCCGCAATAGCGGGCCTTAGTGCTTTTGGGCTAACAGAAATAATCATGAACAACAACTGATCGGTGGGGAGTGTGTATGGCAGCCAGTCCTGAGCGGCGGGCGTCGTCATCCCAGCGTGGGTATGACTATGCCTGGCAACGGGCGCGTGATGGTTATCTGCGCCGTCATCCGCTGTGCTGCCTGTGTGATCGGCAGGGCAAGGTGGTTGCGGCATCGGTGGTTGACCACATCGTTCCGCACCGGGGTGACAAGGCCCTGTTCTGGGATCGCAGCAACTGGCAGCCCCTCTGCAAGCATTGCCACGACAGCGTCAAGCAGCAGCTCGAACGGTCGGGCCGGGTGGCGGGGTGCGGTGCCGATGGCCGCCCCCTCGACCCGAACCACCACTGGAACCGCGCCTCCCCCGGCTGACCATCGCAGGGGGTAGGGGGGTACCCAGACTTTTGCCGATTTTTCTTCTAGACCGCATGCCCCCCTCTTCTTGCACAACCGGGAAAAATGGGGAGGGGGGGTATCTCACGAAAGCCTGATCAGGGAGGGCTTATGGCGGGTAATGCCAACTCAGGACGGCCGGCCAAACCGGCAACTGTCCACCTGCTGCAGGGGAATCGCAGCAAAAAAAGCATGTCGGAGCTGCTGGACGAAGCCGCCACACCGGCGGTGCCTGTGGCAGCACCGCCCATGCCCGACTGGCTGACGGAAGATGCCGCGGCCGAATGGCAGCGCGTATTGCCTGACCTCATCACCCTTGGGCTGATCTCCACCCTCGACATGATGGCCCTCGCCACCTATTGCGAAGCGGTCGCCGACTGGCAGCGGTTTCGCTGCATGATCGCCGAGCAGAACCAGCGCTCAGAATCGGGTGACAAGGGTGACGTACAAACCTTCGCGACCGGTGCCAAACAGATCTCTGTCTGGCGACAGCTGGCCAACGATGCCGAAAAACGCGCTAACGCGGCGGGGGCACAGTTTGGCTTCTCCCCCATGGCGCGGCGAACGCTGAAACCTGCCGCCCCCGCGCAAGGAAACCTGTTCCCCAATGAGCATGAAGAGGCCGCGGCCAAGTACTTCTGAGCTGCGCGAGCTGACGCAAGCAGAAGACAGAGCCACCGCCTATGCTCAGGCAGTAGTGAAAGGGGAACTGGTAGCCGGGCCAGACATCCGCAACGCCTGCAAGCGCCACCTGCGTGATCTGAAAAACGGCCACAAGCGTGGGCTGGTGTGGGATCTGGCTGCTGCCCGGCGCGTGATCGGTTTCTTTGAAGACGTGCTGTTTCTCAACGGTGGTGACTTCGAAGGCATCCCGTTCCTGTGCGCGCCCTGGCAGGCATTCATCCTTGGCAGCCTGTTTGGCTGGAAAGACAGCGACGGCGCCCGACGATTCCGGCTGGCGTACATTGAAACGGCCAAAGGCTCGGGTAAAAGCCCGCTGGCTGCCGGGATCGGCCTGTACGGACTGATGGCCGATGACGAAGCCCGCGCCGAAGTGTACGCCGCCGCCACCAAGAAAGATCAGGCCATGATCCTCTTTCGAGACGCCGTGGCCATGTACAACCAGTCGCCTGCACTGGCCTCGCGGCTGGTGCCTTCAGGCATCGGTGAAAAGGTCTGGAACCTTTACTACCCGCGGACTGCCTCCTTCTTCAAACCGATCAGCGCCGACGATGGCCAGTCAGGTCCGCGCCCACACATCGCCTTGCTGGACGAGATACACGAGCACCGCAACGGCAACATCGTCAACATGATGCGAGCAGGCACCAAGAGCCGCAGCCAGGCGCTGATCTTCATGATCACCAACAGCGGCTCGGATAAAACCAGCGTCTGCTGGGAATACCACGAAATGGGCTCGCGCATCTGCGCAGGCAAAGAGCACAACGACGCCGTCTTCGCCTTCATCTGCAGCATCGACAAAGGCGACGACCCGTTTAAGGACGAAAGCTGCTGGGCCAAGGTCAATCCGTCCCTCGACTTCATCCTCGAAGGCCGCAAAGACGGCATCCCCGGCCGCAAATACCTGCGCGAACAGATCGGCGAAGCGCAGGGCATGCCCTCGAAAGAAGCGGTGGTGCGCCGCCTCAACTTCTGCGAATGGACACAGGCCGCCTCGCCCTGGATCTCATGGGAAATCTGGACGCAGGCCGAAGAGCGGGTGCGCATACGCCTGCTGCGGGATCGCCCCTGCGTCGCCGGGCTGGATCTGTCCAGCACCACCGACCTCACCGCGCTGGTGCTGCTGTTTTACCCCACAGCAGAAGACCCGTGCTGGCGACTGCTGCCGTACTTCTGGATACCGGAAGAAGGGCTGCTCAAGCGCGAAGAGCGTGACCGCGTGCCCTACACCCAATGGCTGCGGGAACGCTTTCTCGAAGTGACCCCCGGCCGGGCTGTCAGCAAAAGCCATGTGCTGCAACGGCTGGTGACCATCTGCGACTACTTCGACGTGCGCCAGATCGCCTACGACCGCTGGCGCATCGAAGACCTCATGCGCATGATCGAAGACGACGGCATCAGCCTGCCCGCGCTGGTACCCTTCGGACAGGGCTACCGTGACATGGGGCCAGCGATAGACGAATTTGAACTGCGCCTGCTCGGCAATCAGCTCCGCCATGATGGCAACCCGGTGCTGACCTGGTGCGCAGGCAATGCCGTCACCAGCTCCGATCCGGCAGGTAATCGCAAGGTCGACAAACAAAAAGCCACTGGCCGCATCGACGGCATCGTGGCCAGCATCATGGCCGTCGGCACCAGCGGCAACGTGGCGGCGGGCAGCGGCACCTCCATTTACGAAGACAGCAATGTCAGCATCTGAGGACAACCCGTGAGATTCATCGCCTTCCTCACCTGGGTCATTGGCCTGAGTGGCTTTGCCGTGCTGATAGCAGGCATCGCCATGATCCACATCCCCAGCGCCATGATCGTCGCTGGCACCGGCATGCTTGGCTGGGCATGGCTGGCAGACAAAGCCGTCGCCAGCCATCGCGCCCGGCAGCCCACCCACACCCCCTAAGCAGCGCAGGAGCCACCATGTTCTTCACCAGCCAACGCCTTGGCGACAGCGCAGACGTCGGCACCGTATCAGACAGCACCAGCAGCTTCTGGCGTGGCCTGATCGGCTCCGGCAGAGCCGTCACTGGTGTCAGAGTCACAGCAGAATCCGCCATGGCCCTGACCGTCCTGCAAAACTGCGTCAGCCTGCTGGCCGAAAGCATCGGCCAGCTGCCCCTTGAACTGTACCGGCGCAAAGAAGGTGGCCAGCGCGAAACAGCCAGCCACCACCCGCTGTACGACGTACTGCGCTACCAGCCCAACCCCTGGCAAACCGCCTACGAACAGCGCGAATTCAGCCAGCTCTGCCTTGGCCTGCGCGGCAACGCCCTCAGCCGCATCGAGCGTCGCAACGATGGCAACGTCGTCGGCCTATACCCGCTGGAGCCGTCACGGGTCATCGTCTGCAAAGGCGCAGACCTGCTGCCGTATTACCGCATCGACGGCAGCGAGCCCGTGCCCATGCGGCTGATCCACCACGTTCGCTGGCTCAGCAAAAACAGCTACACCGGCCTGTCGCCCATCGAAGTGCATGCCGACGCCATCGGCATGGCACAGGCCGTGCGGCAATACACCGGCAAATCCTTCGCCAATGGCACTGCCGTATCAGGCGTGATCGAGCGGCCACGCGAAGTGCAGCCCATCAGAGAACAGGCCACCATCGACCGCATACTCGACGCCTGGCAGACCAAGTTCGGCGGCATCGACAACGTCAAAAAGGTCGCCATGCTGCAAGAAGGCATGACCTTCAAACCGGTCTCCATGACCAACGTCGATGCCGAAATACTCGGCATCCTCAAGGCCACCGCCGTCGACATCGCGCGGATATACAAAATCCCGCTGCACATGGTCAACGACCTCGACAAAGCCAGTTACGCCAACGTCGAAAACCTCGTGATTCAGTACGTCGTCTTCACCCTCATGCCGTGGGTAAAGCGCCATGAACAAGCCATGATGCGAGACTTCCTGCTGCCGAAAGACCGGCGGGACTACTTTATCGAATTCAACCTCTCAGGCCTGCTGCGAGGTGACCAGAAGAGCCGCTACGACGCCTACGCCGTTGGCCGGCAATGGGGCTGGCTGTCCGTCAATGACATCCGCAGGCTCGAAAACATGCCCCCGGTCGAGCACGGCGACATCTACCTGAGCCCGCTCAACATGGTCGACATCGCCAACGGCTACCCCGACACAACCAACCCCGACGTGCGCGCCAGCCTGCAAGAGCAGCGCACACTGATAGACAGGATGCTCGCCGCATGAAACGACACCTCCGCGCAGCCAGCCTGCTGTTTAACCAGCCGCTGCTGACCACGCCCGACATGCTTGATCTGGCCGTGCGCTGGGCCAACCAGACCATGCACCTCAACATCATCAACCTCAGCGTCGGCCAGATCACAGAGCCACGCATGCTGGACGATGCAGACTACCCCGACCCGCAGGCCATCCGCGAAGAACAACGCCGCCGCACCATCGCCGATACCGGGGTCGAAGTGATCCCCGTGCACGGCGTGCTGGTCAGCCGTGGCGCGCACCTCAACCCCTGCGAAACCATGACCAGCTACGAAGGCCTGCGCAGCCAGATCAACCGCGCTGTGGCAGACCCCATGGTTGAACGCATCGTGCTCGACATCGACAGCCCCGGCGGCAGTGCGGTCGGCGCCTTCGAGCTGGCCGCCGACATCCGCGCGGCCACGGCCAGCAAACCCATCACCGGGCTGGTCAACTACATGGCCTATTCCGGTGGCTACCTCATCGCCTCTGCCTGCAGCGACATCATCGTCAGCCAGACCTCCGGCGTAGGCTCCATTGGCGTCATCGCCAGCCACCTCGACCGCTCCAAACTGGAAGAAGGCATGGGCGTCAAAATCACCACCGTCTACCGAGGCGCCCACAAAAATGACCTGACGCCCCACGCACCGCTGAGCGAACAGTCACTCAACGTGCTCGAAGAGATCGTCGAAGAGAGCTACCAGATGTTCGTCAGCGCCGTGGCAGACTACCGCAACCTCAGCACAGCCAGCGTGATGGCCACCGAAGCAGGGCTGTACCGTGGCAAAACCGCCATCAGCGCCGGGCTGGCTGATCGGCTGGAATCACCGCAGGCAGCCGTCGACAACATCGCCCGCGCCATTGCCACCAGCCGCACCGAACGTCAGCAGGCCCGGCGCATCGGCATACGGGCACGCGCACTGGCCGTGCAGGCGAGGCTGTGAGGGGCTCTTGTTGAGCTATGATGGCTCTGGCAGAGATTGCAACTGGCTACCCGGTACAGAGCAGGCGGTGTGATTTAGTTTGGCGCGAGGGTAGTTTTTTAAAAACTGGTTGATATATACTTTGTATATACAAAGTAGATACAGGGAGTGTCATGGAGTTAGTGATCAGCAGTAACATACGCCAGAAGCTTGCATCTAAGCATGGCGTAAGTGAAGAGGAGATCATCCAATGCTTTGCCAACAAAGATGGTAAAGATCTATTGGATGAGCGGGAAGAACACTACACTGACCCACCTACACGGTGGTTTGTGGCCGAAACGGATTTCGGTAGAGTTCTTAAAGTCATGTATATCTATGACCCCGAAATTGGGGTAATCATCAAGTCGTGCTACGAGGCGACAGAAACAATACAGCAGATTTACCGAAGGCACGCCTACTGATGTAGGCGTCTTAACTACGCTGGCTCACTAGCAAAAACTACTTTGTATAAGGGAACTCAAGTTCCCTAAAAGCGCACCTTAAATGAGGTGCTTACTGCCTTTTCAGGACTCCCCTGTAAGGATGTGACTGCTTTCAGCAGTCGAAATGCTGTCGGGCTTCAATCCGCAGCAATGATGGCCGTACACATCCCGTATCGCCATATGAAGGAGCTAAGCATGAACGAACAAGCCAAAATTCCAGGAACTGCAGAAGCGTGGGAATCAGGCGAGTTAGGTCAGGATGAACGGTTCGTTAAAGTAGCAGATCCGATTGACGAAGCGGCGCTGAACGATGCGCTGGATCTGCAGTTGATTTCAATCCGCCTGCAAAAAGCGCTGATTGAAGACTTTAAAATGATCGCCAAAGCTAACGGCATTGGCTATCAACCGTTGATCCGTCAGGTACTGAAGCGGTTTGCCGACTCAGAGAAAAAACGCCTGATCCGTGAAATGATGGCAGAGCGCGAACAGCGCGAAGCCTTTGAAGAGCAACAAGCGAAGAAATTGCAGGAAGAAGCCGAGCGCAAGCAGTACGCGTGATTCGTATCGGAACAACCTGCCTGACCAAAGCCCAGCACCGCTGGGCTTTGTCGTTTCTGTGCCGCCGGGAGGGCGACAGTCATACAATACCTTCGGGAAAAACTGTCCGCGGTCCGTTTGAACCGTTTCGAACCTCCCGGCACCCACACCCTGTACCAAACTCGTGAACGCCATACATTTCTTGGTGTGGGCAAAGTTTTCGCTGCTTGGGTTCAAGAGCGAATCGAACAGTACGGCTTTATAGAAAACCAAGACTACCTGTTAACGGTTTCCAAAACGGGAATCCGTCGAAACGTTACGCAAAAGGATTACCACATCACCCTCGACATGGCCAAAGAGCTGGCGATGGTCGAACGCAACGATAACGGCAGAAGTGCACGTTGACAGGCGTAACCCCCACTGCCTACACTTGTCAGCACTGAACTCATAAGCGGACATCCGCACCCGACAGCCTTTGCGGTTTTTTTGTGCCCGTAAAAAGGTACAAACTCGCCTATACGAAAGTAATGGCCGGGTGGAGAGGCGTTAATACAATACCCTTCGGGGGAATAGGCCCGAGCAGCTTATGAGGCTCAGTTGACACCCGGCTGCCAGCGACTAACTGGCAGACCGCTACTAACTAAACTCATAAGGAGGCCATCCCCATGGCTAACCAATCGCATGCACTGGTACCCGTGTTCAACGGTGTACTTGATAACCAGACTACTCAACTTGTTGATGCCCGACAGCTCCATGCTTTCTTGGAGGTGGGCAAAGACTTTTCTACGTGGATCAAAGATCGAATTGAAGTCTACGGATTCGTCAAAAACTCTGACTTCATAGCTATTCCCCAAAACCGGGGAATAGGGCATGGGCGTGGTAGAACTGACTACCATCTAACCCTAGACATGGCCAAAGAGCTGGCGATGGTTGAGCGTAACGATAAAGGCAGAGAAGCCCGGCGCTACTTTATCGAGTGCGAAAAGCGCCTTCACCAGCAGAGCACACACCCCGCACTGGCCAGTGACAGCGGCAAGCCCTACACCCTGGCCTATCAGGATGGTCGCCACTTCCGTATCATCGTTGAGCCGGGCCGCATCTGGTGCCTTGAAGCCGACGTAATGCGCGTGCTCGGCCTGTACCGCCAGAGCCCGATATTGAAGCAGATTCCTGCAGAGCGTCGCAGCCGCCGCCTCTTCGGCAAGCAGGAATACCCCATGCTCGATGCCGCTGCGGTCAAATGGCTGGCGAATCCTGCCTATGCCGAGCAGGGCAAGGCCAAAGCATTGCAGCAGTTTCTGGAGCAACTGCAGGAAAGTGAACTGTTCAGCAGCGCCAGGCCCAGTGCAGAGCCGGTCAGCCGTGATCGCCTGACCAGCGCCCGCGACGCAGCCAGCCAGTATTACCATGAATGCCAGAAGGTGCTGGCCAACGCAGGCGTCGCCATGCCCCAGCCACAGATAGATCAGGAAAGCGCCGCCCTCGGCCTGCTGACCGAGCTGCTCACCCAGCAGCGTTTTGTGCTCCAGCTCGACCACAACCTGCAAATGCAGTTAGCGCCGATCCCCCAGAGCGCCGTATTCATCAACCCGGCCGATGCCGCAAGCATCACCCAGCTGGTCAAAGAGCGCGTACCCGCGCAGCTGCTACCCGTCGTCATGGAAGCCGGGCTGCAACGCCTGACCCAACTGACCGGCCAGTATTTAACGCAAGGCTGAGTTAAGTCACCACCCGGAGTGGAAAGCCAGCATGGTGACAGCTATGCTGGCTTTTTTTCTAATGGAGATTTGAGCAGTGAGTGGAGATAAAAAGGAAAAAGACTCGACATGGGTTATTTCTACTATTGTAGGGATCATAATTGTCGCCATAGGCATTTTGTATATATGGAAAGTTCAAATTCCTTATATAGGTGAAGGGTGTGGAAAAGACTGCACAGTTGATCACATTAAGCTCCGCGAACAATTCGGTGTTGTTGGAGATTTTTTCGGCGGTGTACTTAACCCTTTAATGGCCTTTGCTACGATTGTTTTGCTTATTATAACTTTAAGGCAAACTCAAGAGTCGCTGAGTATTTCCCAAAAAACACTAGAGCAAACTGAGAATCAGCTTGCTCTGAGTAAACAGGAAATGGAATTAACAAGGCAGGAGATGAAAGAAGCTACAACAATTCAAAAAGAAATTGATAATACTCAGAAACAGCAGAAGTTTGAAAGTACGTTCTTTATTCTTATTTCTCGTATTGAAGAATTGAGAAATAAAGTTACTAAACAGTATGAGGGTATCGACGATCAAGGTTTTGAGAATAAATTTCATGATCGTCTAAATTTTAAAGAATTTCATGAATTGGAAAAAGAACCAATACCTGAAATATATCAAACCTACTTATTCTCATTAGGTCACATTCTTGATTTTCTTAGCAGTAGCTCGTTGGAGAATTGTGATTTTTATAGAAATATCTTGAAAGATATAGTAGGAAAGACAGCACTTAGACATTATCTGTTTTTTGTAGTTTGGAAAAAAAATTTTGATGATGATGTTATTAAAAGTACAATTTTTCACGAAATAGATCTGAGTTTGACAATTAAAGAATTCATACAAGAACAAAGTGACCGCGTTTTGTCTAAAGATATATACAAAGAAAATATCAAACATTTCTTTGATAAGTTTTCATCACACTTAGAAGGTGCCCCTTTTCATAGGGAGTGGCTGAATGTCAAAAGCGATCTTTAAACAATAGGAAATTTTAAACCCGCCCCGGCGGGTTTTTTTTCGTCCGTAAAAAGGAGGACACCATGTCCCTTATTACCCAATTGCGCCATGAGCGCGCTGTAATTAATGATCAGCTTCAGGCACTGGGGCGGGTGGAAGCCGACGGCGGCACCCTGTCGGCTGAACAGCTGGCCGAGTTTGAAACGCTGGAAGCTCAGTTTAACGGCCTGAGCGACAAGCTGGCCCGCGCCGAAGCCAACGAGCGCCGCAATGCCCAGACCGCCGTGCCGGTGGAAGAGGGCGCGCAGGGCAACAAAGGCAGCCCGCGTATTGAAGGCCCCTTTGCTGCCGAGCTGCCCAAGGGCGCGCGCATGGCACAAATGGTGCGGGCGCTGGCCGCCGCCGGTGGCAACCAGCAGCACGCCGCCCAGCTGGCCGGTGATTACGGCATGAGTGCCGATGTCGCCATGGCCCTGAGCACCGTCACCCCCGGCGCCGGGGGCGTACTGGTGCCCACCAACTTCAGCGCCGAGGTGATCGAGCTGCTGCGGCCCAAGTCCGTGGTGCGTCGGCTTGGCACCGTGTCGCTGCCGCTCAACAACGGCAATCTGACCATCCCACGCATCAAGGGCGGGGCGGTCGTGCAATACATCGGTACCGAAGAAGATATCCCCGTCACCACCATGAGCTTTGAAGACCTCAAACTCAGCTCGAAAAAGCTCGCAGGCCTCGTGCCCATCAGTAACGACCTGCTGGCCTATTCCGGCACCAACCCCAACGTTGACCGGCTGGTGGTGAGCGATCTGACCGTGGCGATCGGCCTCACCGAAGACCTGCACTTTATCCGCGGTGCAGGCACCGGCAACCTGCCCAAGGGCCTGCGCTTCTGGGCGCCTGCCTTTAACGTGATCACCGCCCCGGCAGCCACCGACCGCGACACCGTCGAGCTGGCCCTGTCGAGCCTGATCCTGCGGCTGGAGAACGGCAACGCCAACATGATTGCCCCGGCGTTCATCATGGCGCCACGCACCAAACGCTGGCTGGCCTCCCTGCGCGATGGCAACGGCAATTTCATTTACCCCACGCTGGAAAACAACCTGCTCAAGGGCTTCCCGGTGGCCACCACCACCCAGATCCCCACCAATCTGGGCGATAACGGCGACGAGTCAGAGATTCACTTCACTGACTTTGCCGACTGCTTTATCGGCGAAGACGACGATATGGTGATCGACCTCAGCAAAGAGGCCACCTACAAAGACGCCGAAGGCAACATGGTCAGCGCCTTCCAGCGTGATCAGACGCTGATCCGCGTGATTGCCAAGCACGACTTCGGCCCACGCCATGTGGAATCCGTCGCGGTGCTGACCGGCGTCACCTGGGGTAAATCGCTCTAACCGATAGCCACACCCTCAGGGCGGGGCACCGCCCGCTCTGATATTCCCTTACTGAACTCCTCAACCCGACAGGTGACTCACCATGGCGACCGACATCGTGCGCTTTCTAAAACCCTGGCGCGGCTACGCAGCGGATGAAAAGGCCGGCTTCGAGGCCGACACCGCCGCCGTGCTGGTCGACAAAGGGCTGGCCGAATACAGCGGCAAGTCAGCCAGTAAAAAGAAAGCCAGCAAAACCAGAACCAGCAAAGAGCCAGACGCAACGAGCACCGTGGCCCCCTCGGCCCCCTCAACGAACGCACCCGACAACCCCGACGATGACGATGAGAAACCCTGATGGCCGAGCTGCTGAGCTATACCGGCGACGAGCCGCTGACCTTCGCACAGGTGGCAGCGCACTGCAGGCTGGATGACGACGACAGCGAGCGCGGCCTGATCGAGCAGATGCTGATCCCCGCGGCGCGGCAACAGGCAGAAGTCAAAACCGGCGCCGCCCTGCGTCAGGCGATCTACCGCGAATACTGGCCCAGCACGCGGCCAGACCATCAGCGGCTGGATAAAGGGCAGGTGCGGCGGCTGGTCGGCGTAGGGCAGTTTGATCTCTCGCCTGACTCGGCCAGTTACGGCGCAGTGCAGCCGCTGGCCATGCCGGGGCATATCGTCAACCGCAACGGCGAAGCCTTCCTGCATCTGACCGGCCCGCGCCCGCCGGGGTTGCTCATTGTCGATTACGAGGCCGGGGCTGACCTCAGCCACTACCCCGGCGTGGTGCAGTGGCTGCTGCTCACCGTGGCGGCGCTGTATGAAAACCGCGAAAGCCTGATTGTCGGCAATGGCGCAGGGGTGGCCATCGCCGAGCTGCCCGCCCGCTTTACAGACAGCCTGCTGGCCCCGCTCACGCTGCCCGGCCTGTTCTGACTCAACCACTGCGGAGGCACCACCATGCGTGCAGGCAAACTCAGGCACCGCATCACCCTGCTGCGCGGGGTGAAGGTGCACAACCGAACCGGGGAGGAAGTCACCGAATGGCAACCCGTTACTACCCGCCGTGCTTCCGTTATCGCCGTCAGTGGCAGCGAGAGCGACGCCGATCAGGGCACTGTCGCACACATCGTCTACGACGTGCTGCTGCGTTACCTCGACGGCGTCACCAGCGATATGCGCCTGCAGACCGGCGGCAAAACACTGGAGATCACCACCGCCTACGACCCCACCGGAAAGCGGGCACAGCTGCGAATACTGGCTAAGGAGGTGAAGTAACAGTTTGACATAAGTGTGATTGACCTCCTTGTGGGCGTGTATCTATAGTCAGCGTTTTGTAAGGGAGGTGGCGAATGAAAAAGTGGTTAATTGCAGCAATGCTGGCTGGCGTATCGCCTTTACTACACGCAGATGAAAAGCAGGAAATTGCCAAGTGTGCTGCAATCAAGGGCAACGGAGAGCGATTGGTGTGCTTTGATACTCTGGCAGAGAAGCTGGGTGTTGATAAGAACGTTGTGACAACGAAAGCTATCGACAAAGGAAAATGGGTCGTTAGAACTGAAACCTCACCTATTGACGACAGTACAAACGTATTTCTTACACTCGAAGCAGAGAACTACATTACCTCAAGAATGACAACCACCAAACCCACACTGATGCTCAGGTGCAAGGAAAATAGTACAGATGCATTCATCATCTGGGGGGTATATCTAGGGCTTGAGACAACGGAAGTTCTCACGCGGTTGGACAAGGAAAAAGCGAAAACTACTACGTGGACACTCTCAACTGACAACACTGCTACCTTCTACTACGGGAAAGATATTGCGTACATCAAGTCGCTGATGACCCATGATCAATTGTTGGCGCAAGTTACTCCATATTCTGAAAGTCCGGTAACAACTACCTTTGATCTGCGTGGATTATCAGAGGCTATCAAACCACTGCAAGAGGCTTGTAAGTGGTAAATCCCTTTTAACTTCATAGTTTTCAAACCCGCTTCGGCGGGTTTTTTATTTGGAGGTGCATATGTCGCTCGAACTGCACTACCAGCAGCAGATCAGTCAGGCACTGGATGATCTGGAAGCCGGCCTGCGTGACAAGGCCATTAAAGCCGGGCTGCGTTACGCCGCCCAGCCCGTCACCCGCGCCATGCGGCAAACGGCCCCGGTGAAAGACGGCGAACTAAAACGGGCCATTACCTCCCGCACACTGACGCCCCGCACAGCGCAAAAATTACGCGGCTTTACGCTACCGGAGATCGGCGCAGGTAAGGCCGGTGTAGCGGTCGGGCCGTTGCGCAAAGTGGGCGGCTACGCTCAGGACTACATCGGCAGCCTGAACGAGCACGGCGTTGAGGCGGGCATTCGCCGCCGTTCACGGCGCAAAACCCGGCAGATCGCGGGCCAGCGTAAGCGGGTACTGAACCCGGCATACAACCGTTTTTACTTTCACCCCGGCCAGCGCGCCACCTGGTTTATGCGCCGCGCCCTGAATGCCGCCGATGGGCAGATACTGCCGCGTTTCTATCAGGGCTTGCAGCGCTACCTGCAAAAACAGCGTAGCGAGGGGCCGCCATGATGATCGCAGCGTTGTTGCAACAGGCCGGGCTGACCGTCTGGCAACCACCGGCGACGGGGCTGGAGGCCACAATCGAAGTGCCGTCGCTGGTGGACAACCTCAGAGCCGCCTTTGAGCGCGTCTACCCGGTGCGCTTTACGGATACTCCGGCGATGCCCTTTGTGGTGTATCAGCCGGTCGGCGGCGCACCGGTGTACGTCGATGGTGTCGCTGTCGCCCGTGAGGCGCAGTTCGTGGTGACGCTGCGGCAGGGCAGCTTTCTGGCTCTGTCTGACACGGCAGACGTGTTGTTTACCGTGCTCGCCACTGACCCCAGCACCCAGATCACCGACCAGATGGTCGACAACGAGCTGGAGCAGTCACGCCTGCGCCTTGACGTGGAGCTGTCAGTGCTGCAACTGGCACACACGCTGCCTGCCGTCGCGGTATGGCAGGTGGATGAAAGCGCGGGGGAGTCTCTCGCGACCTACACCCTGCAGCCCATCACCCAGCGCTGGGCAGTGTGCCATATCTGCCAGCATGACGATCTGGAAGCACAGCGGCTGGCAGCCCGCACGGCCTTGCTCGGCCACGACATCGGAGGCCGTTATGAGCCGCTGGAGTTCGGCGGTGGCCAGCAGGTCGGGCAGTTTGGCCGGGTGTCGCTCTGGCGCGATTTCTGGACCCAGCGTCAGTACGTCAGATAGGTGCTATTCAAGGTTATTGACCGAATTAAGGGCGCATAACTATAGTTGAATCGTCAATTTAATGAGGTTCAGCCATGAGAGTTATTGCCTTGTCTTTTTTGCTGCTATCTGGATGTGCAGTGAATGATATTGCACATAGATATACGCCTACACCTGATCCCGACTTGACGGGCTATTGGGTGGGAGAGGGTGGTGGTCAAACTCAATATGTGAACATTAGGGCAGATGGCACCGGTGAGGAATGCTGGGAAACCCAAGGGCAATATAACTCAGCCCCGGCGGTGATTAGTAATGGAAAGCTCATCAGTAAAGGTGAGATGACTATTAAAAAAAACGGTCCGGACTATTTTCAGAAATGCATGTGGGGTATTTGCATAGACATGCACAAAATTCCATTTAACCGAGTCGCTGCTCAATGTAAGCAGTGGTTTACTCAATAACAGACCATTAATGCTAACCAGCCGCCTTCGGGCGGTTTTTCATTTCAGGAGATTCCCCATGCGTAGCCCCCTGAGCGGCGGCAGCTTTGTGCTGGTCGATGGACTGTGCATGCCTGACATGGTGGCAGAAGAGGGCGCAGCCGCGCCTGCCAGTAAAACCGCTTCGGCGAAAACCAAACCCACCACCGGGAGTAACAGCTGATGGCTTGACGCTATCCTGCAAGTCGCCCTACACTTCCCATGCCGGTGCAAAATCATTGGCCTGGGATTGGCGTCCCTGAAATCAAAGGTGGACAAAACCACCGCCTAATAGCGGTATTTTTTTGTCTTCGGCATGGTCACGCCTACATTATGGGCGGTCCGTGCGTGGGAGCCTTCGGGCTCGCCAGTCCCTTTGAGCTGGTACGCCAACCCGCACGGTTCCGCTCACCCAAATTGGCGTTTGGGTGCGGAAACTCAATATCAAAGGAGTTTCATCATGTCGAACATCATTCCGTTTTCTTTCGATCAACACGCCGTCCGCACCATCGAACAAAATGGCCAAGTCTGGTTCATTGCTGGCGACGTAGCCGCGGCTCTCGAATATCGCATGGCTAGCGATATGACCCGTTCTCTCGATGATGACGAGAAGGGTACGCAGATTGTGCGTACCCCCTCTGGCGATCAAGAAATTCTGATTATCAATGAGTCCGGCTTGTATTCTGCGATCTTGCGAAGCCGCAAGCCCGAAGCCAAACGCTTTAAAAAATGGGTCACCGCCGAAGTGCTGCCCGCCATTCGTAAAACCGGCCGCTACCTGCCACCGGAACTGCGCTTCCACGACTTTACCTATCACGACAAACCCCTGCGCATCACCGTGGAAGGCAAAGGCATCTGGTTAAATGCGGGCGATCTGACGCAGGCACTGGGTATTGTCGAGCCTTATAAAGCCTATGAGCGCCTGCCATCCTTCCATATCAAGCCCATGCAGCACCGCAAAGCCCAGCTGCGCATGGTGCATATCGACGCGCTGGAGCACGTCTACCTCAAAGCCGATGCCGAGCGGGTAGGGCCGTTCCGCCATTTTCTCGCGCAATTGCTGGCCACTTATCACTTCACCGATGCCCCGAGCACCGACATCAACACGCTGGCTCAGGCCCGACAGACCGCCCTGAGCTACTGGCAGGAGTGCGAGCTGGCGATGAAGCAGGGCAACGTGGCCATGCCCGCGCTGCCGGTGGATCAGTCCACACTGGCCATGGGCCTGCTAACTCAGATGCTGACCGAGCAGCGCTTTCTGTTGCAGTTCGACAGCCACCTGACCCCGACGCTGGTGCCCTTACAGCAGGATGCCGAAATAGTGCAGGTGAGTGATGCCCGGGCCATGGGCCGCCTGATCGGCGAGCGGATCAACCGCAAGGTGCTGACCGAGGTGATGCGCGTCGGTATAGACCGGCTGGCCTGTGAAGTGAGCGGTGCAGTCATGCCGTCAGCAGCAGGAACCCATCGAAGCGACTATGCGTGAGGCAACTCATTCGTAGCACCATAGGAATCCCCTGCCTTTAGGCAGGGGAGGATGTCACGTCACATCACACCGCCTTCGGGCGGTTTTTTTATTTCAGGAGATTCCCCATGCGTAGCCCCCTGAGCGGCGGCAGCTTTGTGCTGGTCGATGGACAGCGCGTGCCTGCCGCATCGAAACCGAGTGCCGCAGCGCTACCTGACACGGTGGCAGAAGAGGGTGCAGCCGCGCCTGTCGAGCCTGCCAGTAAAACCGCTTCGGCGAAAACCAAACCCACCACCGGGAGTAACAGCTGATGGCCATGCAACCTATGACATTCCGGCAAAAAATCCTGCTGGCTGCCATTCAGTCGACCAGTGGCGCACCTGTCGGCCTCACCGGTGCCCATGCCATAGACGTCAATAATCTGGTGATCAGTTACCAGCAGGGCGACGCTATCAGTAAAGAGGTAGACCGTCTGGGTGAAGGCAACTTCGGCGAGATCAAAACCAAACTGCGTACCGAGCTGAGCTTCGAGGTGTATGCCGCCGGAGCCGGGGTAGCCGGTACGGCGCCGGGTTATGGCCCGTTGCTGCGGGCCTGTGGCTATGCCGAAACCCTCACCGCCGGTACCGCCGTGACGTACGAGCTGGCCGATGGCAACTACGAAATGATCACCGCCGCCTTTATGCGGGTGGCGGCGGGCAACAAGATGCAGCAGCACATTATTGATGGCGCCCGGGGTCTGGTAGAGCTGAGCCTGAAAGAAGGTGAGCTGCCCAAATTCAGCTTCAGCAGCATGATGGGCGGCTACAACGCCCCGTCTGAAGTGGCTGTGCTCACGCCGGATACCAGCGCCTTTAAAGACCCGGTGCCACCGAGTGCGGTCAACACGCCCACCGCCACAGTAGACGACATTGATATTGCGCTCACGGAACTGACGCTGGCCAGCGGCGGCACGGTGGAGCGCATCGACCGGCCGAATCAGAAAGAAACGGCGCTCTACAAGATGCAGCCCACCGGCAAGCTGACCTTTATTGCCCCGGCGTCACTGGCCGCCGTGAACTGGTTCAGCAAAACCCGCTCAGATAACGGTGTGCAGGTCAGCACCCTGAAGGTCGTGCACGGCACCGTGGCGGGCAACATCATCGAGCTGGAGGTGACAGCCCAGCTGACCAACCTGTCGGAAAGCGAAATCAACGGGCAGGTGGCTTACTCCTTTGACCTCAAACCCCTGCCTAACGCCAGTAACGTGGGCATCAAAATCACGGTGCGCTGACCATGCAATTTCAACTGACTAAAGACCGCAAATTTACCCGCCTTGTCACCGTGCACATCCCCAACGAGCAGGGCGAATTTGACCAGAGTACGCTGCGGGCCACCTTCCGCATTGCCCCGACAGACGAAGTGGTCAGCTCTGAAAAGCGCCTGCTTGATCTGGTGCTGGTTGATCTGCCGGAGCTGGAGCAGGAAGGCTTCAGCAAGGCCGAGCTGCTGGAGGCCGTTAAGAATGACCCCTGTGCTGGCCCGGCACTGATCCGCGAATACAACGAGGCGGTGGCAAAAAAGAACTACGGCTGATCGACCTGGGCCGCTGCTGGGCGGGCCATCGGCCTGTCACGGTGGCAGAGCTGCACGAGCGAGAGCAGGAGCTGCAGTTTTATGGCTACTCGCCGGAATACATCGCGCAGCAGCTGGCCTCGTTGCGGCAGCAGGAGCAGGTCGAGATCTGGCCGGAGCATCATCAGGCATGGCAGGTGTTTGTGCGCTGTTCGACGGACTGGCGCCTGACCGACGCCGGGCCGCTGGGCCTCGATGGCAACGTCATTCTCGGTGTGATCACCCTTACTCAGGCAGCTCAGCCCCTGCAGGTGTTTGATCAGGTCAAGCTGATCGAGCAGGGCGCACTGCAACATTTCGCAGAGACAAAACGCTGATGGTCAATAAATACGAAGCCGCCATCGTCATCACCGGCGACAGCAAAGGCGGTATCAGGGCAATCCGCACCACGCGGGAAGAGCAGGAGAAACTGCAACGCAGCAGCGGCGTGGCACAACGGCAGGTCAGAGCGCTGGCCAGAGAGATGGATGCCAGCACCGGCATTATCCTCCGTGCTGGTGCTGCCTATGCCCGCTTCAACACCGGGCTGGGCACAGTGACGGCGGCCATCGGTGTGCTTGCCACCAAATTCCGGGTGGAGGCGGTGAGTGAGGCGGTGAACCTCGCCGACACCCTGGGCATGTCATCGCAAACGCTGCTTGCCTGGCAATACGCTGCCGACAAGGTCGGCGTGAGCGGCAAGAAGATGGGCGACATCTTTAAAGACACCGCCGATAAGGTGAACGACTTTATCGCCAACGGCGGCGGTGAGGCGGTTGACCTGTTCAAGACCCTTAACCTCAACGTGGAGGAGTTCAAAAACCTCGCACCGGATCAGCTGATCCTCAAGCTGGCCGAAGCGGTAACGCAATTGCCCACCGGCGAGCAGATTACCTTTATGGAAATGCTTGCCGACGATGGCAGCCGCCTGCTGCCGTTGCTGCGTGGCAATGCCGAACTGCTGAAACGCTTCACCGCTGAAGCGCGCAGCCTCGGTGTGGCTATGCCCGATCTGGATGCGCAGGCCGTCAAAGACTACGAGCTGGCCATGAAGCGGCTGGTGGGTGTGTATGACGGCCTGATGAATCGCCTGAGCGGCAGCAGTGCCAGCCTGCTGACGGACCCCGTCAACCGCTTTGTGGATGCCATGCAGCAGGGCGGCGTGGTGGCCGAGCACTGGGACGAAGCACTGATTGCCCTCTCAGGCGTGGTGGCATCGCGCTATCTGCCTGCTATTGCCTCAGCCACTGCCGCGAAAGTGGCAGAAGCGAAAGCCAGTTATCAGCAACTGAAACAGGAGGAGGCGCTGGCCGCCGCAGAGAAGCGCCGCGCCGATGGCAAGGTGTGGATGGCCGCGCAGGCCCAGCGGGAAGCCCAGCAGGCGCTGGCCAGCGCACGCACTACCGAGCAGCACAATGCCGCCATTACCGCGCTGACTACCAGCAGCCAGAAGCTGTCAGCCGCGCAGTCTGTGGCGGCCACGGCCACCGCCAACTATGCCGAAGCGGCCCGCCGCGCCAGTGTCGTGTCGCGTGGGCTGCAGGGGGCGCTCAATCTGGTAGGCGGCCCGGCGGGGGCGCTGATTCTGGGAGTAACGGCCTACGCCACTTACATTTCCAGCCTTGAGACTGCGAAAGACCGCACAGAGAAGCTGACCACCCAGACCTCTGCGCTGCGTGAACAGCTGGCCAGCCTGTCGTTGTTTCAGCTCAACGATAAAGCCTTCGACATCAGCCAGCAGCTGAACACGGTTGATCAGCAGATTGCCGATGCCAAACAGCGTTACCAGCAAGCGCTGGCCAGTGGATTCGGCGTGGCATCGGACGAGGTGTTTTCAGCGGTGGATATAACACAAGAGCTGGCCGAGCTTGAGAAACAGAAGACGCTTCTCAAGGCCACGGCAGGCTATGTGTCTACTCAGATGAATCAGGTGTTACGCGCTGGCTCAGCGTCATCAGTGCCTGATACCCAAACGGGCTTTCTCACGCCAAACGAGCAATCCCTGCTGAGTAAATATCAGCCGCAGATCGACAAGCTGAAAGCCGATCTGGCTGAGCTGGAGGCCGCCAGAAAACGGCTGGGCGACAGCGACCCGGCCAAAGCCGCCGAGCTTGAAGCGGCCATGGCCAATGTGCGTGAGCAGATGGCCGATATCCACGCACGCAAAGCCAAAGAGGCCGCCACCGCATCGGGCGACACCGTGATGACCATCGAGCAGATGATGAATGCCTACCGGGCATTGCGCGGTGAGATGGACCCACTGTGGGAGGCAAGTCAGAAGCGTATTGAGCAGGAGCAGATACTGGGTGAGCTGCTCAAAAACAATAAGATCTCGCTGACGGAATACGAGCAGGCCAAGCAGTATCTGGCCAATCAACCGAATGCGCTGGTCAGGGATGACAGCCTGTTCAAGGCCCTGCAAAACCAGCATCTGGCTAACCGCTACACCGGGAAGGATGGGATGGCCGTCGCCAACACAGCTCAGGGCAACCTCAACAGGGCGCTGGTCGAGAATGCACCTACCGTGCCGACCTTAAGCCCCGAAACCGGTGGTGCGTTCAGTGAGCTGAGCCAGCTGAACCGGCAGTATGCTCAATATAAAGAGTGGTATGACCGTCGCCTTGACTTACTGAGAGACTTTGAAAATGAGCGTTACGGCGTCAGCAGTGAAGCCGCCGCCGCCCGCTCGCAGCTTGAGCAGCAGCATACACGGCAGGTCGAGCAGTATGAGCAGGCCAGCCAGATCGCCCGTATGCAAGGTTTTGCCCAGCTATATGACACCTTTGCCGGTAGCCAGAGCGGCGCCTACAAGGCCATGCTTATTGCGCAAAAACTCTACACCCTGCAAAGCATTCTGCTCAGCAGCAAGGAGGCACTGGCCAATGCCTGGGCCAGTGCGCCTTTCCCGGAAAATCTTTCAGCGGTGGGAACAGTTCTTGTTGAGACTGGGGCTCTACAAGCAGCGGCAGCCGCAGTGAGCACCAGCTTTGCCGGTGCCTACGACAAGGGCGGCCATATCCCCGGAGGGAAATGGGGCATTGTCTCGGAGTACGGCGATGAGCTGGTCAACGGCACCCTGATCAAGGGGCCGGCAACCGTGACCGGGCGCGAGGATACCGCCGCGCTGCTGAGCCAGGCGGCTAAGGTCGTCGCCATGTTGCCCGCTGCGCAGGTGTTGCCGCAGCTGACATTGAGCCGCCGCGATAGCACCAGTGAAATACTGCGGGAAGTTGAACGTATGTCGGCACTGCCAGCGGCTCAGATGTTGCCTGCGGCTCAGATGTTGCCTGCGGCTCAGATGTTGCCTGCGGCTCAGATGTTGCCTGCGGCTCAGATGTTGCCTGCGGCTCAGATGTTACCTGCGGCTCAGATGTTGCCTGTGGCTCAGATGTTACCTGTAGCAAAGCGAGTGCCCTATCTGGGCGCCTTTGATAACGGCGGCAAGATCGCGGCCGGTGGGGCGGGGGTCGTGGCCGAAAAAGGCAACGAGCTGGTCAACGGCGTGCTGGTCAGCGGACCGGCAACAGTAACCAGCCGTACCCAAACGGCTGACTTACTGAACAAGGTGGTTGAGACCCGCCGCAGTGATAGTGCCATCAGCGTCACCTATGCCCCGGTGATCAGCGTCAGTATGGATGGCAACGCCCAGCAAAGCGGCAACAGCCAGGCGCTGATGCAGCAGATGGGCAAGCTGATTGATGACCGCACCAGGGCCAGCTTTACCCAGTTCCTGATCGAGCAGAAACGCCCCGGCGGCCTGTTGAGTAAATAAGCATGCAAACCCTCCCTGATATTCCCCATGACTACGGCACGGCGGGGCAGGTCGCCTTTGCCATCGATAAAGTCAGCTTCGGTGATGGTTACAGCCAGCGCAGGCCCAAAGGGCTGAACTCGGTGGCGGATACCCTGACGCTGAACTGGACCCTGCTGGAGCCGGAAGACTGGCAAACCCTTTATGACTTTCTGCGCGGTACGCAGGGCGTCACCGCCTTTTTGTATCAGCCCGCGTGGGAATCGCAGCCGCGCCAGTGGTTGTGTTCGGCACTCAATTACGTCAAGCCGACGTCGTACCGGCGCGGCGCCATCACCGCCCAGTTAGAGGAGAACTTTGACCCATGAGCGACATCATCGCCCGCGAGTCGCAGCAGCTGGAGCAGGAGGCTATCGTCGAGTTGTTCGAGATGGATGCCACCGCCTGGCAGCTGGGCGTACTGCGCTGGATTACCGCCCCCGTCGATGGCGGCCCGGCACGCTTCAACGGCTATGAGTACACCCCGATGCCCATTCAGGCAGAAGGGTTTCAGTGGAATGGCACAGGCACCCTGCCGCAGCCGTCGCTGACCATCAGCTGTATTAACCCGGATGTAGTGGGGCTGGTGATCGGCACCCACGATATCCTCGGCTGCGAGATTCGCCGCCTGCGGACCTATCGCCATCATCTGGATGACGGCAGCGACCCCGACCCGGAAGCGCTGTTCCCGATCGATTACTTTGTGATTGACCAGAAGGCCGAGCACACCAGCGAGTACATCCGCTTTACCCTCAAAACCCAGCTGGATCAGCAGGGGGTCAAGCTGCCCAGGCGGCTGGTACTGCGCGATACCTGCACCCATGCCTACCGCTATTACCGCAACGGCCAGTTTGTTTACAGCAATGCGACCTGTCCCTATGCCGGTGATGCCTGTTACAACCCGCAGGGTGAAGCCGTCAGCCCGGCGGAAGATCGCTGTGGTAAGCGCCTGCGTGACTGCAAACTGCGCTTTGGTGAAAACGCCACGCTGCCCACCCGCGCCTTTCCCGGTGTCAAACGCTACTGATCTTTCAGGAGTCTCCCATGTTTGATGACTACAGCGATGCGATCCGGCGTATGGCGCTGGAGGCATACCCTTGTGAGGGGGTGCTGCTGATCACACAGGCCGGTGCCCGTGTGGTCCGCAATACCGACCCAGACCCCGAAAACGCCTTTCGTATCAGCACGGCTGACTGGCAGCAGGCCATGACAGAAGGGCTGCTGGCCGTGGTACACAGCCACCCGGACGGCCCTGACTGCCCGAGCGCTGCCGATATGCAGGGCCAGCGTGATACCGCTGTGCCCTGGGGCATCGTCTCCTGTTATGACGGTGAGCGCTGCGGCCCACCGTTCTGGTGGGGTGAGGGCATCCCGCCTGATCCACTGATCGGGCGCGGCTTCCGCCATGGCGTGACAGACTGCTATAGCCTGATCCGCGATTACTATCGCCTTGAGCTGGCGATTGCCCTGCCTGAGTTCCCCCGCGACTGGGAATGGTGGCGCAGTGGTCAGCAGCTATATCTGCAGGGCTTTGCCGAGGCGGGCTTCAGCCCGGTAAGTCAGGCAGCTATCCGCCCCCATGATGTCTTCCTCTGCCAGATTCGCTGCGATACCCCCAACCACGGCGGCATTTACCTTGGCAGCGGTCTGGCGCTGCATCACCTCACCGCACGCCACCCGGTGGACGCCAGCCGACTCAGCCACCGCGAGCCGATCAGCCGCTGGCAAAACCATATCTCCCATGTTCTTCGTCATCACTCACTAGCAGGTGAACCATGAGCGCATACCCCGACATTGATGCTTTACAAGACACCTTCACTGCCTCACGCATTGCCCTGGAGCAGGCGGTTAAGCAGCACATCCCCGAAGGGGCAGACGTTGACCTGTTACTGGGCGGCGAGTGGGTCGGCCCCTATCGCGTGCTGCCTTATGAGCACCTGGCGGCCGGGCAGGTGAAGATTCAGCGCGGCAGCAACCCGGAGCGCTATGCCGGGTTTGCCCAACTGCGCCCGTATCAGCCCGATGAGGGCGAGGCGCCGGCATGAAAACCATCCATCTTTACGGTGCACTCAGGGCTCGCTTCGGCGGGCCTTTTCATTTGCAGGTCAGCGACGGTGCTGAGGCGATCCGCGCACTGTCGTGCCAGCTGCCCGGCTTCCGGCAGGTGCTGGAGTCAGGCCACTGGCGCGTTGCCCGGGGCAGCGGCAGGCAGCGCACTTACCTGAGTGAACAGGGGCTGCAGCTGGCACTGGGGCAGGCCAGCAGCCTGCATATCTTGCCGCCCGGGCGTGGCCGCAAAAACGGCGGGGCAGGCAAGGTGATTGCCGGCGTCGCCATGGTCGCGCTGGCGTTTTACACCGGCGGCGCCTCGCTGTCGGGGAACGCCTTTACGGTCGGCAGCTTTGGGGTGTCGGCCAGCTCGCTGGCTGTGTTTGGTGCGGCTATGGCGGTTTCCGGGGTCAGCCAGATGCTGACTCAGGCCCCCACGGCCAGTTACGACGCGGGGGACAGCACCGACCAGCGTGCCAGTTTTCTGTTTAACGGCCCGGTCAACGTGGCCAGTCAGGGGGTGCCCGTGCCCATTGTTTACGGGGAGGTCATCACCGGCTCGGTGGTGGTGTCGTCAGGTATTTCAAGTGAGCGAGTTGCCGATGGGTAAGCAGCAGGTATTGGGCCGCAAAGGGGGCAAAGGCGCCAGTTCGGCGGCGAGTCGGGTGGCGGTGGAGGATCCGAACACCCTGCAAAGCACCAGCTATGCTCGTGTGGTCGATCTGATCTCTGAAGGGCCGATTGTCGGGCTGGTGAATGGGTTGCAGTCGGTCTATTTCGACAAGACACCGCTGGCCAATGAAGATGACAGCACTAACTTCAGCGGCGTGACCGTGGTCAGCCGTGAAGGCTACCCCGATCAGGAGCATATCCCGGGCTTTCCCAGTGCTGAAACCGAAGTCAGCGTCAGCACTGAAATCACATTCGGCACGCCCGTGGTACGCAGCATCAGTAACCCGGAAGTGGATGCCGTGCGGGTCAAGATCCAGATCCCGACCCTCAGTTTTCAGGATACCTCCACCGGTGATATGCACGGCAGCAGTGTGCAGGTAGCCATTGATGTGCGGGCTGCCAACAGCACCTGGGCCATCGCCACCACCGATTACATTCAGGGCAAAACCACCTCGACCTATGAGCGCCAGTACCGGGTGAACCTGACGGGTAATGCACCGTGGGATATCCGCGTGCGGCGACTGACCGAAGACAGCGACCAGATCAACCTGCGCAACCAGACAATATGGTCGACCTATACCGAAATCATTGATGCCAAGCTGTCCTACCCGGACAGCGCGCTGATCGGGCTGGAAGTGGATGCCCAGCAGTTCGGCAGCAGCATTCCTGAGCGGGCCTATCAGGTGCGCGGGCGTATTATCAGCGTGCCGGGCAATTATGACCCGGAGAGTCGCAGCTATACCGGCCTGTGGGACGGCACCTTCAAACAGGCATGGAGTAATAACCCGGCCTGGGTGTTTTACGACATGGCCACCAATACCCGCTATGGCGCGGGGTTGAGCAAAACCGATAAGTGGTCGCTGTATGAAATTGGCCGCTACTGCGATGAACGGGTGCCCGATGGTCAGGGCGGCACCGAGCCGCGCTTTGTGCTCAACACGGTGATCAACAGTCAGGCCGAGGCGTATAACGTCCTCAATACGCTGGCCAGTGCCTTCCGCGGGATGATCTACTGGGGCGCCAACGAAGTGGTGGCGGTGCAGGATGCTCCGGCCGATGCAGTGAAAATTGTCACCCCGGCCAACATCATCGAAGGCTCGCTAAAGATCATCGGCAGCTCCCGTACCGCGCGGCACAGTGTGGCCCGTGTGACATGGAATGACCCGGCTGACTTCTATCAGAGTGCCATTGAAGTGGTGGAAGATGCCGACCTGATCGAGCAGTACGGCTACACCACCACCGATGTCACCGCTTATGGCTGCACCACCCGCAGCCAGGCGCACCGGTTTGGCCGCTGGATTCTTTATTCCGAAAGTGCCGAGACAGACAGCGTGGAATACCAGACCGGTACTGACCATGCCGATCTGCGCCCCGGCGACATTATCAAACTGCACGACCCACGTTATGCCGGTCAGCGGTTGGGCGGGCGTATTCTTGAGCCGGGCCTGCAAACCCTGACGCTGGACGCCGCACCCGACACGCTGGGCAATGCCAGCTGGTATCTCAGTGTCGTGCTGCCCAATGGTGCGTTAGAGCGGCGACAGGTGCAGCAGCTGACCGGGCAGCGTATCACCGTGGCGGAGCCCTTCAGTGCTGCCCCCATCAAGGCCGCACTGTGGCTGCTGTCATCGGAGAGCGTCGAGCCGCGTCAGTTCCGTGTGCTCGGCGTGGTGGATGCCGGGGAGGGCAAATACACCGTCACCGGCCTGCAGCATGAGCCAACCAAGTATGCCCGGGTGGAGCTGGGGCTGGACCTGCCGGAAACCCGTTACACCTTGCTGCCCACCGGGCGCATTGCCACCCCACTGGCACTCAATGCCGAGGTATACACCTATCTGGCCGGGGGGATCACCCATCAGGGGCTGACCATCAGCTGGACGCCTGCCGATGACCCGCGCGTGCAGTTTTATGCGGTGGAAGTGATCGCCCCGGCGGCGGTGTCGTGGCAGACCCTGGGCACCACCTCGCTGACCAGCATCGATGTTAAGGATGCTGACGAAGGGGACTGGCAGATCCGCGTCCGCTCCGTCACCGGGACAGGTCTGCTGAGCGCCTGGACGGTGCTCACGACCACTATCAGCAGCCTGCTGGCCCCGCAAATGCCCGGCACGGTTGAGATCACCACCGACAACTTTGCCATCACACTGGTGCCGCAACTGGCGAAGTATCGCTACGGCGCGCAGCTGTTTGAGTTTTACCGCTCAAACACGGCGTTAGCGTCGGCGGCCATTCTCAGTAATGCGGTATTTCGTGGGCGTTCGGAGTCGCTGGCTGATACCGGCCTGACGCCGGATACCACCTATTACTACTACGTGCGTGGCTATAACGCGTATGGCGTCAGCGGCTGGTACCCGCTGCAGGCCACCACCAAAAACGACCCGGCAACGATTCTTGAGGTGCTGAGCGGGCAGATCAGCGAAGGCCAGCTCTATCAGGATCTGGCAGCGCGAATTGATCTGATCGATGCCCCGACCGATGTCGCAGGCTCTGTGTCACAGCGCCTGCAGGCGGCGGTGGAAGAAGTCGACCAGCGGCTGGAGCAGACCCAAACCAGCCTGAGTGATGCGCAGACGGCACTGACAGGCCGGGTTGACACCGTGACCGCGCAGGTTGGGCAGGTGCAGCAAGAGCTGGCCGAAGCCGAGGCCACGCTGAATGGTCGTGTTGATGCCGCTGATGTGCAGATCCGTCAGGTGCAGCAGGGCTTGTCAGAGGCAGCATTAGCACTGAATGCCCGCGTTGATGTGGCGGATCAGCAGATCAGTCAGGTGCAGCAGGACCTGGCAGAGGCTGAAACGGCACTGGGTGGCCGTGCTGATGCGGCAGATCAGCAGATCAGTCAGGTACAGCAGGGCCTGTCAGAGTCAACATCGGCGCTGAGCGCCCGCGTTGATGTGGCAGGTCAGCAGATCAGTCAGGTGCAGCAAGAGCTGGCAGAGTCGACATCGGCACTGGGTGCCCGTGTCGATTCGGCCGCCGTGCAAATCAGCTCCGTGCAGAACGACCTTGCCACTGCCGAAGCCGGGCTGATCAGCAAGATAAGCGTTGAGCAGTCTGCCCGTATTGCTGCGCTACAGGCTGAGCACGCCGAGCGTATGGCACAGGGGGATCAGCTTTCTGCCTCCATCACTGAGCTGCAACAGGTCAACACGGAGCAGGATCAGCTCTCTGCCATCCGGCAGGCGGGTCTTCAGGTGCAGCGGCAGAGTACGGCAGCGTCAATCCGCGTGGAAGAAACCGTGCGGGCCGCTGACGATGAGGCACTGGCTGAACGCATCACCACGCTGAGTACCGACCTCAATGGCAATCTTGCCGAAGTGCGCACCGTACAAACGGCGCACAGTACCGCGTTGTCAGCACAGGCAGATAACCTTACCCAGCTGACGGCCATCACCGGGCAGAACAGCGCCGCCCTGACGGCAGAGCAGGCTGCGCGCGCGGAAGCTGATGCGGCACAGGTGGCCCAATTGGCGGGGCTACAGGCCACGGTCGCGGGCAACAATGCAGCCATCGTGGCAGAGCAGCAGGCAAGGGCGAATGCAGACAGCGCGCAGGCCAGCCAGCTGAGCAGTGTGCAGGCGGCCGTTGCCGGTAACACGGCGGCGATCACCTCTGAGCAAAGCGCCCGGGCTAATGGCGATGCGGCACAGGCGGCGGTGGCTGCGTCGATCCGGGCAGACCTCAGTGGTGCTGAAGCGGCCATTACCGAGCTGCAGCAGGTCAGTGCGGATAATGGTCTGCTGGCTGCGGTGCGTGCGGCAGCCACACAGGTGCAACGGGATGCCCTGACGGCAGCGGTTCGCACGGAAGAGGTGGTAAGAGTGTCGGCGGAGGAGGCCGTCGCAGAGCGCTTAACCTCACTCACCGCCAGTGTGGCCAGCAACGCCGCAGCCATTACCACCGAGCAGACTGCCCGTGCCTCGGCAGACAGCGCGCAGGCCAGCCAGCTCAGCAGCTTGCAGGCCGATACAGCAGGGAATGCCGCGGCTATTAGCGCTGAACAGACCGCCCGCAGCAGTGCCGATGCCGCCCTGAGTAGCCAGATCAGCAGCATACAGGCCAGTGCCAACACCAACGCGGCGGCGATTACGGCAGAGCAAACCGCCCGTGCCAATGCGGATGCGGCGCTGAGTACCCAGCTCACTGCTGTACAGGCTAAAGCGGATAGCAACGCGGCAGCCATAACGAACGAGCAAACCGCGCGCGCCAATGCTGACAGTGCGCAGGCCAGCCAGCTCGCAGCGTTACAGGCTGATGTGGCGGGTAACGCCGCTGCCGTCGTGGAAGAGCAGACTGCCCGGGCCAATGCGGATGAGTCGCTGAGTAGCCAGATCAGTTCGGTACAGGCCAAAGCCAACACCAACGCGGCGGCCATCACTACAGAGCAGACCGCACGCGCCAATGCAGACTCAGCCCTGAGTTCGCAACTGGCGACGGTGCAGGCCAAAGCAGACAGCAACGCGGCAGCCATCACCACGGAACAAACCGCCCGCGCCAATGCAGACGCTGCGCTTAGCACCCAGCTCACCGCCGTAGAGGCTAAAGCCGATAGCAACGCAGCTGCTGTCATCACTGAGCAAGCCGCTCGCGCCAATGCTGACAGCGCGCTCAGCACCCAGTTGGCAGCAATGCAGGCCAGTGTGGATGGCAACAATGCAGCCATCGTGGCAGAGCAGCAGGCAAGGGCGAATGCAGACAGCGCGCAGGCCAGCCAGCTCAGCAACCTGCAGGCGGCCGTTGCCAGTAACACGGCGGCGATCACCTCTGAGCAAAGCGCCCGGGCTGACGGTGATGCGGCACAGGCGGCGGTGGCTGCGTCGATCCGTGCCGACCTAACGGGTGCTGAAGCGGCCATTACCGAGCTGCAGCAGGTCAGTGCGGATAATGATCTGCTGGCTGCGGTGCGCGCGGCAGCCACACAGGTGCAGCGGGATGCCCTGACGGCAGCGGTTCGCACGGAAGAGGTGGTAAGAGTGTCGGCGGAGGAGGCCGTCGCAGAGCGCTTAACCTCACTCACCGCCAGTGTGGCCAGCAACGCCGCAGCCATTACCACCGAGCAGACTGCCCGTGCCTCGGCAGACAGCGCGCAGGCCAGCCAGCTCAGCAGCTTGCAGGCGACTGTTGCCAGTAACACGGCGGCCATCACCACCGAGCAGAGCGCCCGCAGCAGTGCCGATGCGGCCCTGAGTAGCCAGATCAGCAGCGTTCAGGCCAAGGCCAACAGCAATACCGCTGCTATTACCACCGAACAGGAGGCCCGCGCCAATGCCGATACCACCCTGAGCACCCAGCTGACCGCCCTTCAGGCGATAACAGGTGAGAACAGCGCCGCCATCGTGGCGGAGCAGCAGGCAAGAGCCAATGCAGACAGTGCGCAGGCCAGCCTGCTCACAGCGTTACAGGCTGATGTGGCAGGCAATGCCGCTGCCGTCATGGCAGAGCAGACTGCCCGGGCTAATGCGGATGAAGCGCTGAGTAGCCAGATCAGTTCGGTACAGGCCAAAGCCAACACCAACGCCACTGCCATTACCACCGAGCAGACCGCCCGCGCCAATGCAGACTCAGCCCTGAGTTCGCAACTGGCGACGGTGCAGGCCAAAGCAGACAGCAACGCGGCAGCCATCACCTCTGAGCAAACCGCCCGCGCCAGTGCTGATAGCGCCCTGAGCACTCAGCTCAACAGTGTGCAGGCCAAAGCCAACAGTAACGCAGCAGCCATTACTGGCGAACAAACTGCCAGAGCCAATGCTGACACTGCACTCAGCACCCAGCTGGCAGCAATGCAGGCCACTGTGGATGGCAACAATGCAGCCATTGCAGCAGAGCAACAGGCAAGGGCGAATGCTGATAGTGCGCAGGCCAGCCAGCTGAGCAGTTTGCAGGCGACCGTTGCCAGTAACACGGCGGCGATCACCTCTGAGCAAAGCGCACGGGCTGACGGTGATGCGGCACAAGCGGCGGTAGCTAGTGTGATCCGCACTGATCTGGGCACTGCGCAGGCCGCCATCACCGATTTAAAGGAGGCCAATACCGAACGTGACTTACTGGAGGCCGTGCGAAGTGCTGGCACACAGGTGCAGCGCGACGCCCTGGGGGCAGCGGCACGCACAGAAGAGGTGGTAAGAGTGTCGGCGGAGGAGGCCGTCGCAGAGCGCTTAACCTCACTCACTGCTAGTGTGGCCAGCAACGCCGCTGCCATCACCACCGAGCAGACCGCCCGCACCACGGCAGATGCCGCGCAGGCCAGCCAGCTCAGTAGTGTGCAGGCCAGCGTGAGCAGCAACACGGCAGCCATTGCTTCAGAGCAAAGCAGCCGCGCCGATGCTGATGCTGCCCTGAGCACCCAGCTCAGCAGCGTACAGGCCAAAGCCAACAGCAACACGGCGGCGATTACGGCAGAGCAGACCGCTCGTGCCAATGCCGACTCATCGCTGAGCTCGCAGATCACTACCGTGCAGGCCAAAGCCAATAGCAATGCGGCGGCCATTGCCACCGAGCAAACCGCCCGTGCTAATGCCGACAGCAGCCTTGCCAGTCAGATCACTACGGTACAGGCACAGCTGGGGGATGCCCTCGGCTCGGTGCAGCAAACCGCAACAGCGACGGCCAATGCCGTCGGCCAGGTAGTGACGCAGTACATGGTCAAGCTCGACAGCAATGGCCGGGTGATCGGCTTTGGGCTGTATAACGATGGCAGCAGCAGCGAGTTTGGTATCCGTGCTGACCGCTTCTACGTTGCCAGCCCTGACAATCAGGTCGGGGCGATGCCGTTCATCATCGATGGCGGCAAGGTCTATGTGGCCGCCGCCGTGATCAAAGATCTGGTGGTTAGCAAGCTAAAAAGCTCAACCGGCTCGCTGGTGTTTCAGAACGACAAGCTGAAAGTCGATTATCTGGACGTCGCCAGCCTGCAGGTCGGCAGCGCCAATATTGCTGATGCCGCCATCACCTCAGCCAAAATCGGCCAGCTGGCTGTGGATACGGTGCACATCAAAAACGGCGCCGTCACCCTCAGTGCCTTTGCAGCCAGTAACGGCTTCAGCCGTTTTCTGTCAGCGGGGTCATTCACGGCCACCAGCGGCGATGATGTTTTCAGCACACTGGTGGTGCCGGCAATCAATGGCGACCAGATGAACATCGATGTTGCCTGTGACCTCAGCGTCACCGATTACAACGCGACAGCCGGGGCGGCGGTGAAGATCAGGCCCGCTTTGTTCATCAACGGAGCAGCCGTGCGCAGCTATAGCGGCTTTCTCGCGGTAGACCGGTTTAACGACCCGATCAGCGGCAAAGTATTTATGCGCTACTACCTGCAGGCCACCGGCGCGTTCACCGCTCAGCTGGTGATCAGCTACACATGGACTGCTTTCACCAACCCCAGCAACTTCAAATACACCGTCTCCAACTGCGTGCTCAGCGCCTTTACCAGCAGGAAATAACCCATGCCTACCGTCGCCGCTGTGGATGCCAGCGGCGTCGTCACTCAGGTCACAACCTATTCAACCGATGAGCAAGTCCAGCAGGTGCAACAGCTGGATAGCGCGCATCGGTATTTCAGCGTACCCGAGCTGCTCGACGCCCAGCATTACCGCTATGACCCGATCACCGATACCGTTCAGAAAGCAGGAGACTAACCCATGGCAGACGCCACCGAACTGCAGAGTAAGTTCGACACCCTGTCGCAAAGCACCCAAACCCTGATCACTGCGGTGGAAACGCTGACCACGGCGCTCAATAGCAAACAGACCGCCGTCAGCAATAACGCCAGCGCCGCCCAGACAGCCGCAACGCAGGCCGCCACCTCAGCGGCCAATGCCGCGCAGATTGCCCTCGCCAGCGCACAGTCTGCCCTGCAGACCAGCTTCCAGATCTACGTGCCCGACCCGATGCGCCGGGCTGTGGAGTACGCCACTGGGGGTAAAAATACCGTGATCTACGACGATCAGGGCAACCCCAATGTGATGGTCGTCATCCCCCGGTTTAACTGTGAAGACCTCGGCCTGACGGCGCTCAACCTCGGCACCGGCACGCACCCGGCCTTTCTCACCAACGGTGTAGCGCGGCCAGAGATACTGATTGGCAAATACCTGGCTTCTGCCGTGGGGAGCAATACGGCAATCATTGGTGGAGCGACGCCGATGACGGGAGTCTCGTTTGAAGAGGCTAAAGTCCTGAGCACTCAGAAAGGGGCGGGGTGGCATCTTATGTCAGCATGGGAATGGGCCGCTGTCGCCCTGTGGTGCATTGCAAATGGCACGATACCGCGAGGTAACACTAATTATGGCCAATCTCATTCACGTAAATGGGAAGTTTCCCGACGTGTAGATGGCGGCATGCCTGGAGACTCAGCAGGAACCCCGTGTACTAAAACCGGAAGAGGGCCTGATACATGGAGCCACTGTTTCAATGGGTGGGGGATACATGACTTAGTCGGAAATTTGTGGGAGTGGAATGATCAGCTAAATATTGTCGATGGCCAGATTCATTGCTCTCAGGATAACAGCCCGGCGTCATCAGAATCGTCATGGTCGTCTCTCCCGGTCTATTTTGATAGCACGTCAACATCGGGTGGGGCGCCGGTTCTATCTGGATCCATAGAAAACAGAATGGGAGCTATCGGAGACGATAGCAACTCAGGCTATTTCAATTCTGTTGCATGGGGGAGCATGACAAAAAGCGCATCATATTCATCAAGCCAGCTCCTGCGCCGATTGCTTATTGAACCAGTTGCCGCGGTTGCGGATGGATCAATCTACACCAGAAACTTCGGTACACGCCCTGCTATGCGTGGCGGAAGCTGGAATAGTGGTTCTGTAAGCGGGGTAGCAGCGTTGCTGCTTAGCAATTCGCGGACGAACAAAAGCTCGGCTTTCGGCTTTCGCCCCGCTTACTTCCCAGCTTGAGGTGCCCTATGACGTACATCCACAATGGCCAGTACCACACTGATTATTCTGAACAGTACATGGCAGAGCAGGGTATCGATGCAGAGGACCGGGCCGCCATCCTCGCTCAGCGCACATTTGAACTGAGCGGGCTGGCTGACCAGCTGCGAGCAAAACGCAACCACCTGCTGCAACAGGCCGACAACCTGATCAATAAAGCCATTGATAACGGCGACGATCCACAAGCACTGCGCGCTTACCGGCAGGCCTTGCGGGATGTGCCAGAGCAAGAGGGATTCCCGGAGGAGGTGGGCTGGCCAGCGTTGCCTGCGCTTACCTGAATGCACAAATGAAAGGAGCCCATGCCCTGAAGAATCAGGGCATGGACTAAATAATACGACTAGCGTCATGAAGGTCGTGGTGGATAGACCCCATCCAGGCAAATACACATATTCAGGGGTAGATAGGGTTGGCGGTTTTCATGTGCCTGGCCACCGCCTGCCGAGCCAATCGAAGCGGGGTGTAATGTGGCGTTGGGGGCGCCGTCTTTTTCCAGCGCAGTGAGTTGTGTAAAGGTGGTAGGCCCCGTTTGATAAGTGTAGGAAGACAGATAGCTGCCGGTGCCTGGCGCAGAAGACTTATTGGTAAAGTCGCCCGGAACATTTAAGCGGTGCAGTGTGTGAGTGTGAGCGGGCATTTGTGACTCCGTCAGCGTTACAGACGCGACACCTGATGACACACCGTATTGAACATTTTGCACCATTCCCGGCGTGACTGTTGTTGTCGGGTGGGCAACTACTTTTTGGCGAAGGTCTGGAATACCAAAGGTATTCCTGTTATCTCCACCAAACTTAAAACCGATAACCGCGCACAATGCCTGGTACTGCTGAATACTCAGCAATGCTCCATCACAGAACGCCCAGTCCTGAGGGGCAAACTTAAAAGCAAATGACCTGATTTCCCCAATGAAACAGTCACTCATCATAATTCTCCTGAGTTATTCAATTAGGCTAAATGGCTGACTATGGCTGAGTTGGGTAGAGGCCCTGTAAAGCGATAATATAATTGAGGCCGATATAGGGCATCATATTGTAATGCGCGGCATTGCTCCCCGTTGCACTGATGGCCTGAGCGTTGTAATTCACATCTTGTGTAGTCTGGCCTTGCTGCGGATTGGTGTACACCAGATAGATGCTGTCTGCCGTATCTGCGAAAAATAGATCTTGGGCGGGAGTAGCACTGGTGGCGGTTAACGTACTGCAATACAGATCATGGGTATGAGCTGGTATTTGCGCCTCTGTTAAGGTGACCGTCTGGCTGCCGCCACTTTGCCCCATCACCCGGTTGGTCAGCCCTGTTCCCTGGCCTTGTCCGATAGGGACACTGCCATTCATATTAGGCAGCTGAAAAGTGCTCCGACCATCACCGCCGTATGTCGTCCCTATTAAGGCATATAAAGCCTGATAATCAACAATTGCTAACAACTGGCCATTACAGAAAGCCCAATTTTCCGGCGCGTAATTGCCGGCAAAAATACGGATTTCACCCAGATATGGTTCCATTTTTCTACCCTCTTTTTTCGTAATAGAGACCGTTGAAAATCACCATGGTCTAGGTGGATAAATGCCCGATATACAGATACAGAAGTTCGTCACCAAAAAGGGCTGCATATTGTTATGTGCCTGCCCACCTCCTGTGCTCGTCAATGAGGGTTGAATCTTCACTAAGTTGGAAGATGCCTGCCCATACAGATTGGCAGGAGTGGGGCCGACCCCCTGGGGGACGCCTGCATAAAAGGTATCTTTAGCAGCAGCATCGGTGCCTGTCTCCGTGGTGACCTGCACATCGTGATTGTGAGGAGGTATCTGAGCGACGGTAAGCGTAACCGCTTCAGCGCCGCCGGGCGTGGTGGCGGCATTCGGATCGGTATTACCCATCGGGGTGCGGCCACGCAGGTCGGGCAGGTTGAAGTACGTTTGTAAATCCCCCCCGTAGCTGTTCCCAAGCAGTGAAAACAGCGCCTGATTCTGTGCAACTTGCATGGTTGCACCATCGCACTTCGCCCAGCTGGTGGGGGCGAAGGGGAACGAGAACATCCTGATTTCACCTAAATACGCGTCACTCATAAGAGCATCTCCTGGCTTCCTGAAAGAGCGTTGACAGCGCATCAAGGTGTAGCTGATAGAGTGGTTATATGTCCAGAAGGTGTGAATTTATTTTAGTAAAAGGCGATGTTTATCAGCATCAGCATCCCCGGCCACACGTATAAGTAATTCATATTCAGCTACTTATCCTGTGGAGAGCTCGCAAGCTAATAGCTCCGGTGTCAGAACACACGTGGGCACGTTTGATCCACGTAGCCTTGATAAGGCAACTACTCAAAGGAATCACTAGGGTCTATAACTCTCATTGACCCGTTAGACAGGGACGTCACCCCCATGTGCGGCCGCTACAACCTCACTGATTCGCCTGTTGTTCGCCAGTTGATGGAAGACGTGGGTATGCCGCTCGACATGCCCGAGCCGCGGGAGAATATCGCGCCGGGGGGCTGGGGGCAGATTATCTGGGAGTCGGGGCAGGGCAGAGCGCTGTCGGAGGCGATGTGGTCGCTGCTGATCGAGCCCAAACCTGACCGTCCGGGGTATCGGCCTGTGCCGAAGTACAGCACTTTTAATGCCCGATCGGGCAACCTGGGCAGCGGCAGGCTCTGGAAAGAGCCGTTTACATATCACCGGGCGATTATCCCCGCGTCGGGGTTTTATGAATGGCAGGGCGAGCCGGGGCATAAAACCCGCTACTACATCCAGCCGGTGGATCAGGCCATTGCCTTTGGTGGCCTGTACCGGCAGTGGCAGTTTGGTGAGGAGCGGGTGATGTCGTACAGCATTATCACCTTGCCGCCCCATCCGCGTTTTTCTCATATCCACGATAAGAGCATCCCGCTGATGCTCCAGCCTGACGACTTTGATCTCTGGCTTGATCCCAGCTATACGAATACTGACGCCTTTCAGCATTTGCTTAAGACGTGTGTGCCGGTGGATTTGAGGGTGGAGAGTAGTCACAATTATGAGTATATATCCGCAGGATTCTAAATTTAATTTAAGCTATGTCTGCATTCACAGCTGCATAATAAGGATTGTGAGTGTAAGTAATTTTTATTAGTTGTTATTATATTTGTTTCTAATGTCTAGCAACTTTCTATACTCATTTACAGCGTCATATATTAATCGTTCTTTATCATCTTTATTTTCTGAATTTCTTAAAGTGTAGTTGCTTAAAATAATCGAAATTAGTGTCCTATCATTTATTGATTCCTCAGTATTTATATACTTGTTGAGAGTTTCATTGTTGACACTGCTGACTGATAATGCATGACGAAATTGAGTTTTGCATAAGAAATTGACTGTTTGATATATTTCATTTTTTATTATCATGTCTAGTCTTGATTTTTTGATTGAATTAAATACTTTAAGAAAAGTGTCAATTCTTGGATCCTTTGGTCCTTCGGTGGAAAATCCGCCAGGAGGATTTTTTGACATTTCTAGCATAAGTATAAAGAGGGCTGCTTGAGTATCTTGTATCTTTTCCAGGGCATTTTCTGCTTCTTCTTTTGCTTCTCGCAGTTTTATGATATTTCCTCCTATTGATAGTTCTTCGATATTTCCAATCAATGTTATGGCGAGGCATATTATGAGTGTGCTAACTGTTAGCGCAACAAATTCAGTGCCAGATATTTTATTCCATATCAATAGTAGATAGCTGCCACTTAGTATCTGAACGCCTAGAGTAATCGAAAAAATTATCTTTAATAAAAGTGGGATATATTTTTTGATTCTCATTTTTCCCTTTATCCATGCTCAGTTATTACAAATCCATAGTAGTTGATGAGGGTTGGTATTGACACCCCTCACCAACCCAACCTAAACTCCACCCCACTAGAAAACATAAGGCGGACATCCGCACCCGACAGCCTTTGCGGTTTTTTTGTGCCTGCAATTTAGGTACAGCCGCGCCTGCGTGACACGTAATGGCCGGGTGGAGAGGCGTAATACAACACCCGCAAGGGGAATAGGCCCGGAGCTACCTTATGTGCTCTAGTTGACACCCGGCTGCCAGCTACTAACTGGCTGTTGTGAACTAAAAACATAAGGAGGCCAGTCATGGCTACTCAAGCACTTGCTACCCCTGTAGTACCTTTCCAGTTTGACTCAATCCAAATTCGAACAGTCCTGATCAACGACCAGCCTTGGTTTGTAGCATCGGATATCGCTGACGCACTTCAGTATCGCGACGCTCACAACATGTGTCGAAATCTCGATGATGACGAAAAGGGTACTCAGAATGTGAGTACCCCTCAGATTCGCAGCCAGCAGAAGGTTCAGAACACCTCTGGCAATCAAGAAATGCTGATCATTAACGAGTCTGGTCTGTACTCAGCGATTCTTCGTAGCCGCAAACCCGAAGCCAAACGCTTTAAAAAATGGGTCACTGCCGAAGTGCTGCCCGCCATCCGCAAGACCGGCCGTTACCTGCCACCGGAACTGCGCTTCCACGACTTTACCTATCACGACAAACCCCTGCGCATCACCGTGGAAGGCAAAGGCATCTGGTTAAATGCAGGCGATCTGACGCAGGCACTGGGTATTGTCGAGCCTTACAAAGCCTATGAGCGCCTGCCATCCTTCCATATCAAGCCCATGCAGCACCGCAAAGCCCAGCTGCGCATGGTGCATATCGACGCGCTGGAGCACGTCTACCTCAAAGCCGATGCCGAGCGGGTAGGGCCGTTCCGCCATTTTCTCGCGCAGTTGCTGGCCACCTATCACTTCACCGATGCCCCAAGCACCGACATCAACACGCTGGCTCAGGCCCGACAGACAGCCCTGAGCTACTGGCAGGAGTGCGAGCTGGCGATGAAGCAGGGCAACGTGGCCATGCCCGCGCTGCCAGTGGATCAGTCCACACTGGCCATGGGCCTGCTAACTCAGATGCTGACCGAGCAGCGCTTTCTGTTGCAGTTCGACAGCCACCTGACCCCGACGCTGGTGCCCTTACAGCAGGATGCCGAAATAGTGCAGGTGAGTGATGCCCGGGCTATGGGCCGCCTGATCGGCGAGCGGATCAACCGCAAGGTGCTGACCGAGGTGATGCGTGTCGGCATTGACCGGCTGGCCAACGATGCCCAGAGGGCGTAACCGAGATAGCACAAGGCCCGCATTTGCGGGCCTTGGTGTTTTAGGGGTGAGTGCAGTCAGCGAAGCTGATTTTGGGGAGGCGTGGGCCTTCAATGATCTTGTCTGATATGCGGTAAATACGTGCTTTCCCATCGGCATAGATCGCAGCTATGTCAGGCGTATTGGCAACAAGAAAGCCTCTGGCTACCAGCGTTTTGCCATCGGCTTCATAGATTGTGGTTTTTCGCTCATCTTCTGCTGCGCACTGGTTGTAATACGCCAGACTGAGTGCAGCACTCTCTTTGCCTTCGTTAACCGCCAGATAAGCTATGAGCTTGAAAGCTACACCGAGTGTGAAGGGGGCAACAATTGCGACGAGGGCGATCAATCCGACCTGTCGCCCCAGAACCTTCATTTCCTTCTTAAACTTGTGAAGTTTCTCATCCGTGATGGCACTTGAGTTTTCAGTGTCGCTCTCGGCGGCTTCATTTTTTAAGGTGTATTGCCGCATTTTAGTGAATAGATAGGTGAAGAGGCTTATCTCTGCGAAGAGAACGAGGGCTGTCACTATCACTATGGCGGCATTGAGATACCAGGCCTCATTTAAACCTTTAATGGTGAACAGGTAAGCATACATAAGCACATGAGCGACGCTGAAGTCGAAGTAGTCAAAATTAAGGCCGTAATCTTCTATAAGAGCTGCCAGATACATGTACCCAAACACGTAAAACACGGCCGTGAACAATCCAGAAAGACCAGCGATGTTAGTAAGGGTGCTGATCCAAGCGCTTGGTGTTGGTATCTGCGGTTTCTCTTCCGCTATGGCGGTGGCGGGTTCCTGATGTTGCATTGTGTTCGTCCTTGCCTGAAGTTTGCCTGACTCTACCCTGAGCCTGTCTTTGGGTGAAGAGTGGGGTGTTAACGTTGCTCTCCTAGTTAACTTGTTAAATAAAATCCTTCCCTCTTTAAAGTTAAGATGTTAATAATGTGCCCCGGTACAGGCGATCAGTTTGGCGAAGCCGGAGGGGCGTGGTATGGTGCTGGAACCCGCATATCTCCTGCCTTTTTCAGCCTGAAACCCGATTGGTGGATGGCATGTTTTCAAGTCTATTTTCGACCCCCTACAGTAATCCCAAGGGCTACTACGACCTGGTTCAGGATGGTGTGGTGGAAGCCAGCTGGTCTCTCAATGACTACGTCCCCGGGCGCTTCAAGCTGACTGAAGTCGCCGAGCTGCCCGGTATCAATGCCGGTGCCGAAGCATCTTCCGTGGCTTACTGGAAGGTCTACAACCAGTATTTCCTGAAAAAAAATGAGTTCGACGGGCTTGAGCTGGTAGGGCTGTTCACCCATGGCCCCGGCAATATTCATCTGACACAGCCCATCAGTGACCTGAGCCAGCTTAAGGGCAAGAAGATTCGTGTTGGCGGTGGAATTGCCGCGCAGATGGGGGAAATGTTCGGGGTGACCGGGGTCAGTGCACCGGCTACCAAGGTCTACGAGTTACTGCAGCAGGGCGTGGTGGACGGTGTCTTCATTGCCATGCTGGATCAGAAGGTGCTGCGCCTGAATGAGGTAACCAAACAGGTGATCAACTTGCCCGGAGGCCTGTTCCGCGGTGGCTTCTCGGTCTTCATTAATCCTGACTTCCTTGATTCACTCGATCCGAAGGATAAGCAGGCCATTCTTGCTGTATCGGGGGAAAAACTCTCAGCAATGGCCGGGCGTGCCTGGGATGAAGCGGATAAGGAGGGCATGAAAACCGCGCTGGACTCAGGCATTCAGGTGATTAACGTCAAACCCGGCGATGCGATGGACAAAGAGTTCGAGGCTGTTCGCCAGCCCGTCGAGCAACAGTGGCTGGAGTCAGTGAAAGGCGAAGGCGTTGATGCCGGCGCGGCACTGGAAGAATTCAAACGCCTGGCGACCAGCTATCAGCCAGCGCAATAGCAGAGCGGCAGCGGAGAATGATCATGGGCCTGCGTACCTGGATACGCGCCCACTATGACGAGGCAGGGCCAATTCAGGGATTGGCCTTTGCACTTGATCTGGTGACGGCGCTTGCTCTGATGACCCTGATGTTGATCACCTGCATCGACGTGGTGGGTCGCTATTTCTTCAACAGCCCTCTGACCGGCTCAAGCGAAATGACGGAAGTCTTTATCGCCGTCGTCGTCTTTGCCCAGATGCCGCGTGTGACCTGGCGGGGCGGGCATGTGGTGGTAGATGTGCTGGACCATTTTGTACCTCCGGTCTGGAGCCGTCTGTGTGCCTGTATCACCGTCCTGTTGGTCAGCGGTTCTTTTTTCGGCCTTGGGTTACGGGTGTGGGAGCTGGCCGAGCGCTCGCTGAAGCGCGGCGAGGCAACCGAATATCTGGCGATTCCGGTTGGTCACGTTGTCCAGTACATCGCACTGATGAGCTGGATCACCGCGGCCACCATGCTGGTCTATGGTTTTTTCACCATGGTATGCCGACCCGGCAGGCTGCGGCACTTAAGCGCTGAAGGGGAGGGGGAATAATGGACATTGCACTCTGGGGATTTGCAGTACTGCTGGTACTGATTATCGTCGTGCGCGTTCCCATTGCATTTGCCATGGGCGCGGTGGGCTTCTTTGGTTTTGCCATCCTGCAGGGGCTGGAGTTCGGCAATCTGCTCAGCTTTCGCTGGACCGGTACGCTGACCATGGCTGCCGTACGGCTGATCGAAACGGCGCAGGATTACAACCTGTCGGTGATTCCCCTGTTCATTCTGATGGGCAACCTGATTACCCGTTCCGGCATGTCGCAGGAGCTGTACAACGCCTCCTATGCCTTTTTCGGTCACCGTAAAGGTGGCCTGTCGATGGCAACCGTGGTGGCCTGCGGCGGCTTTTCTGCCATTTGCGGCTCCAGCCTGGCGACGTCAGCCACTATGGCCAAAGTCGCTATGCCGCCCATGCGTAAATTCGGCTACTCGGATGAGCTGGCGACGGCCTCCATTGCAGCGGGCGGTACGCTGGGCATTCTGATTCCCCCCAGTGTCATTCTGGTGGTTTATGGCCTGCTGACGGAAACCTCCATCCGTGAACTGTTCGCAGCAGGATTCATTCCCGGTCTGATCGGGATTCTGTTTTACCTGCTCGCCGTCCGTTATGTGGTATGGCGTAATCCGGCAGCGGGGCCGCGGGGCGAGCAAATGAACTGGAGCCAGCGGCTACAGGCACTCAAAGGCGTCTGGAGCATTCTGCTGCTGTTCACTCTGGTCATGGGCGGCATCTACGCAGGCATCTTTACCCCGACCGAAGCCGCCGGAATCGGCACCGGCGGTGCCTTTGTCATCGCTCTGTGGCGCCGGAGTCTGAGCTGGTCGTCGCTGTTTTCCCTGCTAACGGATACCGGCAGAACCACAGCCATGCTGTTTGCCGTACTGATTGGCGCCCTGATCTTCTCTACTTTTATCAGCCGCACGGGCATGCCGGAAATGCTGCTGGATTACGTCAGCGGTCTGAACGTCGCACCGATGGTCATCATCTTCGCCATTCTGGGCATTTATATCCTGCTGGGCATGGTGTTTGAGTCACTGTCTATGCTGCTGCTGACCGTGCCGGTCTTCTTCCCACTGGTGCACAGCCTGGGATTTGACATGGTTTGGTTTGGCATCGTGGTCGTGGTAGTCACTGAAATCAGTCTGATCACGCCACCGGTAGGAATGAACGTCTTTGTGCTGAGCGCGGTGATGAAGGACATCAAAGCCTCGACGATCTTTAAAGGAGTTACCCCATTCTGGGCGATGGATATCCTCCGTCTGTTGCTGATCACCCTGGTCGCTCAGTTGTCACTGTTTTTACCCAGTCTTTTATACCGTTAACTTACGTTGTTCTGCATCACGCCCAAACAGGTGTGATGCAGAGCACAAGTTATTCAGGAAGGAGAGAACATGCCGCATTTTATTGTCGATTATTCCGCCAACCTGCATGACAAGCTGGACTTTCAGCCCCTGTTCAAGGCATTACACGACTATGTGGTGTCGACAGGGTACTTCCCGCTGGGAGGCGTGCGCAGCCGGGCGATTCGTTGTGAGGATTATCGTGTCGCTGATGGCAGGGAGGAGTTCGCCTATCTGAATCTGTCACTCAAAATCGGTCACGGGCGTGATATGGCAGTAAAGCAACAGGTCGCCGAGCAGGTCTTCGCCATTCTGACAGACTGGTTAGTACCGGTGACGGATCAGCACTATGTGGCTATCTCCTTTGAAATGACTGAACTTGACCCAGTTTTGAAGTTCAACAAGAACAATATTCATCCGTTGTTTAAGTAAAGAGCTTGTACTTTAAATATTTAATACGTACCAAGGCGATTTTTCAGCGCATGCTGTGCTACGAACCGGCTTGCTTGTGTGAACCTTCAAAGGCTGAGCCGGTTTAATCCGGCTTTGGCTATTTAACTCTTTAAAAAGTCACTATGACTGCAGCGCCATCTTCCATCGCTCGTCAATCATCCCTGTCCTCTCTTTACCCATCTTTAACACCGTCCATCCGACAACATGACCGCGGTACTCCTTGTTCTGAGGTGGTGCTGATCCAAAGCTGCTCGTATAGTGGCGTCACCGTAATACAGGCGAGAGAGGGATAGTGGTGGCTAAGGCATTCCCGGGGCATGCAAGGCGCTCTATCTGTTGGCACTGTTGGTGGTTGCCGGAAGTGGCTATGACTTCTATCGGACGAAGTAGCTGGATGAGCACTTAAGTACGGCACAGGCAGAGGTGTATGAGTGGACGGTCAACGAAAGTTCGCTCAGCGGGACGGGCTGGCCTAGTTACTCATTGCCATATCGCTTTAAGGTAACTGGCTGTGCTGAGCCTTTTCAGGCTCCCAGACTGTTCGGTATCAACATGGGGGCGCGGTTGCCGCTGCCACAATGGGAAGTCAGTAAAACTACCAGAAAAATAGCGGTGGAATATGATGCAACCAACCCAGCGAACAACCGCCTGGCGGACTCTGGCAAGAGTATGGTTAATCTTATATTGATGGCCTCTGGCCTGATTATGTTTGCAGCATGTATATGGCACACCTCAGACACAGGCGAAAAGCAAACGTGTGGTCGTAAGGGAGAGGATGTTGGCAAGATTTAACAAGGATCGAACTGGCCTGTTTCTGCAGGTTCCGATGGTGCTCGTAGGCGGATGGTTCATGCTGACGGCCGTTACTCAGCTGTATTTCGATCATCGTATTGATACACATATGCATACCACGACTGCGATGGTCGTTGAACAGAGGGCCTATACGGACGTCAAGAGCCACTGGCAGCATCATCAGGTGCGTTATGTGCTTGTGGTAGACGGTAAGCAGTATGGCTGCACGACCTTTCTGGGTGATGGCGGCTGGTGTGAAGTGCCTTCAGCCAGACAGGAGGAGGTAACGCAGACTGGGCTGATTGACGTGGAATATGACGCTGAACTGCCATGGATTAACCGTATTTCAGCGACAAAATCACTCGTCTTTCCGTTGTTTAGTTCTTTGGTAGCGTTACTGTTCTGGGGAGCGGTGCCCTTCGTACTGTGGGCTGTTGCACGGGATGAGCGGTTGAGGCGGAAAAGAGCACAACAGGTTTACTGGAAGTAGCGCATTCAACGGTGCAGACGCCGTTGTCTGGCGATAACAGGGCGATGAAATACAGGCCATCGCCACTTGTGCTTCTGCCAGCTGCCTGCCCCCAATGGCTGGCAGACTCTGGCTATTTCATTGCCTGATCTGCTCTGTTTTTCTCAATCAGCCCCTTCAGCACTTCAATGCTGACCGGTTTGGAGAATAACCAGCCCTGACCAATGGCATCGGTTGAGTGCTTCAGGATGTAATCGACCTCGTGCTGCGACTCTATCCCCTCAAACACCAGCTGGACGCCAAGTGCTCTCACCAGCTGGAAAATAGCGGTAAGCATGTTCTGATTGATCGAGCTGGTGCCGATGGCCTGAGTAAAGATGCGATCGACTTTGATCTCATCCGCGTCCAGCTGGCTTAACCAGGAGAGGTTAGAATAGCCGGTGCCAAAGTCATCCAGTGAGATCTTATAGCTGTGAGCTGCAAACTGCCGGGCCGACTCGGCCATCTTGTCATCCCCGGCAGCACTGCGCTCGGTGACCTCGAAAGTCAGCTGGTTTGGGTTGAGCTCATATTGCTTAGAGAGGTCATTGATAAAACCAAGGAAGAGCGGGCTGACCAGATTCTCCATGGAAAGATTGATGCTCAGGCCCAGGTCGGCATAGAGCGTCAGCAGCCCCTGCATTTCGCTGAATGAGGTTTCTACCACTACCTCGGTCAGTTCCTGAATAAGGCCTATTTCTTCAGCGATAGGAATAAATACATCAGGCGGGACAAAACCAAGCCGCACATCATGCCAGCGCACTAAGGCCTCAACGCCAACCAGCTTGCCCGTATTCAGCTCGTACTGCGGTTGATAGACCATAAACAGGGTCTTGCTCCGAACGGCCTTCCGGAGCCGACGGTACATCACCAGCTTGCCTGACAGCATGAAAAAGGCCAGCAGATACAGCCCGGCTCCGAGGAAAATGCCAGCAGAGGCAATCGCCGCAATAAATGGCCAGCTGTAATTGGCGAGCCCAACGTGGCTCTTTACACCGGTAACGCATAACGCCGGGTCATTGCTGCAGCGGGAAATAGACAGAATATTGGTGGTCAGGCTGAAGCTGCCATCAAGATCTTTTTCAATTCTGGCGTTGTCGGGAATATCGCCCACTATTCGGTAGACGTTGTTAATGTCCGCGCCTGTAATCAGAAAGCCCGTATAGGCATTGGGAATTCTCAGCCGCTGAAAAGCGAAAGGGGAGGTGAAGGATACGGTGTCCTGAAAAACACTAATTTCACCTGCGACACTCGCTGCGATAAGCCCATTGATACCACGCCAGTGGCTATAGCCGTTATTGGCAAAACTGGGTGGCTGAGGCAGTGCAACGGGCTGCTTTAATACGCCCCATCCTGCGGTGCACAGGATGTTGCCATCGACGACCCTGCCCAAATCCTTAACAAAATCGTTTTGCCACAGTGCTGATCGCAGCGCTGCCAGATCTTCATCAGAGCAGCGCGGGAAGGTGAGCTGGCTGGCTTCGGTAAGGGAGTTTTTCATATTGACGGAAACGGCTGACGCGTAGTCAAAAGCACTGTTTGTCTGTGCTTCCAGCTCACGTTTTTCGCTGTCGAGCAGCAGGAATTGAGTGGCAGCAAGTAAACCACAGGAGCAGGCAATGCCAAGGAGACTTCCGTTTACGGTGAGTACATAAGACAACGACTTTATTAGCTTTCTTCTCATGACAACCAGATAGGCAGGAGACTTTAAGTCACAGCGACTACAACGAGTTGCAAATGATAGGTATTCGTAAAGTGAATGTCATTAATAGCTTGTGTGAATGTGTACTTCAGAAATTGTCTATTTATGTTCTCGGTAGGCGTGTAGATCTGAGAAAACCATTAATAGTCGTTATGAATTGAACTGGAGGATAGTCAGCTGACTGGCGGCGCGAATTCATGGGTGCATTACGTAGTCTGAAGTACCTCTGACCCACTCCAATATGTATGTCAGCTGCTTGTTTGACGTTTTAAGTTTGAACGGTGAGAGCATCAGATGTTGATTTTGACGGTTGGCAGACAGCGAACTACTAATAGTTCTGATGCCAGTACGATACATGGGCGGTCTTGATCCATATATTGCCTGCGACATCCAGATAGTTGATCTCATTTTCGACGCAGAAATCAGCATGTTCGCGGCATAACGCGTTGCATACCAAAAGCTTGCTGTTACCCATCTGAATAAGGCCATTCAGGGTGGCCTGATACTTAATATGACGCTCCAGTACAGCGAACTGCACACAACGGCCACTGATTTCCAGTTGCAACGTGGTTCTGGCAATCCGTTCTGCTCTGATGCTGTCTGGCAGATGTCGCATTGCCTGCATCAGCAAGGGAGTAGGGGTATCCATATACAGCCTCTGGTCATATAAGTCCTCGTGTAAAGACTAGTGGCATATCGAAAAATGGCAACTCCACAACCAACGTGTTGTGCTGTGTAGCCGTTCACTCTGACGCCAGAGGTGAAAGCGTCATATGGGGTAATGACGTGACGGATTTATCGACGGTGCGTCAGTAGAGGGAGGAGGGCTGATGGAGATGTGATAGCTGCGAGAGGCGATCATTCTGGTTGAAGGTTAATTTCACAATCAAAAGCTCAACTAACCTTGGCTAGCGGCTGGTACTGAGGTTCGGATCCTCCTAATGTCCAATCAGGCAGTTTTGGGTTCTTCGCGGATGCTTGGGGAAGTGTGGGTGGGCATACTTCAGATCCGTCATACAGGCTTTCTGGTTCTTGCTGGCAACGTATGTCATCGAGTTACGGATCTGATGGATCACACGGAGCTGCACTTCGGTTTTCGGGAAAATAGAAGAAGCCTATCAAAAGTCACCAGAGGATGATCTCTGGGTGGTTGTAATGGCAGCAACCGCTCTTGCTTGTGATGAGCTGTCAGTCATATCCAGATTAAGACGTTCATTGCCTGGGAAAGGTCTGCCTGTTGCTTTACAACTTTGTAGTGGTCTGCCGGGATTAAAACACGCTGTGCCACCCCAAGAAGGACACAGCGTGCTCCGCTAACCCCTAGTCCTTGAACTGATAGGGGGTGAAGAAGGCTTTACCGGCCCAGTCGATTTCACTGAAGGGCTGGGCGGGTTCACCTCGTACATAGCTGCTTGCCAGATTGGGGTTGCCCTTGCCGGAATATCGGGCAAGGGCTGGGAAGGGGTAGACCGGCCGGGTGCGCTCGGGTTGAGTCGGATTCAGCTGGGCCATTAGCTCCTTCGAGATTGGCGGCATGGGCATACCACGGGGCTTGTCACCCTTGCTGCCTGCGGTGCCCGGCTTGTCTGCCATCTCTCCGGCTTTACCTGCGCCTGCTTGCTCACCCTTGGGCTTATTACCGCCATTGGGATCACCAAAGCCTTTATCGCTGTGACGGTCTGCATTGCTTTGTTGCGACAGAATGGCATCGGGGGCATTGCCCTGTTCCACCCAGGACATCATCGGGGTCAGCAGATCAACCTTGTTCGGGCCTTCGCCGCCCTGACAGTGATACATACCGGGAAAGAGATACAGCCGCTCGAAGCTGGCGGCGACCTCTTTGCCCATCACTTTCTGCACCGCTTCATGATAGGCGATGGTATTCAGCGGCGAGATGTGCGGATCAGCCCAGCCATGCCAGAGAATCAGCTTGCCGCCATGAGCGTGAAAGCCGCTGAGATCGGGGTTGGTGGCATCGTACAACGGATGCAGGGCACGTAACTGATCAAAGGTGCTCATATCGAATGCATAGTGAGCCAGATCGAAGGTTGCCGGGTTGTGCTCAAAGGACAGGTACTGAATGGCTCCCTGCGCAATCATGGTGCTGAAGATCGGCTGGTCTGTGCTGTAAGGCACATAGACACCGGCCCACGCCAGTTCTGATCCATATTGTGGTCCACCGACGATCAGCTTCTGTCCGCTCTTTTGATCCACCGGCCCCTGATAGAACTTCTGCACGACATCCACTTCGGTATCGCTCAGGCAGTGGCTGTTATTCGCGCTACCTGACGGGCAGCGCAGGGTGGCGGGATCAAAATGGCAGGCAAGAGGATCACTGATCAGGCCGTCTTCTAGTCCATCCAGTGTGTCACACTGCGCCAGCACGGCACTGTGCAGCAGCGGCAGGCGTGCTGCAGTCAGGATGGCTTTGCCATCTGCACCGGTGTTGACGTGGGCCATCCAGGCATGGAATACCGCATTTTGTGCCTGAAAGTTCATGGCGGGCGCGCCGGCGATCACGCCGTCAAAGTCATCGGGGAAACGCTGAGCCTCCATGACGGCTTCACGACCACCGTCAGAGCAGCCATTGAAGTAGGCATACTTTTGCGCCCGTCCGTAGTAACTGGCGATCAGTTTCTTTGCCACTGCCGAGGTCAGGTGGACGCCACGGTAGGCAAAATCCCGGCGCTTCTGCGGGTCATTGCCGAAATCGCCACTGTTGCCCTGATGGCCCATATCAGTCGAGGCCTGTACAAATTCTCCCCGGGTTAGTGGCGCACAGCCATCGGATGCCCCTGAGGTCAGATTGATTTGGCCACACAGGCCGCCACAGCCCAGCTGCAGATAGCGTTGAGTCCAGGTCGAAACGGGCAGGGTGACAGTAAAACCGATGCTGGGTGCCAGGGTACCGTTGACGGTGCAGTACTGGGTGCCATTCGTGGTAGTTTCAGCAGCGCTGGTGATGGTACTGCCCGTGCCGCCAATCTCGGTAAGGTCCGTGGCGGCAAGATCACTGCAGCTTTTGACCGGTGTGACGGTCGTCAGTTCGGCAATCGGGTAGGTGCCGGGGGGCTGATCGTCAGCATGAGCGGCTGTCATGCCGAGCAGGGTGGCGAGTGACAGGGCAGCGGCGCACAGGAGCGAGCGACGCAGTTTGGCATAGTCCATTGTTCTACCTCTTGATTTATAAGTAGTTTTTGCCTGTTTATATCCTGATGACGGTGTTCTATAGCGTGGGTGGCCAATGGCTACGGTGTGTGTTGGCCTCCTGATAAAGTGTTGACGGCGTTCATGCCGTTGCCAGATGCAAAAAGGCACAAGAAGAACGGGTCTTCTTGTGCCGAAAAACGCTGTTGTGTTCAGTGAGAGACGAATACTAAACCAGCGCTGTTGCCATCAAGGGAAACGCCAGCAGCGCCCCAAGCCGTATAAAGTCACACAGGATAAAGGGCGTCACACCGCGGAAAATCTTGTTGACGGCGATATGCGGCGCCATAGCCTGTATGACGAAGACGTTCATCCCCACCGGCGGTGTAATCAAGCCCAGCTCAACGGTCAGCACGGACACCACACCGAACCACACCGGATCGATACCCATGCTCTGCACCACCGGGAAGAACACCGGCACGGTCAGCAGCAGCATGGCGATGGAGTCCATGAAGCAGCCCAGTACGAAGTACATCAGGATGATGCAGGCCATCACACCGAACGATGACATGTGCAGGCTCATGACGAAGTCGAAGATGGAGAACGACAGGCGCGAGGCGGACACCAGATAGCCAAACACCTGAGCACCGGTCAGCATAAAAAAGATCACCGCAGACAGTGCCAGTGTTTCCTTGACTGCGCTGATCAAACCTTCGCTGCGCATGCCCTGCACCACAGCGTAAACCAGAGTGATGAAGGCTCCCACGGCAGCGGCTTCGGTCGGGGTAAAGATACCGCCGTAGATACCACCGATGATCAGCAGAAATACGATACCGAAGGGCACCAGACCCAGGACGGCCTGAAACTTTTCTTTCCAGGTGGTGGGGTCTGAGCCCGCGGCCATTTCTGGTTTCACCTTGACGACGACCGCAATGGTGAGGATGTAAAACACCAGACCGGCCAGACCGGGGATGATACCGGCCATAAACATGTCACCCACCGACTGCTCGGTGATGATGGCATACAGCAGCAGAGCAATGCTGGGAGGGATCATGATGCCCAGTGTGCCGCCAGCGGCCAGTGCACCGGCCGCCAGACCGGGGTTGTAACCGGCCTTTTCCATCTCCGGCAACGCGACGCGGCTCATGGTGCTGGCGGTCGCCATGGATGAGCCGGAAATGGCAGAGAACACGCCGCAGGCGCTAACTGCTGCCAGTGCCATACCACCGCGCCAGCCACCGAAGATGTCACGGGCAGCGATGAACAGTTGCTTGGCCATACCGGAGTGAGAGGCCAGCACACCCATGAAAATGAACATGGGGATACAGCTGAATTCGTAGTTGGCCATCACCTCGGTGGGGATGGACTTCAGCATGGCGATGGCGGCATCCATGTTGGTGACGCCGACAAAACCGAAGAAACCGACCAGCAGCATCGCCAGCGCGATGGGGATGCGCACAATCAGCGCCACCAGCAGGATACCCAGGCAGCTCAGGCCAATTTGTTCAGAACTCATGTCCAGCTTCCTCTACAGCACTGGGGTTGATCAGCTTTTCCAGACCCTGAATGGCGCTGCGAATCGCCAGCACGCCAAACATAAAGAAGGCGACGAAGTAGATGGGGCCTTTGGAGATGGCCAGATCCTGAGTCACTTCACCGAATTCCAGCGCATCCACTGCGTCTGACCAGGAGCCGATGGCCATCAGCACGCCAATCACGGTAAAGCCGAACAGATACACGCCCGCCAGCACGGTCTTGCCGCGGCGTGACATGCTCTGAGTAAACAACTCCACAACGATCTGGCTTTTTTCAACGCTGGCCGCCATGGCGGAAAGAAGAGAGATGTACAGCAGGTACGTAACCAGCTCGACGCTGCCCTTGATATTGATGCTGGACAGGCCGTTGGTCAGCTTGTAAAGGGTACGCAGGATCACATCCAGTACCGTGACGCCCAGCAGGGCAATCAGGGCCAGACCGGCGATCAACATGCATAGCTTCGCCAGAGCTGTTGACAGCTTCAACAGGTTTGACATGGAAACACTCCAGATACGACGGGGGTCGTGGGGTAAAAGCGGGCGGCGGAAGTGCCCGCCAAAGGGTCATGTCTGCCAGTGATGCAGTCGGGTGATGAGGATGTCACCACCCGGCTTTCAGCACTTAGTTAGCAGCGCACTGCTTCTGCAGTTCCATTGCTTTCTGGTAGACGGCGGTGGCGTTCTTGCCTTTGCTGTCCAGTTCACCGAGGTAATCACTGGTGGCTTTCTTCAGTGGTGCTGACCAGGCAGGATCGTTCAGCGGATCAGCCACCTGAATAAACTTGCCATGGGCACCCGCGCGGCCAGCGGCGTCTTCGGCATCCATCATCGCACCGCCTTTCTTCGCCCAGCTCATGCCGGAATTGTCATCGATGACTTTTTTCAGGTTCTCGGGCAGACGGTCATAGGTGCGCTTGTTCATGGTCACGACGAAAGCCAGAGAATAGAAGGGCACTTCAGTATGCTGATCAGACAGCTCGTTGATACGGAAGGCTTTCATTCCTTCCCAGGGCAGGCTCACGCCATCCAGCAGGCCACGCTGCATGGAGGTGTAGATTTCCGGTGCAGGCATACCGATGGGCTGGGCGCCCAGCTCTTCCAGCAGTTTACCGACCACCGCGGTGGGGCGACGGATACGCAGACCTTTCAGGTCTTCGGGGTTCTGGATAGCCTTGTCGATGGTGTGGATGTAGCCGGGGCCAGTGGTGAACATGAACAGTACATGAGAGTCACGATACTCATCGGCGATCAGGCCAGCGTCATACAGGCCCTGCTCGATACAGCTGCCCTGGGTGGCGCTGAGGGACACACCGGGCAATTCCACCACCTGGGTCAGGGGGAAGCGACCTGCAGTGTAGCCCTGCACTACGGCAGAAATATCACTGATACCGTTGACGGTGCCCTGATAGGCCGAGTCAGCCTTGGTCAGCGTCTGTGAAGGGAACAGCTGCACTTTCAGCTCGCCGTTGGATTCTTTCTCAACGGCTTCGGCCCATTTTTCGAACAGATCTTTCTGTGCGGCGGCGGTGGCAGGCCAGTGGTGGGCAAAACGCAGTACGGTGGTCGCTGATGCCATGGTGGACAGGCAGGCGGAAGCCATCAGTACGGCAGAAGCAATCAGGCGTTTCTTGTTCATAGGATCACCTTTCCTCATTGTTTTTTTCGGTGGAGCAATTGCTGATCTTGGTTGGTTTAGTGCCTGGCCTGACCGGGCACGCCGAATCAGGCCTGTTAAAGCCATGCTGGGTTTCTGTCGACGCTTGCCTGCTTCATCACTGGCGCTGGAGACATGTTCCTCTCCAGATGGACTGAAGCGGGCAACATCACCCGGTCAGGGTCAGTCGATATACTTCAAACCCAGCCTGGCCAGGGGTTCACGCATGTTGTAGATGTCGAGGCCCAGTTCACCGGCGGCAAAGCGCAGGCGCTTGGCTTCCTCATTGGCTTCACGTTTGGCTGCCGCAGCCAGCACTTCTTCAGCCAGCTCACGCGGGATCACCAGTACGCCATCGTCATCGGCAACCACCACATCACCGGGTGTCACCAGCTGACCGGCGCAGATCACCGGTACGTTGACTGAACCGAGTACGGCTTTGGCGGCACCGCGGGCATGAATGGCACGGCTGAACACCGGGAAGTTCATTTCAGTCAGGGTGGCTACATCGCGAACGCCGGCGTCGGTAATCAGGCCGCGTGCGCCGCGGGCCTTGAAAGAGGTAGCGAGCAGGTCGCCGAACATGCCGTCATCGTTCTCGGTGGTGCATCCCACCACGGCCACATCACCGTCCTGCAGCTGCTCGGCAGCAACGTGCAGCATCCAGTTATCACCGGGCTGTGCCAGCACGGTGACAGCAGTACCGCAGATACGTGCACCGGGGAAAATCGGCCGCAGGTAAGGCTTCATCAGGCCCAGACGACCCATGGCTTCGTGCAGTGTCGCCACACCAAACTTGCCGATTTCGGCCACCAGCTCTTTGGACGTGCGCTGGATGTTGCGTTTGACGATGCCAAGTTGATGGATATGGTTCATAGCTTTTCTCCGCTAAACGGGTGGCAGCGACAGTTACAGACCGCGTTGCTTGAGCAGCGCGTCCAGGCGTGGGTACACGCGACGGGCGTTGCCTTCATAAATCATCTTGCGTTCTGCATCGGACAGGGCAGCGTTGTCGATATAGCGACGGGTGTCGTCGAAGTGGAAGCCGGTATCCGGGTCGATGCCACGCACGGCACCGATCATTTCCGAGGCGAACAGCACGTTCTTCACCGGAATGACGTCGGTCAGCAGGTCGATGCCGGGCTGATGGTAGACGCAGGTGTCGAAGAAGATGTTGTTGAGCACGGTATTCTTCGGCTCGTCCTGACCCATGGCCTGCGCCAGACCACGGAAGCGTCCCCAGTGATAGGGCACTGCGCCACCGCCATGGGGAATGACAAAACGCAGGCCGGGGAAGCGCTCAAACAGATCGGAGGTCAGGCACTGCATAAAGGCCGTGGTGTCAGCGTTCAGGTAATGTGCGCCGGTGGTGTGGAAGCAGGCATTGCAGCTGGTGCTGACGTGCACCATAGCGGGAATGTCCAGCTCGACCATCTTTTCCCACAGCGGGAACCAGTAAGGATCGGACAGGGGCGGGGAGGTCCAGTGACCACCGGACGGATCCGGGTTGACGTTCACGCCAACAAAGCCGTACTCCTTCACGCAACGCTCAAGCTCGGGCAGGCAGGTTTCAATGGCCACGCCGGGAGACTGCGGCAGCATCGCCGCGCCCACGAAATACTGGGGGAACAGCTGGCTGACGCGATAGCACAGCTCGTTGCAGACGCTGGCCCAGGTGGAGCTGGTATTGAAGTCACCGATGTGGTGAGCCATGTAGCTGGCACGCGGCGAGAAAATGGTCAGATCGGAGCCACGCTCCAGCATCTGCCTGAGCTGGTTGGTCTCGATACTTTCGCGGATATCGTCATCGCTGATGATCAGCTCGGACACCTTGGGTGACTGCGAAGGGTCTTTCAGACCTGCGATCTGTTTATTACGCCAGGATTCCAGCTGCGCTGGAGCCGTGGTGTAGTGACCATGACAATCAATAATCATGACTCTGTCCCGTATGCTTGGGCGTCAAGGTTGCCGTTGGCGCCGACTGTACTGTTGTTTGTTATTTGTTCTTGGGTGGGGACTCCGCACTGCCGTCCAGGTGCAGTGAGAGGCCCCTGCTCACCAGTCAGTACGCTTGTCCCAGTACTAACCGGTGAGAATCTGTGAGCACCTGCTAGTTCACAGGTGGCTAGTGCTTGTCACACGTAGCTAGTTCTTGTCCCAGCTGGTCTTGCCCTTATCCTTGCCTGCGACGGAGTAGAGGGCCTGTGCATTGCGGGTGGCCATCAGCCGCTCCAGGCTTTCACCACGCATGGCGGCGTAGATGTGCAGGTTGGACACACCGACCACGGCACCGAGCTTTTCCAGCATGAAGAAGATGGCGCCGTAGCGAATCAGCGCATCCCAGTTGCGGGTCAGTACCATCTCCACTTCTTCGCCGCTCAGACCCGCACGCTCCATGGTGCCCTGCTCATCGGCCAGGAAGGCTTCACGCACTTCAGGCTTGATCAGTGAGTGCAGGAATTTGTTGATGCGGTAGCCTTTACGGCTGCGGGCATGGGTGAAGGGGTGCGTGCCGGGCAGGTTTTCTGCGCCTGCCAGCTGATGATTCATATGTGCCCGGTGCTCTTCGGCTTCACGTTCAGACATCGGTGACGCCTGATTTTCCAGAATCAGGGTGCAGATGTTGGTCATCGAGGGCAGATAGAAGGAGTCGTGCACCTTGTTGACCTGCTGCGACAGCGCGCCGCGCATGATCAGCCACATGATGATTTCAGCACCTTCCACACCGCCCAGCTCCGCGTACTCGGCGATGGTCATGCGGGTCAGGCCTTCAGGGTCGTTGACGAAACGCTCAACGAACTGACGGTCCCACTCCGGGTTGTTGAAGCCGCAACGGGCACCGTGAACCTGGTGCGACAGGCCGCCGGTGGCGACGATGCCTACCTTCAGATCTTCCGGATAGCTTTCAATGGCGCGACGCAGCGCCTGACCCATGCGATAGCAGCGACGGGCAGTCGGAACAGGGAACTGCAGTACGCCCACGACCAGCGGGATAAGCGGTACGGGCCAGTCAGGCTTGAAGTCACACATCATCGACAGCGGTGAGAAACAACCGTGATCGAGTGGCTTGTCCTGAAAGAACGACATGTCGAATTCGTCTGCCATCAGTGAGGCACCGATATGGCTGGCCAGTTCAGGATGGCCTTTCAGTGAAGGCAGGTCACGCTGACCGCCGCCTTCATCCGCCACGTCGTAGTGATCGTCAATGCCCAGACAGAAGGCGGAGTAGTGATCGAAGAAGAACGAGGTCACGTGGTCATTCATGATGTACAGCAGGACGTCAGGCTGGTTGTCCTTAATCCACTGCTTGATCGGTGCGAACTGTTCGAAGATCGGTGCCCAGACGGCATCGCTCTGTTTGTTGGTGTCGACTGCAAAGCCGATGGTCGGAGTGTGAGAGCAGGCAATCCCACCGATAATACGGGCCATAGGATTCTCCTTATTTATTGTTCGGGGTCAGGGCAACGCCGCGCATCAGCGGGCGGGCGGTACGTAGCAGGGCGACAGACTGAATGCTGAGGCGATCTTCCGCCAGCGTCAGCCGTACAGTGAACTCACCTGTGGGGTGCTCCACCGAAAGGTCGTTGATACCTGCTACTGCGTGGTAGGTATCACCGCCTGCCGCACGAGGGTCGATCAGTGCCGAAGCCACCGAGGCGGCACCCAGCACGCCGATGGCTTCATGGCAGGTATGGGGAATAAAGGTGCGGGTCATCACCGCGCCGCCTTCCTGTGCCGGAGCAATCAGCGACATCTTCGGCACCACTTTACTGCTGACATCACCCAGCCCCATGGCAGCACCTGCCTGCAGGCGGATGCTTTCGATACGGGCCTTCAGCTCAGTATTGGCGTTCAGTTCCGCAGGTGTCTCATAGCCACTGATGCCGAGGTCAGCGGCCTGCATCAGCACCACGGGCATGCCGTTGTCGATGCAGGTGACGGCCACGCCGTCGAATTCGTCTTTGGCCTGACCTGTGGGGTACAGAGCGCCACAGGAGGAGCCGATGGTATCGAAGAAGTGCAGCTCGATAGGGGATGCTGTACCCGGCACACCGCTGATGGCGGTGCTGCCGTGGTAGGCGACCTGACGATCAGGGGTCTGGATAACCGCATCACAGCGGCTTTTGGTGTTGACCATATAGATGCTGACAACGGTGATGTCGTCCTTGGCGGCGACCAGCCCTTCCTCCAGCGCAAACGGGCCGACCGCCGCCAGAATATTGCCGCAGGTGGGTGCATAGTCGACGCGCGACTGACCGGCAACGACCTGACCAAACAGATACTCGACATCGCAGTCGGGACGGCTGGAAGGGGAAACGATGGCCACCTTGGTGGTCAGCGGAGTACCGCCGCCAATACCGTCGATCTGGCGCGGCTCGCCGTGTCCCATCAGTGACAGGATGAGGGCATCACGTGCAGCGGCGTCAGCGGGCAGATCACTGGCATGGAAAAACGCAGCCTTGGAAGTGCCGCCACGCATCCAGACGCAAGGGATCGCTTGCAGTCCGGGATAGGCGGGTGTTGATTCTTTGCAGTCCATAACGGGCATCTCGAACAAAAAGTGTTGTTGTTCTTGGTTGTTTTTAATGGCTCTGGCTCATGGTGTTACTTTAGCGACGCTTGCCAAGGCCCGCATTGCCACTCTGTGATCGAGCAGTCTAATTTTGTGATGTTGGTAAATTTGCTTTACGCTCTATAGCCCCCATTTTCAGCCAGTGTTCTGATCAGGATCAGTTATCACCCATAACCTGTCAGATGAGGAGTGACACTCTTGCAGCCGAACCTACCTGCCAGTCGCGGCGAGCAGAGTCGTTTCAGTGACGACGAGCTGCAGCTGATTGAAGAAAGTCTGCAATACCTGCGCACCTTTGCCGTGGTGGCAGAGCAGGGCAGCATTGCCCGTGCAGCCGATAGCCTCTATCGGGCGACCTCAGCGGTTAACCGCAGTATTCAGGAGCTGGAGCAGCGTGTCGGGTGCAGTCTGTTCGACCGCCACGCGCGAGGCATGCTGCTTAATCGCATGGGGGAGAGTGTGCTGATCCGTACCCGCAGGATTCAGGAAGAGGTGGATCAGGCACTGGATGAAATGCTGGGTGCCAGCGGCAGGCACAGCGAGCGTCAGCATCTGACCACGTTGCTGCTCAATGGCCGCAAGTTGATGTTACTGGTGTGGCTGGCAAGGGTCAGACAGATCAGCAGTGTGGCGCGTCACTTTGGCATGTCGCAGTCCGGAGTGAGCATGTTTCTGTCGCGCTTCGAGGAAGCCGTGGGGCAACCGTTATTTCAGCGCATGGCCCAGGGCCTGATTACCACTGACCGGGGCGCACGGCTGGTATTTCGTGCCAAGCGTATACTCGCCGAGTTACGGCATATTCCGTCTGATCTGTCGGCGATGCATGGCATGCTGACGGGTGAGGTGACCATTGGTGCCTTGCCACTTGGCAGGACGCATATTCTGCCGACGGCGCTGGCGAAGATCGTCAGCCAGCATCCCGGTATTCGTATCAAAACGGTGGAAAGCCCTTACGAATCACTGGCGGCGGGGCTGCGCAGTGGCGAGATTGATTTCATCTTCGGTGCTCTGCGCCCGGCAGACAAAGAGCTGGCGGCTGAGCCGCTGTTTATTGATGAGGTCAGTGTGGTGGTAAGGCAGGGCCATCCTCTGCTGCAGCGCACGTCTCTGACGCTGGCTGATCTGCGTGACATGCCCTGGATTCTGTCCCGGCAGGACTCGCCCTCACGGCAGGGGCTGGAGATCAGTTTTCGTGATATTGGCCTGCGCCCACCACAGCCCTCCATCGAAACCGGCGATCTGGCCATATTACGCTCGATGCTGCTGCAAACCGACTGTATCACTGCTATTTCCCTGCAGCAGCTGGGGGGGGAGCTGAGCAACAGCGCGTTTGCCACCCTGCCTATCGGCCTTGAGAAAACCCGCCGCCAGATCGGCATCACCACCCGTGCAGGCGGGTTACAGAGCCCGGCAGTGAGTGCCGTGGTGGAGGCCATTCGACAGGTCTGCATCAGCAGGGAATAAACGAACGCGGATCAGAAAAAATAGCCCGACAGGGGGCTAGGCAAATCGGCTGGCGCAGGTGTAGGGTGTTGCCTCAGGTCACCGCTGTGTGACCGCGTCGCTCGGACGGTTCCGGGCGCTTACGTATGTCGAGGACAACATGGCTAAAGATTCTTCCGTACCCCCAGTACGTCGTTTTTCCCGTATTGATCGTCTTCCCCCCTATGTTTTCAACATCACTGCTGAACTGAAAATGGCCGCCCGTCGTCGTGGCGAGGACATTATCGATTTCAGCATGGGGAACCCGGACGGCCCGACGCCCCCTCATATCGTCGAAAAGCTGTGCACGGTTGCTCAACGGGAAGACACCCACGGTTACTCCACCTCCCGTGGTATTCCTCGCCTGCGTCGTGCTATTTCCCGCTGGTATGCTGACCGCTATCAGGTTGATATCGACCCTGAAGAAGAAGCTATCGTCACCATTGGTTCAAAAGAAGGGCTGGCGCACCTGATGCTGGCGACCCTTGATCATGGCGACACGGTGCTGGTGCCCAATCCCAGCTATCCGATCCATATCTACGGCGCGGTTATTGCCGGTGCGCAGGTGCGCTCAGTCCCTCTGATTCCCGGTGTTGATTTCTTCGTGGAGCTCGAACGGGCCATCCGCGAGTCGATCCCCAAACCGAAAATGATGATCCTTGGATTCCCCTCCAACCCCACAGCCCAGTGTGTCGAGCTCGAGTTTTTCGAGCGTGTGGTCGCGCTGGCCAGGCAGTACGGGGTGCTGGTGGTGCATGATCTGGCCTATGCCGACATCGTTTACGATGGCTGGAAAGCGCCCTCTATCATGCAGGTACCGGGTGCCAAGGATGTGGCCGTGGAGTTCTTCACCCTGTCGAAGAGCTACAACATGGCAGGCTGGCGCATCGGCTTCATGGTGGGTAACAAAGAGCTGGTGCAGGCACTGGCGCGGATCAAGAGCTACCACGACTACGGCACATTCACGCCTTTGCAGGTAGCCGCCATTGCTGCCCTGGAAGGAGACCAGCAGTGTGTGCGGGATATTGCCGAGCAGTATCGCCTGCGCCGCAACACCATGGTGAAAGGGCTGCACGAAGCTGGCTGGATGGTGGATAACCCCAAAGCTTCCATGTATGTCTGGGCCAAAATTCCTGAGCCTTATCTGCACCTGGGGTCACTGGAGTTTGCCAAGAAGCTGCTGGCCGAAGCCAAAGTCTGCGTCTCACCCGGTATCGGTTTTGGTGACTACGGCGATGACTACGTGCGCTTTGCGCTGATCGAAAATCAGGACCGTATTCGTCAGGCCGTCAGGGGCATCAAAGCGATGTTTCGTGCCGACGGGCTGGTCAAGCCGGAACAGAAAGCCAAACCCGAGGTTCATAAAGAGCCCGGCGAAGCCTGATAACGCTATCCGTTGCAGGTAACAGAATGCCCTGAGGGATTGCCCTCGGGGCATTTTTGTTTCTGGCGGATCAATAAAGGGCATTGCTCAGGGCTGAAAGCGAATGTCCAGCCGCATCAGGGTAACAATCCGACACCTATCTGTTGCCTGCCTTTTTTGGGTAAAAGGGCAGTAAAATGCCGCGGAGCTGATTGGATTCAGCAACAGGCTGCTTGAAAATGCGGCACTGCGGCGTTATCGAACCAGTCGCTGACGTTTGTGCGTTACTTGCCCGGTATCTGCATGAGCCGTCGGTTTGTGATGAAAGGGATCGGCTGAAGACGCGGTGTACTCCGAGGACACCTCTGACAGCCAAGATCACAGCATCAACTCACTGTCTTTTTATAAGACGCTTTTCCCGGTTGTTAGAAAGTAAGCAGACCATACAATAAGCAACCTATACTAAATTGCCGTTCCTTCTGGTCTTGTTGCTTCAATGCAGCATGGGGAAACGGATGAGCAGTAGAAGCACACCTATGAAGTTGAATGACCAAAGCATCGGTTTCCTGATCGGTGACATCTCACGCCATATGCGGCGCATGTTCCAGAAACGCCTTACCGACAGCCCCTTCACCACGGCACAGGCCAGGGTGCTGGTGCATCTGTCACGCAACGAAGGGTTGCGTCAGGTGGATCTGGCCGAGTTGATGGAAGTTCAGCCTATTACTCTGGCACGTCTGATTGACCAGCTATCGGAAGCCGGGCTGGTTGAGCGTCGCCCTGACCCGGATGACCGTCGTGCCTACCGGCTGCATCTGCTGGAGAAGGCCACGCCTCATCTGGAAATGATTGATCAACTTATTGCCGAAGTGACCCAGCATGCACTCAAGGGCCTCGACCACATTCAGGTCGGTATGGTCATGGAAGCGCTGCAGGTCATGCGTAATAACGTTAACAACCGCTGATTTGAATCACCCGGCGCAAGCGGGCACTTGCGCTGTCGTCCTCGGAGTTTGTTGTATGAGTACTCAGTCTTCGGCGGCACCCGCGGGTGCTGCTCCTTCCGCCAGCAAAAACAACAACGGTGGCAAACGTTTTCTGCTGCTTGTCGTGATCCCGCTGGCGGCGATTGTGGCCGGGGGCTATGTCTACCTGCAGGGCGGGCGTTATGTAGAGACGGAAAACGCCTACGTCAAAGCCGACAAGATCCCGCTCAGTGTTGAAGTCTCTGGCCGTGTGCAGCAGGTGCTGGTGCAGGAGAATCAGCCCGTTAAAGCCGGTCAGCCGCTGTTCACTCTGGATGCGGAGCCATTTCAGCTTGCCCTTGAGCGCAAGCAGGCCAGCCTGGAACAGGTCCGCACCGATCTCAACGTCACCAAGGCGTCCTATCAGGAAAAGCTCTCCGAGCTGGCACTGGCGCGCACCCGCTATCAGTTTGCTCTGAAAGATCAGGGGCGTCTGAGTAACCTCAAATCACAGAACTTTGTCTCGACCTCACAGCTGGACGACGCCCGTCAGGCAGCTGACGTGGCCAGCCAGCAGATTGACAGCCTGCAGAAAGAGCTGACCCGCATCGCTGATTCCCTCGGTGGCAGTGTCGATACGCCGGTTGAACAATTGCCCAGCTACAAGGAAGCGCTGGCAGAGGTCAGCGAAGCGCGACTGGATCTGAAACGTACACAGCTGGTGGCGTCGCAGGATGGCATCGTCACCAAGCTGCCCAAGGCCGGTCAGTATCTTGATGCAGGCAGTTCAGCCCTGATACTGGTGGCGGATGATCTGTGGATCGAAGCCAACTATCCGGAAACTGATCTGACCTACGTCACCCCGGGGCAGACGGTCGACATCAGGGTGGATACCTATCCTGATACGCAGTGGCACGGCGTGGTGGAAAGCCTGAGCCCGCTGACCGGCTCCGAGTTCTCGGTTATTCCTGCACAGAACGCCACTGGCAACTGGGTGAAAATCACTCAGCGTGTGCCGGTACGGATTCATCTCACCCCGGTACAGAATGCACCGCAGCTGCGCGCCGGGCTCAGTACCAGCGTCGCGATTGATACCGGCCACCGCCGTGAGTTACTGGGGCTGGCATTGGGTGATGGGAGCTGGCTGCCATCCGCTCAGGCGGCTGAGGCTCACTGAGGTCTGTCTGTGGCCACAGCTCCGCTCACACTGAGTGACAGCACCGGCCACTCCTGATGTTGAGATCATGCCGCAGACTACGTCCAGCGGCGTGACCCGTTTTAACCGAGAAGGTCAGGCCATGAGCCACACTGTCGAAGAGGGCAGCGGACATCGCTCCCTGGTCACCCTGTCTGTCATGCTGGCGACCATCATGCAGGCACTGGATACCACCATCGCCAACGTCTCCTTACCCAATATGCAGGGCGCGATGGGGGCCACTCAGGACCAGATTTCCTGGGTGCTGACATCCTACATAGTCGCCGCTGCCATCTTTATGCCGATGACGGGATTCCTTAGCGCCCGTTTTGGTCGCAAGCGTCTGTTTCTGTGGTCAGTGGTAGGTTTCACACTCACTTCCATGCTCTGTGGTGCCGCGCAAAGCCTGCCGCAAATCGTGCTGTTCCGGCTGCTGCAGGGAGTGTTCGGGGCCAGTCTGGTGCCGCTGTCGCAGGCGGTACTGCTCGATACCTATCCCCGTGAGCAGCACGGTTCCGCCATGGCCATGTGGGGTGTCGGGGTGATGGTCGGGCCGATTCTGGGGCCAACACTGGGTGGCTGGCTGACCGAGTATTACAACTGGCGCTGGGTGTTCTATATCAACATTCCCTTTGGGGTGCTGGCATGGCTGGGGATTGCTGCCTATGTCAAAGAAACCCCCATCGACCTGAGTCGCCGCTTTGATCTGCTGGGGTTTGCCTTTCTCAGTGTGGGTATCGGTGCCCTGCAGATGATGCTGGATCGCGGTGAGTCGCTGGACTGGTTCGCTAATGCCGAGATTGTGATTGAGACCTGTCTGGCAGTGCTGTTTATGTACCTGTTTCTGGCACATATCTTCACTCACTCCCATCCATTTATAGAGCCGGGACTGTTCAGGGACCGCAATTTCAGCGTCGGGCTGGTGATGATCTTTATCGTTGGCGTCATTCTGCTGGCAACCATGGCATTGCTGCCTCCCTTCATGCAGAACCTGCTGGGCTACCCGGTGCTGGATGTGGGTTATCTGCTGGCGCCACGCGGGGTAGGTACCATGATTGCGATGATGCTGGTGGGTAAGCTGTCTGGCAGGGTCGATGCGCGGGTACAGGTGCTGTTTGGTCTGTGCCTGACGACGGCGTCCATGTGGGAAATGACCTTCTTCAGTCTCGACATCAGCGGCTGGGATATTGTCCGGACCGGCGTTGTACAGGGGCTTGGGCTGGGGTTCATTTTTGTCCCGCTGTCGACCATCACCTTTTCAACGCTGGCGGCGCGCTATCGTAACGAAGGTACCGCGCTGTTCAGTCTGGTGCGCAATATTGGCAGCAGTATTGGTATCTCCATCTGTATGACCAAACTGGCGCAGAACACTCAGGGCAACCATGAGTCTTTTGGGGCCTACATCAGCCCGTTCCATCTGCCGCTGAAAATGGCTGTGGAGCAGGGTGCCTATAATCTGAGTAGTACAGAAGGGCTGGCCGCGCTCAACGCAGAAGTGACCCGGCAGGCGCTGACGCTGTCCTATCTGCAGGACTTCAAGCTGATGATGTGGGTCACCCTGTGCGCCTTGCCGCTGGTATTTCTGCTGGGCGGGCCCAAAGCCAGGCAGGCACCGGCCAGCAAGGACCATATCGCCATGGAATAACGTGAGGATATTCTCAGGAAGGTTGCGGTCACTTACCTTTCCAGAAAGCTATGTTCATCGCTACAAGGGATGGCTACACTGGCGGTCAGCTAAAGCACATTAATCAAGAATAATAAAAAGGGGAGATGACCATGCCCTACAACCCTGTTCCACACGCCGTTGACCCCTACGCCCTGCAGCAGGAGTGCATTCGCCTGCTGACCGGTATTGTTCCGGCTTCCGGTGCTGTGTCCTACACGGTGGACGGTAGCAAAGTCGTCCGTTATCTGACTCATGCCATTCATGCCCGTCAGCATCAGGCCTATCTCGACGGGCTATTTGAAATCGACCCCATGCACCCGAGCAAAATCATGACGACAGATATTCGGGTGCTGAAGATGAATGATCTGATCCCGTTTCAGCAGCGCAGCGCGAGCCCGTTCTACAGTGAATTTGTTCGTAGCTGGGGCATCCGCGATATCGTCGAGCTGTATTTGCGCGTCGATGATCAGCTGGTTGCCGGAGCTGCAGTCCTGCGGACGGAAGCGCTGCCCGAGTTTTCCTCCGCCGAGGTGAATCAGCTGCGGGCCGCCCAGCGGTTCATGGAATTCACTGCGCAGCAGTTGCTGCACACGCCGCAGCGACAGGCCTTCAGCCGCTTTTGCCACGAGTACGCCCTGACGGCCAAGGAAATACAGGTGCTTGAGCATCTGGCACAGGGCACGGCCAACAAGGTCATTGCCAGCGCACTGGACTGCTCGCTGGCGACGGTCAAAACCCACCTGCAACACATCTTTCGCAAGCTGGAAGTGAACAGCAAAGCCGAAATCATTGCTCTGCTGTACCGCACGAATCACTGACAGGCCAGTGATGGCTCAGGCGGCGTGGGGGTTATAGCAGTGTACGCAGTCACGCCCGGCATGCTTGGCAGCATAGAGCGCGGAGTCCGCATTACTGAGTAGCTCCTGCCAGCTGACGCCGCTCCCTTCTGCGATACCAAAGCTGGCAGTGACCCTGAGTGTCTTGCCATTGCCTGCTGGCAATAGCAGCTCCCGCAGCGCCTGCTGCAGGCGTGAGGCAAGATTGAGCGCGGCGTTGATGTCCGGTGCCAGCAGCAACACTGCGAATTCCTCACCACCGATACGGCCTACCAGATCATCGGGCCTGACATGGTTCGCCAGAGCCTCCGCCACGGCTATCAGCACCGCGTCACCGGTAGGATGGCCGTGGTTGTCATTGATCGCCTTGAAGTGATCAATGTCGAGCAGAATCAGAAAGCCACGACAGTGGCTAGTTGCCCTGTTCAGGCGGGACAGGACGGAACTGATAAAGGCGCGCCGGTTGAGCAGTTGGGTCAGTCCATCGGTATCAGCCTGATGTTTTAATTGCCGCGTCAGCGCGACCCGCTCCTGCAGGCGAAAGCCCAGGGTATCAATGGCCTCAAACAGCGGCTGTAGCTCCCTGACGTTACAGTGACGGCGCAGGCTGGTTTCCGTCTTTTCGTCCGCCAGAGCGATCACCACTTCACTGGCTTCAAGCAACGGTTTGAGTATGCGCAGATGCACCAGCAGCACGATGCCCGCAATCAGGCTGACAATTAGGGTGGCTACCAGTACGACGACGAAAAACTGACCGAGCGCCCGTTGTTTGTGCTGCTGAAATTCGCTGACCAGTTGATTGAGGTATGCATTGGACCAGTCTTCCAGTGGCGTCAGTACCTTGATGTAGTGCAGGGTGAATTCGGTAGCGTTCATGGAATAGGTACCACCATTCAGCCCTTCTCTGATCAGTCGGCGTACCAGCCGCCGACCATCGCCACTGAGCTGGGTAAGTGCCTGGTTTCCCAGCATGGCCACATCTCCCTGAGTGGGCAGGGCATCGGCATCAAACCACAGCATCTCCCAGTGCGACTCCATACGTGCCAGCGTTCGCTCACTGTCTTCCCGGTTTTGTGCCGGCATGGGGACGCCTGCCACCAGCGGTGCAATGATATGGGAGCCAAGGCGCCCGGCATCATCACGCAAACTGCACAGAACCAGAGCACGAATAATCGCTCCACTCAGTTCCGGGTCCTCACCGATCATCTGCGACGAACGGTTCAGCAGCAGTGCATTGAAGCTGTCGTAAGCCGCCATCATAGCCTTCACTGCTTGCTGCACATTGTCATAGGTATGCTGGGCGTCGGCATCGCTGTGGGGAAGCTGATCAGCACTGATGTCTACCTGCCGGCGGGAAGACGCCAGTACATTCACCACACGATCAAGCTGTGCGTCGGTAATGATGCCGTCACGCAGGCGTGCCAGAGCGTTATCGGTCTTTTGCCGTGCCTGCTGCAGTAACTGGCGCCTTGTGTTGAGGCCGTCAGCGTCACTGGCCAGCAGCAGATTGACAGGAGCGCGCTCAGCGCTGATCCGGTTGCCAGTTTCGATGATCAGATGCAGATCCTGCAGTATCTGGGCATTGAACTCGGCCCGTGTCAGCGAGTGATAAAGATGAGTGAGTACCGTCGCGGCCAGTGCTACCGACAGCAAGATAGCAGCCACTGCTCCCAGCCACAGCCGCCGGCTTATCTGGGCACGGTGGAAGGCGGGCGTTGTTGCAGTGTGGTCGATGGTTCGACGTTGCATAGTATTGTGGAAGGCTCCTGTCGGTCGTTCGGGCCAGCGCTGCGGGATACAGAGAAAGCCGTGCCTGATTTGCCAGAGCCGGAAGAGGTAACGTCATATTGCCGGCAGCAGTCAGGTAAGCATCAGGCAAAGAATAGGAAAGGAATACGGTACCCGTCAGTCCAGAACCAGAATATGGGCACCAGAACATCAGGGATTGGCGCTGAACGGGGCGTGTTGTTTACACATTGTGCGGTGAAGGGTTTACAGCATGAGCATGCCAGCAGGAGCAGACACTCCCGCTGGCAGGGAAGGGCGACCGCGATCTGCTGGCTGCAGATCTGCGTTACAGCTCGATATTAAGACGTTTGATCATCGCATCCCGCTCGGCCAGCGCCTGTTTGGCACTGTCGGGCATAGCGGCAGCACAGGCATTGATCAGACATTCTGCCAGCAGAATAAAGGTGGTGAGGGAGTTGGACAGGAAACTGGTGTCATGGGGGACAAAAAGTGCAGTCCTTGAGTGTTCAACCAGCGGTGAGCGCGCACCGTCAGTGATAGCCAGCAGAGTCAGACCTTTCTCCGCCGCCGCCGCTGCAGTATCGGCCACCAGTCGGGAGTAGGGCGAGCAGCTGGCGGAAATCAGCAAGTCATCCTTTGTCAGACTGGCCAGTGCTTCGGCATTACCCAGCGCGTTGCTATCGAGCAGGTGAACATCGCTGCGAATCATCCGCAGGCCATAGACCAGAAAACTGGCAAAGGCGTGAAACTGGCGAATGCCGTGGACGGCGATGCGCGGGGCGTGCGTGATCAGGCTGACGGCCTGATCAAAGCTGGCGGCATCGAAGGCATCAACAAAACGGTCAATATTGGCCTGATTCTCCCGGCACAGACGGGTTGCGACACCCTGACTGGGCAGGTGGCTGCTGTCCAGTGCGGACTGTGCCTGACGGGAGTAGAAGGAGCCGGAGGTAGACAGCGAGGTGCTGAGCAGCACCTCCTGAAAAGCACCGAAGCTTTTATAGCCCAGATTCCTCGCCAGCCGGGTGATGGTCGAGGGGTGAATATCCAGCCGGTCCGCCAGGGTGGTGATAGACAGCAACGCCGGATCACCCTTGAGATCCAGAATGCGGCCAAGAGCATGCAATGCCTTGGCACCGATAGCGATGTCGCTTTGTCCGCGGGCGATCTCAAACATCAGCTCACGCAGCCCCTGCAGCGTCGCCGGTGCCATACCGGCGCGCTCCTGAACGGCGGGTTCATCCACTGTGGTAGGCGGCACAGTCAGTGGCGTGGTCATAGATACTCCATGTGATCCCCTCTGCGCTGATCTGCATGACGGCAGTAGCGAGGGTGTTTTCGTCGTCCGGGTCATCGATGGCATCACGCCAGATGGGCAGGCCCGGTCCTGCGTTGTCCCGCAGAACTGATAAAGCATTTACCGCGGTGGCGTCAACCAGTATCTCCCCGCGCTGCTGCCGGTCGCGGGAGGAGTCGGTAATGATCTGCGCCTGCAGGCCACGCTGCAGATGCAACGCATGATTAGCGTGCAGCGATGGCGTCGTGACTTCACGCACCGAGCAATGGCCATCACCAAACTCGATACTCAGCAGCTGCGGGTGGCCCTGTTGCGCCAGACTGAAATGGAAGCCCCCGCAGTCAGGCTCGGCACGCAGCAGATCGACGGCTTCGGCAAGGTTCTGGCAGGCGAGTACGGCGCGGCCCAGCACCATGCGTGGAATAAGGGCCTCCACACCCAGCAGGCGCAGATTGTTCACCGCCTGCACCAGCCCGGCATCGGTCATGGCGAAGGTATGGCCGGGCAACGAAGCGGGGTAGCAGAATGCCCTGAAGCCCGGCTGGTTATCCGGCTGCACATCGGCAATAAAGCAGCTGCCACGGAAGAAGGGCAGACCGTCTTCATTGTGGGCAATGGTGATCTGCTCGCCCGGCAGCAGCACGGTGGTGCAACCGTCCGGCGCGGAGGCCAGCAGATCGCCCCGGCAATTCCAGGCCATCACCTGCTCGACAGGCAATCCCAGCCCTTCCGCCATGCCCAGCAGTTCCTGCCAGATAAACGGGAAGCGCTGCCGGGTCTGTTCGCTCATGCGGGCCACTCGTTGCTGATGCCTTGCATCAGTCACCTGTCGCCACAGCTCGCTGCTGATCAGATGTTGCTGCACGGCTGCGCGTCCCCGCTGGCCCAGCGTCAGACCGATCTGGAAGTGGTCACCACGGGCTGTGCACCAGCCAAGGTCGATGGGGCGATTAATCGACATGTTTCAGGAAGTCCTTCAGGCGGTCATTGGGAGGGGAATCAATGGTGCTGCGGGGTTCACCATCGACGGTGATCTTGCCGTGCTCCATAAAAATCAGGCGGGTGCCGACCTGTTTGGCGAAGCTGATCTCGTGGGTGACCACGATCATGGTCATGCCTTCTTCCGCCAGTTGACGCATGACGTTGAGCACTTCCTGCTTGAGCTCCGGGTCCAGCGCCGAGGTAGGCTCGTCAAACAGCATCACTTTGGGTTTGATGGCCAGCGCCCGGGCGATGGCCACACGCTGCTGCTGCCCACCGGAAAGCTCCGCAGGGTAATGGCCGGCGCGTGCGCCGAGTCCCACTTTCTCCAGCAGTGCCTGAGCCTGCAGCTGTGCGTCTTTCTTACTGGCACCGCGTACTTTCAGCGGGCCGAAGGCGACGTTTTCCAGCGCGGTCAGCTGGGGGAAAAGATTGAACTGCTGGAACACCATGCCGGCTTCCTGACGGATCAGGCGTAGTTGTCGGGCACCCGCTGTGACACTGATACCGTCAACAATTAAGTCCCCACCGGTAATGGTTTCCAGCCCGTTGATACAGCGCAGCAGGGTGGATTTGCCTGAGCCTGACGGGCCGATCAGCACGACCACTTCGCCACTGTTGATCGACAGGTCGACACCGTCTAGCACCTTGAGGTTGCCGAAGTGTTTTGAGGTGTTGTTGAACTGAATGATGCTCATAGAATTCTCATCCGCTTTTCGATGATGCGCAGCAGCAGGGTGAGTGTGCCGGTCATGACCAGATAGATGATGGCAACGGCGGCCCAGATTTCGACGGCGCGGAAGTTGGCGGCCATGATTTCCTGTCCGGTACGGGTCAGTTCACCGACACCGATGACAATAAACAGCGACGTATCCTTGAGGCTGACGATGCACTGGTTACCCAGTGGTGGGATCAGGCGGCGGAAGGCCAGCGGGCCGGTGATATACAGCAGCACCTTCCAGTGCGGCAGACCCATCGCCAGACCGGCTTCGGTCAGCCCTTTGGAAATAGAAAGCAGGGCACCTCGGGCTATTTCAGCAATGTAGGCACCGGCATTAACGATGATGGCGAGAATAGCTGCGGACATCGGGTCAATCCGAATGCCAGCCAGCACTGGCAGGGCAAAATACAGGAACATCACCTGCACCACGATGGGGGTGCCACGGATCAGCTCAATGTAGGTAAAGGCAATGGCATTCAGCACGCGGCCACCGTAGGCACGCATCAGCCCGGCGATACCACCGAGAATCAGGCCACCGACCAGACCAAACAGTGTGATATGAATCGTGACCTGTGCCCCTTTAAGTAACTGAGGCAGGAAGTCGAGAATGATCGACCAGTCGATCTGCATACAGATAACCCTCCGCGAGTAATCCGTTGTGTGACTGCAACCGGCTGCTGTCAGCCGGTTGCGTGGCTACCCTGCTGTGTGCTGAGGCACGCGGCCGTTCAGCTGTTACAGCCAGTGATTACTTGGGCGCTTTCTGACCAAACCACTTGACGTAAATAGCGTCGTAGCGGCCATCGGCTTTCATTTCCGCCAGCACCTTGTTGACTTTGGCCACCAGCTCGCTGCCCTTGGGGAAGGCGATGCCGTATTGCTGTGCCATCATCTGTTCACCCACCGCCTTGACCTGACCATTACCTGCCTTGTTGATGTAATACAGCACGTTAGGGGTGTCGTGCATGGCGGCATCCACACGGCCGGTGCGCAGTTCAAGGTAGGCATCATCGATGTTGGGGAATTTGCGCAGTTCAGTGCCTTTGAAATTCTTCTCGGCATAGTCAGACGCCGAGGTGCCTGTCTTCACGGCGACAGTTTTGCCCGCCAGATCTGCAGCACCAGTGATCTTGCTGTCAGCAGGGACCATCAGCAGAAAGCCGCTGTCGTAGTAACCATCAGAGAAGTCAATCACTTGCTGGCGCTCTGGCTTGATAGTGATGCCGGCCAGTGCCACGTCTACCTGACCGGTCTGCAGTGAAGGGATGATGCCGGAGAAGTCCATGGACCGTAGCTGGTAATCGAGCTTCAGTTCCGTGGCAATGGCATCCCACAGGTCAATGTCAAAACCGACATAGTGATCACCTTCCTTGAACTCGAAAGGGACGAATGCGGTATCGGTCGCCACGATCAGCTGGCTGGCGCCAGCAGTGGCCACGTTGAACGTCAGTAATGCGCCTGCGAGCAGTTTTACGAGTGTTCTCATCGACGTTTCCTCAAAAGAGTGAGTTCAAATGGTGCGTTTTCGAACAGCTTTGCTTTGTTTTTGTGCAATCATCGTTGCGCAATTTATTTATAAAGCACAAATATTTGCATTACAAAGGCGAAAGCACAGCAATGTGCACAGAGCTACTGTCCTTGAAGGGAATAGGGGCAAGGTCTGTGCCATAAAATCATCTAATGCAAAAATATTTGCTTATCTTGATGTTTTTACCTGCTGTTCAGGCGGTTTTTGGGTTGGTGACTGTCATGGGCAAGACAGATATGGCGCCTTTGTGCAAACATATTTGCAAAATGGCGTGGAGGTAATGGATCCAAACGTCCTGCAGCAAAGCGGGTGTGTGTGCTTGTCACCTGTCGGTCAGACCGTGCCGGAACGGCCATGAACTCGCGACCGAGTTTCAGGCCAATCTATCCATGACAGTGATACCTTGCATTGATTAAATGGCTTTTATCCATATTGCCAAGTCCATTAACCTGTCAAGGCAGCGCAATAAAGTCAGAGGAAAAATCGGTGTTGCATACCGAATATGATTGCTAATTCCCCATCCTCTTTTTTATTGCCGTTCATGAATAAGAATAACTCCATGAAAGAGATCCTTTATGAAAAAAGTAGCAATATGCTGCTGTCTTGCTGGTGCCGTGCCCGCAATGATGGCTACCCCGGTATTTTCTGCAGAAAACGGTAATACCCAATACGGATTAGGCAGCTCGCAATTCTATGCGGGTGCTATTCCTCCTTTCGCGGGCACTTATGCCATGTTCCAAACCAGCCAATACAGTGCCGACAAATTGAAAGATGGCAATGGCAAAGATATTCCTGCCGGCTTCAAGGTCGATGTGCTGGTAGAAACCAGCAGGCTGATCAAAGTAACTGAAACCAAAGCGGCTGGAGGTGATTTGTGGTTCCAGCTGGTCGCCCCCTACGTCATTGATCAGAAAACTCAGCTGTTTGGCGGTCAGGACAGCCGTGGCGGGCTGGCAGACATAACACTGACCGCCGGTTTGCACTGGCAGCGCGGACCGAACAGCTATGTGGTTGGCCTCGACACCGTGGCACCGACGGGCAGCTATGACGCTCATCGTCTGACCAATCCCGGCCTGAATCACTGGTCAGTGCAGCCCGTGCTGGGGTATCACTACGTCGATATGCAGCAGCCCGGCTGGGAGGCAGGTGCTGCAGCACGCTATATCGTCAACTTCGAGAATAAGGATACCGATTACCGTTCCGGCCAGGAGCTGGTGGTCGACTATGCCGCTGGCTACAACCTTAACCGCAGTCTGCGCCTCGGCGTGACGGGCTACTGGCTGAAGCAGACAACGGATGATAAGGGAGCGGGAGTCGCCGCTGATGGTAACCGCGGGCAGGCACTGGCCTTTGGCCCTTCGATTAACTGGCGTTTCAATACCGGAGCCGAGCTGAGCGTCAGCTATCAAAAAGAAACCCAAGTGAAAAATCGGGCTGAGGGTGCAAATCTCTGGCTAAATTTCGCTACGCGTTTTTAATACGCTACATCACTGATCTGATATTCATTTCCCTATTGAAAGCACTGACTAAATATCAGTGCTTTTTTTATGCCGAATAAAAACGCCAGAAACGGAAAAAGTGAAATCATTAGCAAGAAGGATGTGGCGGGTAAATAGCGAGCAGACTGCGGAAAGTAAAGTAGGTACAGAGATAAAAAAACGGATGGGTGTTAACCATCCGCAATCAGTGCAACACAGGTAAATGACGTTTGATGTGGTGTACTGTTCAAGTGGTTATTCAGCAAAGATCGCGACGGCGCGGGTAAAGCCTGCCGAGGCACCCTTGATCTTGTAAGGGAAACAGCTCACCAGAAAACCATCGGCAGGCAACTGCTCCAGATTGGCCAGCTTTTCCATCTGACCATAGCCAATATCCCGACCGGCCTTATGGCCTTCCCAGATCAGTGACGCATCGCCGCTGGCAGCGAAACGTTCGCGGGTAAACCTGAACGGGGCATCCCAGCTCCAGGCATCCGTGCCTACTACTCGCACGCCACGTTCCAGCAGATAAAGGGTTGCTTCACGGCCCATGCCGATACCGGCTTCCAGATACCCCGGCTGCCCATACACCGCTCCGGCGCGGGTGTTGACCAGCACAATATCCAGCGGCTGCAGTTGATGGCCGATACGCTGCAGTTCAGCCTCTACCTCGGCGGCGGTGACCACATAGCCATCGGGCAGATGGCGAAAGTCGAGCTTCACGCCGGGTTGCAGACACCAGTCCAGCGGCAGTTCATCGATGCCGTAAGCCGGCCGGCCTCCCTCTGTCAGAGCCGTATCGGTGACCGAGGCATAGTGCCAGGGGGCATCCATATGGGTACCGTTGTGCGGGGTAATGACCATACGTTCCGCCGCCCAGGACTCATCACCGGGCAGATCTTCCTTGTTGAGGCCGGGGAACATGCCGGCCATTTCCGCCCAGCCCTGCTGGTGATCGGTGTATTCGATCTTCGGCAGCAGTGGCGGCGGATCGGTGTAGGGGTTGTTTTCCAGGGTGACGGACAGGTCGACGATGCGACGCGTGGGGGAAGGCATCATGGTGTGGTTCTCAATTGACAGCAGAAGTGATTGCGATGGGGCATGCCTCAGCAGGCACGCACCACCTCCTGATCAATACCGCCGAACAGCGACAGGCCGTTTTCATCGCGGATGTCCATCTGAATGCGGTCGCCAAAAGCCATAAAGGGCGTGCTGGGCTGGCCTCCGCTGGCAATCATTTCAATGGCGCGGCGCTCGGAAATGCAGGCAGAACCCACCCGGCGATCCGGGTTGGAGAACGTACCTGAGCCGACCAGGGTACCTGCACTCAGGTTGCGGGTCAGGGCAGCGTGGGCAATCAGCTGATGAAAGCCAAACTGCATCGCGGCGCCACTCGGATTACCAAACCACTCACCATTCCATTGAACGGTCAGTGGCAGTGTGAGGCGGCCATCGTGCCAGTGCTCACCCAGCTCATCAGGGGTTATGGCCAGCGGCGCGAAGCTGGTCGAGGGTTTGGCCTGCAGAAAGCCAAAGCCGGTTTTCATTTCGCGCGGTGCCAGTGCGCGCAGGCTGACGTCGTTGAGTTGCACGATTAGCCTGATATGAGACAGCGCCTGTGCGGCAGAGCAGCCCATGGGTACGTCATCCACGATCACTGCTACTTCACCCTCGAAATCGATGCCATGTTGTTCGCTGGGCAACGGAATGGGGTCATAGCCGCCAATAAAGTCATCTCCGGCGCCCTGGTACATCAGTGGAATCTGCTCGATACCCTCAATCGCTGGCAGGTTGAAGGCGGTTTGCATCAGCGCCGAATGGCTGAGAAATGCTGAGCCGTCGAGCCATTGATAGGTACGTGGCAACGGTGCCGTGCAGGCACGCGGATCAAAGGCGAAACTCTCGACATCACCCTGATTCAAGGCCACATAGAGCGCGTTCAGTTCGCTGTGAACCTGCTGCCAGCGCTCCATGGCATCCAGCAGCGTCGAGGCGATGCCGTCGGCAAAGGCCGCCCGTTGCAGATCCCGGGAGACGACGATCAGGCGTCCGTCACGGCATGAGTTTGATTTCAGACTGGCCAGTTTCATAACAGCTCCTCAGGAGTCAAAAGCAACGGCAGGCGAGCGCACCGGCAATACCCGGATGACCACCAGAATGGCGATCAGCAGCTGCAGGGCAGCGATAATGGTCAGCGCATGGGGAATGACGGCAGTAACGCCGTGGGTGATGCTGAGCACCAGCAAGGGGCTGATAAATTCACCCAGAAAGATCATGGCATTGAACATGCCGGCAGCACGACCGCGCTGATCGAAGTCCACCAGCGCCATGATGCTGGTGATCAGACTCGGCAGCATGACACCCATGCCGATACCGCTGAGGGTGACAGCCAGTGTCAGCAGCAGATGCTGTGCCGCGCTGGCCATCAGCAGGCTGCCAGCGGCTGTCATGGCAAAGGCCACCATCAGCACCAGGCTGCGACGGTAATGGCTGATCAGACGAAAGGAGGCTGCGCCGATAAGAACGCCGAGCTGATTGGCGCCCATGGTCATACCGATTTTGGCCGGGTCATCAACGGACAGCAGATTCAGCAGATAGCCCGCCTGTACCGGTACGATAAACAGGCTGATACCGGCAAACAGACTGAGCAGACACAGGGGCAGGAGAGGCCGCCAGGGCATGGGTGCCAGTGTGGTATTTTCTGGATGTGAATCCGCCTGCTGTGCAGCAGGCTCCCACAGCAGAGCCGCCATTAAAGGCAGAAAGATGAAACCTGCGCTGTAAACCCAGAAGGGAATACGCCAGTCATGCTGTGCGAGTACTCCGCCCAGCGCGATAAAGATGGCGGCAGACAGCGATGTGGCAACCATTTGCAGGGCGAAGATGCGCTCACGCTGCCGACCATGAAAGTAGTCGCCCATCAGGGCGGTGCAACAGGTCATGATGCCCGCTTCGGCAATACCGATCCCGGCACGGCTGAGCACAATCAGACCCAGCGAATCGAGCCACAACGGCAGGATGCCGCACAGCGCATAGAAGCCGATGCAGATAAGCAGGCAGCGTTTGCGGCCAAAGCGATCAGCGATTGTGCCGGAGAGTGGGGCGAACAGGGCAATCATCAGTGCCGGAATCGTCAGGGAAATGGGTACCAGAGTGCTGACGTGCGGGTTATCAGCAAAATGCTGCTCCATCAAAGGCAGGACGGGGGCGAGTAATACCGCGCCCAGAATAGGCAGGCAGCAGCCTGCTAACAGAATAAACGCTTGCGGTATGCCCGCAGTTTTCTCTGACATGATTAAACCTCTTGATTTTATTGTTGTGGTTTCGGGTTTGTGAATGGCTTCAGTGATATGCCGAATAACCGCGTGCAATTACCCGGCGGGTATTCATGCCTGTATTAACTCCTCAAGATCGATATAAATATCGCCGTCCTGAATATGGGTTGTTATTCGCTGCAGGCTTTTCCCAAGACAGGGGCCGTGAATACATAGGCCCGTATCCTTTTCAAAACGGGCGCCGTGGGCGAAGCACATGATGTGTTGTCTTTTACCAGACAGAAATTTGTCTTTGCGGTACTCCATCGTCACGGGCTCATGAGGGCAGCGATTAAGATAGGCATGCACCTGCTCATCGCAGATCAGTGCCAGCAGGGCATCCTTGCCCTGCGCCAGCGGGTCGAATCCCGCGACCTCGCTGGCGTGCAGTTCAGCCAGTGAACACAATCTGAAGGGGCGTTGCAGGGCCATGGCTGCGGCTGCTGTCAGGCTGATTTGGGGGGCGGACCACCGGGCACCCATTTGGCGGCCCCGGTGAACAGGAACAGTTGCGAGGTGTCGGCACTCAGCGGTGCCTGTCGGGCGGCCCACTCATCATCATGCTTGTCCATGTCGGCGTCGTATTCGATATGGCAACCCAGCGGACTGTTGAAATACCAGAACCAGTTGGAGCCAAAGATATGGCGACCGGGGCCCCAGAAGCTGTTCCAGCCCTTGCTGGCCAGCTGGGTACCGGCCTGCAATACCTCGGTGCCGCTGCCCATATGGAAGGTGAAATGCTCACATCCTCTGACGAAGGGGGGCGTTTCGATCATGAACAGGCAGTGGTGATCATCGCTGCCTGCCGGACGCATAAAGGGGCCGACGCCTTCAAAGCGATCGGAGGTGCGAAAGCCCAGCCGTTCATAAAAGGCTTCGGCTTTGGCCGCGTTATTGACGAAGTACACCACGTGGGACAGGGTCAGGGGTCTGGCCGGACGTTGTGGGTCCACCCCAGGCTGATTCACCGGGCGCTGCGGGGTGTGTCCCGGCGTATTGGTCAGATCAGGTCGTGAATCAAGAGTGCGACGCTGGCTGACTTTGAATGCCAGTGCAAAGCCCTCGTCATCGACACTGTGCAGTGTGCCGTCTTCATCGCAGAGCACCTCGCGATCCTTGCTCAGCTCCTGCCTGATCTCATCCAGCACGCTGGCTGAGACCACACCGTAGACGGTTTCGCGTAGTGCAGGGGAGGGAATGTCGGTTTTCGGCAGTCCCGCCACATCGTCGGTATGAATTTCCACCGCTGTGCCGTCTTCAGCCTCAAAGCGTGCGCTGCTGGCGGACTGCGAAACACATTGCAGGCCGTAATCGCTGAGGAAAGCGCAGCAGGCTTCCAGCTCTTCGACGCTGAATACCAGCGTCTCCAGACCAATAATATTCATAGCATAAACCTCTATTCAGGCGAGCAGCGACAGGCGCCGCGATAACGTGCGTGTTGCTCCCGTTACGGGGAAAGGTCAGATGGGCTGCGCCAGCGCCTTGAAAGACTCGACGGTGATCTGCCCGTGTTCACGCTTGTCACCGTGTGTTATCTCGATCTGCGCCAGCCGGGCAGAGTTCTCCACCACCAGTCGGCAACGCTCCCAGCGCCGCTGATGGAACTGATCAAGCGCCTGCTGTAATGAGTCACAGCGCCCCAGTTCTTCAGCCAGCACAATGCCGCTTTCAATACCGATGCAGGCACCGGAGGCGAGGTGCGGTGTAGTGGCGGCGACGGTATCGCCAATCAGTACAATACGGCCCTGATTCCAAGGCATGGGCACCAGCAGATTGAACAGCGGGCGATAGTCGATATGGGCGTCGTCCGCGTACAGGTGTGGGATCAGCGCCTGCAGGAACGGGTCGGGGAACTGTTGCAGCAGGGCGGCCATGGCGTCCGCCCAGGTGGACGGCTCGATGTGCTCTCGGGTCGGGCGAATCTCGGTAATGAACATGTACATTCGCTCTTGCGAGCAGGGGTTCAGACCGACCTTGATACTGTCGCCCAGCCACAGCCGGGTCTGCTGGAACTCAGCAGGGCGCGGGAATACCGCTCGCCATACGCCCTGACCGACGTATTCCGGCGCGGGCAGTTGCGGGAACAGTTGCTGACGCAGCTGGGAATGCAGTCCTTCAGCACCGATGACCAGATCGTACTGGGCTGATGAGCCATCACTGAACTGGACTGCAACGCTGTCACCCTGCTGTTCCATGGACTGATAACTGATACCAAGACGCACCTCGGCACCGCTGGCCAGCACCTTGTCTGCCAGAATCTTGCCCAGTACCGGGCGCAGAATGCCCCCTTCGCCCTTGATGTCAGAGCCTACCGCAGGGCCAACGGACAGGGTGGCAATCTTTTGCCCTGCAGGCGTGACCAGATCGGCATCTTCCGAAGTAAAACCCTGCTGCTGGAAGGCCTCATAGACCCCCAGTCGGCTGAGAGCACGTAATGTGGCAGCACCCAGAGAAATACCAGCGCCTTCGGGGCGCCAGTCGGGGTCGCGCTCGATCAGGTCAACGGTAATACCCTGTTTGCGTAGTTCAATAGCGGCGGCAATGCCGGAAAAGCCACCGCCAACGATAAGCACCTTGTTAACTGCGGTCATAACCACCTCGTCTTGTTGTTCTTGGTATCGGAGTGCATGGGGTGACGACGCCTGTCAGTACCACATTGATGCGGCACTGTTCAGGCGTGATCAGCGATAACGGAGCGTGGCTCAGTGCGGTGGCAATGCGGTGTGGCCACCGAGGGTCTCAGCGACCCAGTCAGCAATGTACTGACCGGCATTCACTGAATTGTCGAAGCTGGAATGCTGCACACCGCCCTCACGTTCGGTGAAGATTTTCAATTCACGTTTGGGCGAGTTAATCAGCTGGTCGTAAGTACGTTGTGCCCAGTGCACCGGAATCTGCGAGTCCTTGCTGCCATGGGTAACGAGGAAGGGCACCTTGATTTTTTCGATGACACCATCGAGGTGGACGTTTTCGGCGATGGCCATAAACTCGTCCATGTCCTTTGCTCCCCACACCCAGCGCACATGCTCCCAGTAGTGAGGCACCGGGAAGCTGCCTTCACGCGCCAGACGCTTTTTCTGTACATCACGCCAGTCATGGTTGGCGCCCCACACCACACCGCAGGCAAAGCGTGGCTCGAATGCCACCGTGCGCGGGCAGTAATAGCCCCCCAGTGATACGCCTTCGCAGCCAATGTGGCTGGCATCGACGTCGTCACGTTGCTCCAGCCAGTCAACCACCTTGCTGGCCCAGACTTCGGTGTTGTAGACCGCATGCAGCCCCTGCAGGCGGATAGCCTCGCCGGTGCCGGGCTGGTCGAGAATCAGCGATGAAATACCGCGTCTGGCCAGCCATTGCGGCAGGCCAACGCGGTATTTCATCTCCTTGGTGGAATCCAGACCGTTGAGCTGCACCAGCAAGGGGGCCGGGCCTTCCACGTTCTCGGCACGTACCAGCAGACCGGAAAGGTGTTTGTCCTGATAGGGGATCTCGACCCGTTCGCAGTTTTCGCCGCCCAGCTCGATACCCCGGCGGAATGTCGTCTGTACGCGCTGGTAAAGCTCTGCACGGCCTGCTGAATTAGCGCCTTGCAGGCGCTCAGCGGTGAGGTAATAGATCGCGGCGCGATTGTATTTCTCCGCCGCTGAATAAAGACGTCCGCGTTGTTCATCCTCAATTGCCAGTTCGCACAATTTATCGGCCATTTTGGCCCAGGTCTGACGAAAGGCCTGAGAGGCGGCAGCATCGGGTTTGTCGGCATATTCTTTCAGGGGAGAACACATCTCTTCTATTTCACCAATTCTTGCTCCCATTTCGATAGCCAGATTGATGGACAGATCCCAGACGTAATTGGTGGGGAAATAACGGAACATAGCCGACTCCGAATTAGAATTGTTTTTATATCGCAGAGTGGCGCAATACATTCGCCATAGACTTATTGGTGAATACTGCGCTCTGCAGGAATAGAGGCATCCTAAGCAAAGCCCGGCTATTTTTTAAATTGATAATACGGGTTGGATATATTGATGAGATCGATTCATCGGCGAGGTGGGAATAGTCTTGTGCTATGCGTATCGACGGGCTAGCGTATGGATCCATAGATCCTGTCGATGGTTGTCTTTCGATCTATAGCTAAGATCGATGCATTGCAGGGTGGCACCGAAAGGAATAACAACAAATGCACTTTCGCAAACTTGATCTGAACCTGCTGGTGGCGCTTGACGCGCTGATTCGTAAAAAGAGCGTCAGTCTGGCGGCAGAAGAACTGCACCTCAGTCAGTCGGCCATGAGTAATTCGCTGTCACGTCTGCGCAGCTACTTCAATGATGAGCTGCTGACTCAGGTGGGGCGCAAAATGCTGCTGACGCCGCTGGCAGAAAAGCTGGAGCTGCCGGTCAGAGACATTCTGGTGCGCATTGATGCGTCGATTACCCTGAAGCCAGAGTTTGACCCGCAGACCACTGACCGCACTTTTCGTATCTGCGTGTCCGACTTCATCCTCAATACCCTGGTGCCCAGCGCCATGCAGGTAGCGCGCGAGCAGCAGAGCCGCGTACGGTTCAATTTCGTACCACAGGTGATTGATCCGAAGAAAGAGCTGGAGCGGGGCGAGGCCGATATGCTTATTTTGCCTGACGTGTTCTGCTCTTCCGAGCATCCGACTGAATCGGTGCTGACCGATGAACTGGCCTGCATCGTGTGGCAGGGCAGTCCGCTGGCAACAGGAGATATGACGCTGGAGCGGTTTATCTCGGCTGGCCATGCCATCATGCAGCCACCGGACTCCAACCCGTCGTTTGAGACACATAATTACGAGCGCTCTGATCTGCGCCGGCGCATAGAAGTGCAGACCTACAGCTTTTCCTGCCTGCCCAGCGTGATTATCGGCACGGATCTGATCGCTACCCTGCAGCGCCTGTTAATCGACAGGGCCATCAACTGCGGCATGCCGCTCAGGGTATTCCCGACCCCAGTGCCAATACCACCGCTTAACGAATGCATGCAGTGGCATAAGCACCAGAACAACGATCTGGGCATTCTCTGGTTACGGGGCTTAATGCGGGAAGCGGCCCGGCGGTTACGGCAGGCCATGTCTGAATAAGAGCGGTATAAGAAAGGGGAGCGGGTATGCAGCGATGGCTAGTGCCGACGTGACAGGAACAGGGCGATGCCCCAGCACAGCAGCGCGACCAGCATGCAGCCCAGCATTGCACAGGCTATGAGCAGCGCACTGCTAAAGACCAGCGGAACGACAATGCCGGAAATCAGCGAGAACACCAGCATCTGAAAGAAGTTCAGCAGTGAAGAAGACAGACCGCGCAGACTGGGGAAAATATCCAGCGTCTTCATACTCATGATGGGCAGCGCCAGACCCAGGCCGAAGGTGTATAGCATGATCGGCAGCACCACCCAGGGCAGCTCTGCAGCAAAAAAGCGGTTATAGGTGACATTGGCCAGCGTCGCCACAGCCATGGCACCGAGGCCCAGTGCCAGCAGGCTGTTGCTGCTAACACGATGAGCCAGTCTGGCATTGGTTGCCGAGCCCAGTATCATGCCGCCAATCATGGGGACGAACAGCCAGGCGAAGGCGGTTTCAGGCTTGTGCAGGATATCCATGACGAAGCTTGCCGCAGCAGAAATGTAGATCGCCATGCCACCAAAGGCCGCTGAGTACGCCAGTGCTCTGAACAGAAACTGTGGATGCGTCAGTGCCGTCAGATAGTTGCGTGTCAGGGTCGTCGGGTGGAATGGGGTACGTGCTGCTTCAGGCAGGCTTTCCTGCAGCCAGATAACGGAGGACAGCAGAAGCAGGGCGCCAATCAGTGCCATGAAGTAGAAGCCCGACTGCCAGCCAAAATGCTGCTGCAAAAAACCTCCGGCAATCGGTGCCACCGCAGGCGCCAGCCCAAACACCATCATGATGTGCGACATCAGTTTCTGTGCCTCTGCACCGGAAAAACGATCACGGGTAATGGCAAAACTGATAACCAGCCCGCCGCCAGCTGACAGCCCCTGCAATACACGACAGACCAGCAGCCATTCAAAACTGGGTGACAGCGCGGCTCCGACGGAAGCAAGGGTAAACAGGATCAGTGACCCGAGAATCACCGGGCGCCGGCCAAAGGAGTCCGACAGAGTGCCGTAGAACAGGCTCATGGCGGAAAACGCCAGCAGATAGACGCTCAGCGATTGCTGTACCTGCGTCATGCTGATGGAAAACTGGTTTGCAATGGCAGGAAAGGAGGGGAGAAAGGTATCGGTGGCAAAGGGGCCGATCATAGTCAGGCCAGCCAGCACCAGCGTCAATATCCATGTATTCATCATTAGTCCTGCGTCAGTGGTGCTGAATAGCATTGAGGGTAAAGGTGTAAATGTGGGTCGCTAGCTGTTCTATGCCCTGTTCGTCGTAGCTGAGCCCCGGGGCAATCACATCATTCAGGGGCCGGTTACTCAGGTAGAACAGGCACTGTCCTATCAGACTGAAGTTGATCTTCTGTACTTCTTCATCGCTGAGGCTGCGCCCCGCCAGCGTCGTCACCAGTTCGGCGAGGTAGCGATGCTGAGGTTTGATGTCCTGCTCGATAATGTTGCTCAAGGCACTGGTGGGGCTGGTCAGCTCGCCGGCAATCAGCCTGGTCAGATAGGTATTGGGCGTTGGCTGCAGCAGGTTCTGCAGGAAGGAGAGAATGAACTGATAGAGCCGCTGCTCGGCACTCAGGTGCTGGTTGACAATGCGTTGTTCTGCCAGGGGCTGATTCTCGTTATTGCGGGCGTAGTCGATGGCAGCGAGATAGAGCTTTTCCTTGCTGCCGAAGTAGTACTTGACCATCGAGACATTAACGTCTGCCTGCTCGCAAATCATTCTGACCGAAGTGCCTGCAAAGCCACGGGTGACAAATAGCTCTAGTGCGGTGAGCAAAATGCGCTGCTGCACAGAGTCCGATGGAAGAGTCGTAATAGGGGGCATCTCAATTCAAACGGCTGTTTAATAATGGCCGGCACCATATCAAACACTCGTTTGATTCTCAAACGCCTGTTTGACACAGGACTGTTGCAGAAGATCGTGGACAGATGCTCAGACGCTGCTGGTATTGCTTCTGTGGTTTGAGTAACGGTCACTTTTGGCCGGCGCTGGAGAGTGCAGGGGCAGATGAAACTCTCTGCGCCTGTTGAACTGTGATTGGAGGTCTGAGCCATATACGTTGGCTGGAGGTGTCGCTGCTTTGTAAAAATAGATATATGAGGTCAGTGATACTGTTGTTTTGTGAGACAGGGTGCCAGATATGCAAGGACTTCACCCTATCTCCAGCTAGGCAACAGATGAACGTCACCGAATAGCTAACGTGGTCTTGTATTTTCAGCGCTGTATCTACTCTGCTCATGCCTGACCAGACAGGCCAGCGATACTGTCAAGACAGGCTTCCAGGATTTCATCAGCGAGTGGTGAGTCTTGTGGGCAGGATCGTGATAAGACTATTGCTCCTACTGCCTGTGCTATTAATGCTATTTGCCTGGCGCGGCTTTGATTTACGTCTGCTCCGGTCAACTCCGCGTTTTTACTTGCCAGTATTGCCAGCTGTTTTTCAATGCCAGCAGCAAATGTTTCCTTAACTGATTCAGTTTGGCGTGACGCATCTGTGCAAAGTGCCGCCATGGTACATCCGTTGCCAGGCGCATCACGGTGCTCAGGTGACAGATAGTATTTTACAAAGTCAGCAATATTTGCCTTTGAGCTTAGTACTGCGGAATGCTCAAAACTGAACGCAGCTGCCTCTGCCATCAAGTCTGCTTTAGACCCAAAATGCTTGTAAAACCCACCGTGAGTAAAACCAGCTGTCGCCATTAGTTCTGCGACTCCTACACCATCGTAGCCACGCTCGCGAAACAGCACCGATGCCGTTTCAACAATGTGCTGACGGTTTTCGAGTGCCTGTGCTTTTGTGACTTTCATACCAGCCTATCTCTGATTGCGAAACGATCGCTGAAGTATACTTTGATTATGACCATAATCAAAACTGTTGACTATTTAGATTATGATCATCATCATTGCGACTGACATTGTTCCAACAACGGAAATGCAAAAATGACAGACCTCGCTCTATTTCAGCCTTACAAGCTTGGCTCGCTTACTCTCGCTAATCGCTTTGTAATGGCCCCACTAACACGTAACCGTGCTGGTGCTGGATTGGTCCCTAATGAGTTGGCCGCAACATACTATGCGCAGCGCGCATCCGCGGGCCTGATCATTACCGAAGCCACACAAATCTCTCCGCAAGCACAGGGTTATCAGGACACCCCGGGGCTCTACACACCGGCGCAAATTGCTGGCTGGCGTAAGGTGACTGACGCTGTGCATGCCAAAGGTGGAAAGATCTTCGTCCAGCTCTGGCATGTTGGTCGTATCTCTCATGTTGACTTGCAACCCAATGGCTCAGCACCTGTCGCGCCTTCAGCGATTCGAGCTGAAACCAAGGTGTTTGTGAACAATAGCTTTGCCGAAACCTCTGAGCCTCGTGCACTGGAAATAGATGAAATTCAAGACATCATTGAGGATTTCCGACAGGCCGCTGCCAACGCAATTCAAGCAGGTTTTGATGGTGTAGAAGTTCATGGCGCCAATGGTTATCTGCTGGAGCAATTCCTTAAAGATGGGGCGAATCAGCGGACCGATTCCTATGGTGGTTCGGTTGAAAATCGTGCTCGCCTGCTATTAGAAGTCACTAAAGCTGTCAGCGAAGAGATTGGTGCAGAGCGCACTGGTGTTCGTATTTCCCCTGTTTCACCTGCAAATGCTATTTCTATTAGCAATCCACAGGAACAATACGACTACGTGGCAGATGAGTTGAATAAGCTCGGCATTGTGTATCTGCATGTTGTCGAAGGTGCAACAGCTGGCCCGCGCGATAACGTGCCGTTTGATTATGACTCACTACGTCAACGCTTCAAGAACACCTACATGGGGAATAATGGCTATAACACAGAGCTGGCGTCTGCTCAGTTAGCTAAGGGAAAGGCAGATCTGTTTGCACTTGGTCGCCCATTTATCTCAAATCCTGATTTAGTTGAAAGATTGAAATTAAACGCACCGTTGAATGAGCTTGATGCAACAACACTGTATGGTGGTAGTGCAAAGGGTTATACCGATTACCCCATGCTTTCTGATACTCATTCCTGAGAATTAAAGTATTCGAAATGCTCTTTGTGTTTTGCAATGGTTATCTGAATACATAGTGAGTCACTGATATGTCTAATTCTACAGTCCTTATTACTGGCGCCTCTACGGGTATTGGTGCTGTGTACGCTGATCGATTTGCGCGCCGGGGTCATGATCTTGTGATTGTGGCCCGTGATCAGTCAAGGCTTGAAGCACTGGCTGTGCGGTTACGGCAGCAATACAGCATCAATGTTGATGTATTAAACGCTGATTTGACTAAATCCAGCGATCTTGCTTTGGTTGAGGAACGTCTGAAAAACGATACTCATATCGACACGCTGATTAATAACGCTGGTGTTGCCCAGTCGGGTAGTTTTGTTGAGCAGACACCGGAGCTAATTGAAAAACTGATTGCTCTGAATATCACCGCTTTAGCAAGACTCGCTGCCGCTGTATCACCTCGATTTGCCCAGCAAGGGAAAGGCTTTATTGTCAACATCTCTTCTGTCGTTGGCCTGGCACCTGAATACAAAATGTCTGTGTACGGGGCGAGTAAAGCGTTCGTCTTATTTTTATCTCAAGGCATGCATCAGGAATTGTCATCGAAAGGTGTCTATATCCAGGCTCTACTTCCAGCAGGTACTTACACCGAAATATGGGAGCGTGCTGGCATCGATATAAGTAATTCCTCCCCAATGATGGACGTGAACGAACTCGTTGATGCAGCACTGGTAGGTTTTGATAGGCGAGAGCTCGTCACTATTCCACCTTTACACAATGATACCCGTTGGGAATCGCTCGATATGGCAAGAAAAGAACTGCTTTCCGATATCAAAATGTCAGAAGCAGCTACCCGATATAAGGCAATTTAAGTAGCAATAAAGCCATGGCTAATTGCCCCTCAAAGACGTTGTTAATTATAAACCTGCCAAAGGAATTAAATCATGACTGATAAACTTGTCGCACTGGTAACGGGAGCCTCATCGGGAATCGGTGAGGCTACAGCTATCAAACTGCTGGCAGCAGGCTACAGCGTCTACGGCACCAGCCGGCGAGGGGCAACATCAAGTAACTCACGCTTTCCAATGCTATCGCTCGATGTAACAAATGATGAGTCCGTTACAGCTGCTGTTGATCAGTTGCTTCAGCTTGAGGGGCGTATCGATCTTTTGGTGAACAATGCTGGATTTGGATTATCCCCGGCAGGTGCAGAAGAAAGCTCCGTTGAGCTAGCCAAGGCCCTGTTTGACACCAACTTCCATGGCATCGTCAGAATGACACGTGCCGTAGTACCGCAAATGCGTCGCCAGGGTAGCGGCAGAATAATCAACATCGGGTCTATTCTTGGTGTTGTTCCCGTTCCCTACGCGGCTCTTTATTGTGCCAGTAAGCATGCCGTCGAGGGGTACTCAGAAGCGCTGGATCATGAGCTGCGTACGCAAGGTATCAGGGTCTCAGTAATTGAGCCTGCGTATGTGAAAACGAAATTTGAAGCCAATAATATCGAACCTGACGCAAAGATGAGCGAGTACGACGTTATTCGAGCGAAGTTGGTTCATGTCGTCAGTGAGGCTATGGCTAATGCTGACGAGCCAGAGGTGGCTGCGAATGTGGTGGTAAAAGCGGCAACAGCTTCACATCCAAAGCTACGCTATACCTCTGGAAAAACCGCGCGTTTGTTTAAGTTTTTACGCCGTTTTGCCCCTGATTCAGTATTGGATAAAGGGATTCGTAAAAATTTCAAACTTGATACTTAAGGAAAAATCCAGTGACCTTTCGGCATGTGGCAATAACGACCGCTCTCTTATTTATGGTTTTGGCAGTCGCGTGGATGTTTTTTCCTCAGCAAATGCTGGCTCAATGGGGAATAGAGTTTAGCGACGGTGCAGGTGTTATGTGCCGCCGTGGTGCAGCGTTTTATGCAGGTATTGCTTTCATTTTATTCATGGCGAGAAGAGTTGAGCAACATTCAACCCAGGTAGTACTAATTCAGGGAATGGTCACTATCTGTACTATACTCATAATACTAGCTATTTATGAATGTATTACCGGCCATGCCAGCTATCAGATACTCGCTGCTGCGGTAATAGAATTGATCATAGGACTGGCATTTCTTTATGCCCGTAATACTCCTGGCAAGGCCAAAAAAATTAGCAGATGAGAAATGTAAAATGAAAGCAGTCATTTTAAAGAAATACAGTAAGTCATCACCTGTTATTGAGTTTGGCGATGTTGAAAAACCACAAATAGAACCAAACGAAATGCTAGTACAGGTCCATGCTGCAGGGGTAAATCCCATAGACAACATGATACCGACCGGAATGTTCAAGCCAGTGCTCCAGTTTAAGTTACCAGCAACTCTGGGGAGTGATCTTGCCGGTATCGTGGTTGCGGTGGGTAGTAAAGTGACTCGTTTCAAGCCCGGTGATGCTGTTATGGCCAGTATCTTTGACCTTGGCATCGGCTCTTTCGCTGAATTTGCCGTTGTGCCAGAACATACCGCCGCATTAAAACCAGAAAATATGGATTTTGTGCAGGCTGCATCCATCCCCATGGTCGGTTTAACGTCATGGCAGGCATTGAAAGAGCGCGCCAGTCTCAAGCCTGGCCAGAAGATTTTTATTCCCGCCGGTTCGGGTGGCATCGGCAGCATGGCCATTCAGTTAGCTAAGCATTTTGGTGCCAGAGTGGCGACCACAACCAGCACTGGCAATATTGCATGGGTCGAAAGTCTTGGTGCAGATGAAACAATTGACTATACCCAGCAAAATTTTGAACAACTCCTGCAAGGTTACAATCTGGTGCTGGGCACCGTGAGGGGAGATGTAATTGAAAAATCAGTTAGTATTCTAAAGCCCGGCGGTAAAATTATATCGCTGGTTGGACCACTCGACGCGGCTTTTGCGAAATCACGGAAACTCAATTTTATGCTGAAGTTTGTATTTGGCTTAATGAGCAAAAAAATCATTGGTTTAGCTAAAAAACGTAATGTCAATTATGAGTTTCTGTTCGTGCGCCCAGATGGTATCCAGCTGAGTGAAATTGGAAAATTGATTGAATCTGAAAAAATTAAGCCGGTAATTGATAAGGTATTCCCATTTGAGGAAACAAAGGAGGCATTAGCTTATCTTGCTAAAGGACATGCTAAAGGCAAGGTTGTGATTAAGATCGTGTAATGCCGCTTGTGCAGTATGGCGTATATGACCCGAAGCGACATGTGTGAGTGGAAAGGGGAGCGAATGGAGGTGTTGTCCTTGTGCGAGCGGCATCCGCTGCACAGTGAATAAGCCTGTCAGGCTAACGCATAGTGTTGCATGAAGAATACAGACGAAGTGCACGGCGGGTGCGCTTCGTCTGCTCTGCAAAGCAGGGTGTGGAAGGATGAGGCTAAACGAGTCTAGAAACTGTCTCCCGGTACCCTGACCCAGCCTTCCATCAGTACACGGGCACTGCGGCTCATGATGGCTTTGGTCACCTGCCACTGGTCTCCGTTTCTTACCGCTTCAGCGCCCACGCGCAAGGTGCCGGACGGGTGGCCGAACCGCACCGCATTGCGCTCGCCACCGCCTGCTGCCAGATTCACCAGCGTGCCGGGAATGGCGGCGGCAGTACCGATGGCTACCGCGGCGGTGCCCATCATGGCATGGTGCAGCTTGCCCATGGACAGCGCCCGCACCAGCAGATCAACATCGGCTGCTTTCACTTCTTTACCGCTGGATGCCACGTAATCTCTGGGTTTGGCAACAAAGGCCACTTTGGGTGTGTGCTGGCGGGTAGCGGCTTCCTCTACTGATTTGATCAGCCCCATACGAATGGCACCGTGCGCCCGGATAGTTTCAAAACGGGCGAGGGCGTCGGCATCACCGTTGATGGCTTCCTGCAGCTCGGTGCCGCTGTAACCCAGCTCTTCCGCATTGAGGAAGATGGTGGGAATGCCAGCATTGATCATGGTGACCCTGAATGTGCCCACCCCCGGCACTTCCAGATCATCCACCAGTTGGCCGGTGGGGAACATGGCACCACCCCCTTCGCCATCACCCTCATCAGCAGGATCAAGAAATTCCAGTTGTACTTCAGCAGCAGGGAAGGTCACGCCATCCAGTTCAAAGTCACCGGTTTCCTGCACTTCGCTATCGGTGATCGGCACGTGAGCGACGATGGTCTTGCTGATATTGGCCTGCCAGATACGGACCGTGCAGATGCCGTTTTGTGGAATGCGATCTGCATCAACCAGCCCGCTGGCAATGGCAAAGGGGCCAACGGCAGCAGACAGGTTGCCGCAGTTGCCGCTCCAGTCGACAAAGGCTTTGTCGATGGCGACCTGCCCGAACAGATAATCAACATCGTGATCCGGACGTGTGGATTGGCTCAGAATGACGGTTTTGCTGGTACTGGAAGTGGCCGCTCCCATGCCATCAATCTGCTTGGCATAGGGGTCAGGGCTGCCAATGACGCGCATCAGCAGCGCATCGCGGGCAGTGCCCGGCACCTGACAGCGTTCCGGTAAATCCTGCAGACGAAAGAAAACACCTTTACTGGTGCCGCCACGGATATAGGTAGCGGGGATTTTTACCTGAGGAGCATGGGGCATGATGGGGTTCCTGAGCTGTAACAACGTCGTGGCCTGATGAAGTCTGACAGGGCATGAGTGTGATAGGGTCATGCCCTGTCCGGCTCAGACTTACGCCACTTCCGATTCCAAAAAGTCCTGAGCGAAGCGCTGCAGCACGCCGCCCGCTTCGTAGATCGACACCTCTTCTGCAGTATCCAGACGGCAGGTGACGGTCACTTCGATGCGTTCACCGTTTTGACGATGCACCACCAGTGTCAGGTCAGCACGCGGTTTGCGCTGGCCAGTGACGTCATAGGTTTCTGTGCCGTCGAGGCCCAGCGTCTTGCGGGTGGTGCCGGGTTTGAATTCCAGAGGCAGCACACCCATACCGATCAGGTTGGTGCGGTGAATACGCTCAAAGCCTTCCGCCACAATGGCCTCGACACCCGCCAGACGCACGCCTTTGGCAGCCCAGTCGCGGGATGAACCCTGACCGTAGTCGGCACCTGCCACGATGATCAGCGGCTGTTTGCGGTTCATGTAGGTTTCGATGGCTTCCCACATGCGCATCACCGTGCCATCGGGTTCGACGCGGGCCAGAGAACCTTTCTTCACTTCACCTTCAACGACGGCCATCTCGTTAACCAGCTGAGGGTTGGCGAAGGTGGCACGCTGGGCGGTCAGGTGGTCTCCGCGATGGGTGGCATAGGAGTTAAAGTCTTCCTCCGGCAGACCCATTTTGGCCAGATATTCACCTGCTGCTGAGCTGGCCAGAATGGCATTAGAAGGCGACAGGTGATCGGTGGTGATGTTGTCGGGCAGCACGGCCAGCGGGCGCATACCCTTGAGGGTTCGCTCACCTGCCAGCGCTCCTTCCCAGTAGGGCGGACGGCGGATGTAAGTGCTCATCGGGCGCCACTGGTACAGAGGATCAATCTGCTCTGCCTTGTCATCCTGTCTGGCAAACATGGGGATATAGACCTGACGGAACTGCTCAGGTTTGACCGCGGCTTTTACCACTGCATCGATTTCCTCGTCGGTCGGCCAGATGTCCTTGAGGCGAATTTCTTTGCCGTCAACCACGCCCAGCACGTCTTTCTCGATATCAAAGCGTATGGTGCCGGCGATGGAATAGGCCACGACTAGCGGTGGTGAGGCGAGAAATGCCTGCTTGGCATAGGGATGGATACGGCCATCGAAGTTACGGTTACCTGACAGTACCGCCGTGGCGTACAGATCACGGTCGATGATTTCCTGCTGGATCTTCGGATCAAGCGCACCGGACATGCCGTTACAGGTGGTGCAGGCAAAAGCGACGACACCAAAGCCCAGTTTATCCAGCTCGGCTTCAAGGCCTGACTCCTGCAGGTACAGCTGTACCGCTTTGGAGCCGGGTGCCAGTGAGGTCTTGACCCAGGGCTTGCGCACCAGTCCGTATTTATTGGCATTGCGTGCCAGCAGGCCCGCGGCAATCACGTTGCGCGGGTTACTGGTATTGGTGCAGCTGGTGATGGCGGCGATGATCACCGCGCCGTCCGGCATCAGGCCTTCAGCCTCTTCGGCTTTGGCTTTATCCAGATCGACGGCAATACCCCGCTCGGCCAGTGCAGAAACCGGCAGGCGGCGATGGGGATTGGAGGGGCCCGCCAGTGTGCGTACCACCGTAGACAGGTCAAAATGTAGCGTGCGCTCGAACTCCGCGTCTTTCAGCGTGTCTGCCCACAGGCCCGCTTCTTTGGCGTAGGTTTCCACCAGTTTGACCTGATCCGCATCGCGTCCGGTCAGGTTCAGGTAATCAATGGTTTGCTGGTCAATGTAGAACAGTGCCGCCGTGGCGCCGTATTCCGGGGCCATGTTGGAAATGGTGGCACGGTCGCCGAGTGTCAGAGCTGCAGCGCCTTCGCCACGGAACTCTAGATAGGCACCGACCACCTTTTCCTTGCGCAGGAATTCCGTCAGGGACAGCACCACATCGGTAGCCGTGATACCGGGCTGAGGTTTGCCTGTCAGTTCAACCGCGATGATATCGGGCAGTCGCATCCATGAAGCACGGCCGAGCATAACGTTTTCGGCTTCGAGGCCGCCGACACCTACGGCAATCACGCCCAGTGCATCCACGTGAGGAGTATGGCTGTCGGTGCCAACGCAGGTGTCGGGATAGGCCAGACCGTTGTCGTTGTGAATGACCGGCGACATTTTCTCCAGATTGATCTGGTGCATGATGCCGTTGCCGGGAGGAATCACGTCCACATTCTTGAACGCCTGCTTGGTCCAGTTGATGAAGTGGAAACGGTCATCATTGCGGCGGTCTTCCACCGCACGGTTCTTGCTGAAAGCATCCTGCTCGAAACCAGGGTGTTCAACGGCCAGTGAGTGGTCAACGATCAGCTGGACTGGCACCACCGGGTTGACCTTGGCGGGGTCACCGCCCTGATCGGCAATGGCATCACGCAATCCGGCAAGATCCACCAGCGCAGTCTGGCCAAGAATGTCGTGACACACCACGCGGGTAGGGAACCAGGGAAAGTCCAGCTCGCGTTTGCCTTCAACGATCTGGGTCAGGCACTCGGTCAGCATCGCCGGGTCACACTTGCGTACCAGGTTTTCAGCGTGAATGCGTGATGTGTAAGGCAGGCGTGCCCATGCTCCGGGCTGGATGGCTTCTACTGCGGCACGGGTGTCGAAATACTCCACAGAGGCACCGGGCAGGGGCTTGCGATACTGGGCGTTGACGGGAAGGGGGGTGTTGTTATGGGTCATCGCTAATCACTCCTTCAGAGTGTTTTTTGTCTTTTAACGCTCTGCTTGGCGTTCGATCTGTCGTTCGATGTTGCGGCGGGAGGCGCTGATATGACGGCGCATCAGCATCTCTGCCAGCTCACCATCGCCTTCGGCAATGGCGTCGAGAATCCGGTGATGTTCGGCAAATGCCTGTCGTGGCCGATTGGGCGTTGCCGAGTATTGAATGCGGTACATCCGCGCCAGCTGATAAAGCTCGTTGCAGAGAATGCGGATCAGCATCTGATTGCCGGTACCCTGCACGATGCGATAGTGGAAGTCGTAGTCGCCTTCCTGCTGGTAGTAGCCACGGCCCGCCTGAAAGGCTTCATCCTGTTCATGGGCGTCCAGTACGCGGCGCAGCTCTTCTATTTCATGGGGTTGCATTCGCTCCGCCGCCAGCCGGCAGGCCAGCCCTTCCAGTGATTCGCGCACCTGATACAGCTCAATCAGCTCTTCATGGCTGAGTGAAACGACCCGTGCGCCAACGTGAGGAATGCGTACCAGCAGCTTTTGTCCTTCGAGACGGCTCAACGCCTCACGCAGCGGGCCACGGCTGATGCCATAGGTACGGGCCAGTTCAGGCTCGGAAATTTTGCTGCCGGGCGCCATCTCGCCCTTGACGATGGCGGTCTGCAGCTTGCGGAAAACATGGTCCGACAAAGTTTTGTCGTCGTGGCTGTCAGGCAGCATCGGGCTGAGGATTTTGCTCATAGTGTTTTCAGTGGTGTTAACAATCATCAATGAAAGGCATTTTCTGGAGGTTAAAAAAGCAGATGAGGAGATTATTGTCAACAATGTGTGGGATTTGAAGCGAACTGAATTCTTGAAATTCGACTAATTGTCAACAATCAGCGTGAATATTAGCCCCGTTCTTAGTAGTGCATGTTCGCAGTCAGCTGTGCGCTATTTGTCCATAAAAGCTCCGCTAATCTTCCGTCTTTTCAAATGTAGTGATTGATACGATATTCGCCCGGACCTTGAAGGAATAGGGGATGTATCCAGCTGTCGCGTCGCCGCCAGCACTATGCACTGACTGCCTGTGCGATGAAGTGTAGCGTCTCATGGCTGCAGCCTGACTGCCAGCTGTGCATCCAGAGCGCCCCTCAAGGATTGTTTTACCCCACGTACGGCGCGCAATTATGACTCAATCACAGATTCTTGAAGTGACCTCCAGTGACTGGCATGGTCAGGATTTGCCCATCTCTCGCCAGCAGATGCTGGAGGCGCTTGAAAGCGGCAAGGTATTGTACTTCCCCAGACTGAACTTCAGCCTGCAGAGCAATGAAGCTCAGTTACTTGACCCTGCTATCGCTGACCCCAAACGTAAAAATATCAGCCTTGCCGCTAACGGTGGCGAGCTGCACGGTGTTCTGGCCGATGACAAAAAACAGGCGGTACGTGAGCTGGTGGGACGTTTCCAGCAACAGGCCTGTACGCTGGTAGAAGGGCTGTTTCCTGAGTATCGGCAGGGCCTGCGCACGGCACCGACCAGTCTGCGCCTGATGCAGGTGGAAGGGCGGCAAACCTCCTGGCGCAAGGATGACAGCAGGCTGCATATTGATGCCTTTCCCTCTAGGCCTAACTATGGCGAGCGGATCTTGCGGGTGTTTGCCAACGTCAATCCGGGCGGCGCGCCACGAGTGTGGCGGGTCGGTGAGCCCTTCGAGCAGGTGGCAAAGCGCTTTCTGCCGAAGATCAAATCACCGTTGCCGGGCTCGGCCAGACTGCTGCACTGGTTACATATCACCAAGCGTCCACGCAGTCGCTATGACCACCTGATGCTCAATCTGCATGACGCCATGAAGGCCGATATGGAATACCAGCGCAGTTGTAATCAGGAAACCATGCCGTTTCCGCAGGGGGCCGTTTGGATCTGCTTCTCTGATCAGACCTCCCATGCCGTAATGTCCGGTCAGCATATGCTGGAGCAAACCTTCTTCCTGCCAGTTAAGGCCATGGCCAGACCCGACTGGGCACCGCTGGGTATCCTGCAGCGCTTGCAGGGGCGGGCGCTGGTATAACCTCATTACCTGATCTTTCTTGCTGCGGCTATCCGCAGGCAACGACCTCAAAGGCGGACTTCTAGTCCGCCTTTTTGCTTTTATCTGTTCAGTCCCTCTCTGCCTTCCTGCCGCTGAACCCCGTCATATCGTGCCTGACTGCCCTCAACGGCTCGCTTTCTGCTTAGGCGATGGTCATTTGTGATGACTGAACATATGTTCTTTAAAAAATACTTATGTAATTTCTGTTGTGTTGGCTATTGAACATATGTATAAAAACAAAAAACAAATGTTCAGATAAAAATAACCCTCTGGACACCTCAGTGACCCTCATCACTCAATGGAGAAAAACAATGCATAACATCACTCCATGCGGTTTGGCCGCCGACCTCGATGCACGTGCCAGCGCAGGTAAACCCATCCGGATCGGGCTGATCGGGTGCGGCGAAATGGGGACGGACATCGTTACCCAGGTAAGACAGATGAGCGGTATCGAGGTGGCAGCTATTGCGGATATTCGCCCGGATGTCGCGCGCAAGGCGGTCATCACCGCCAATCAGGATGACAGTGGTTACCGTGTGGTGGATGCATCACAGTTAAACGCCACTATCGAGGCGGGTAATGTCGCGATTTGTGAGGATGCGCAGGCCATTTGCCGCAATGAGCTGATTGATGTGGTGATTGACGCTACGGGTCGTCCGGCTGTAGGCGCAGAGATTGGTCTGGGTGCCATGGAGCATGGCAAGCATCTGGTCATGATGAACGTCGAGGCAGACGTCACGATTGGCGCCTACCTGCAGCGTGAAGCAGCACGTTTAGGCGTGGTGTATTCCCTCGGTGCAGGTGATGAGCCCAGTTCGACCATTGAGCTGATCGACTTCGTCAGTGCGTTGGGGTATCCCATCGTGGCTGCAGGCAAGGGCAAAAATAACCCGCTGAATATTGATGCGACACCCGATCTGTATATGGAGGAAGCCATCCGCCGCAACATGAACCCGCGCATGCTGGTGGAGTTTGTGGATGGCTCCAAAACGGCGGTGGAAATGTGTGCCATAGGTAATGCCACCGGTCTGATTCCCGATGTGCCGGGTATGCACGGCCCGGCGGCCACGCTGGATGAGCTGCACAAAGTACTGTGCCCGGTAGAGGACGGCGGCGTGCTGACCCGTAAGGGTGTGGTCGATTACTCCATCGGCAAGGGCGTGGCCCCTGGCGTATTCGTGGTGGCGGAGCTGGCACATCCCCGTCTGCGCGAACGCATGCATGATCTGAAACTGGGCGCTGGCCCTTACTACACCTTCTATCGCCCTTATCATCTGACCAGCCTCGAAGTGCCGTTGACCTGCGCCCGCGCCGTGCTGTACGGCAAGGCCGACATGAAGCCGATGAATATTCCTGTGGCAGAAGTCTGTGCCGTCGCCAAGCGCGATCTCAAACCCGGTGATCGTCTTGATGCTATCGGTGAGTACACCTACCGCGCCTGGGCCATGGAAGCAGGGGACGCGCGCCGTAAAGAGGCGGTGCCCTGCGGCATTCTGGAAAACGCTGTGGTCACCCAGCCCATCAGATACGGCGAGCTGATCACCTACAGCAACACTCAGGTCGATACCACCTCGCGGCTGGTCGCCCTGCGTAAGCGTCAGGACGACATGGTGCTGGCCGCACGCTGATAACGGAGTGGTTTGTCAGGGTGTTTATGCACCCGGAAAAACTGCCTCGGTGACACCTAAATCAACACAGGACAGGGTTATGCCGTTACAACAAGTAAAAGAAACGGGCAGCCGTTCCGGTGAAGCGGAAATCTTAAGCCGTTACACCACTGCTCAACTGCGAGACGTATTACGCAAGATGCTCCTTATCCGCCGGTTTGAGGAGAGTGCCGAAGATGCCTACATGCGTGGCCATATTCACGGCACCATGCATTTGTCGATCGGTCAGGAAGCCAGCGCGGTGGGCATGTGCCTGCCGCTGACCAGCAGCGATTACATCACCTCCACCCACCGTGGCCACGGCCACTGCATTGCCAAAGGGGCGGACCCCAAGCGCATGTTTGCCGAGTTCTTCGGCAAGGAAACGGGATACTGCCGCGGGCGTGGCGGCTCTATGCATATTGCCGATACCGGTCAGGGCAATCTGGGTGCCAATGGCATCGTCGGCGGCGGGCTGCCCATCGCCGTTGGCGCGGCGCTGTCAATCAAGCGACGCGGCAGCAACGACGTGGCGATGTGTTTCTTCGGTGACGGTGCCAATAACGAAGGGGCCTTTCACGAGTCGCTGAACTTTGCGTCGATCTGGAAGCTGCCAGTGATTTTTGTTTGTGAAAACAACAAATACGGCATGTCCATGTCCGTGGAGCGTTCCACCGCCGTGGCGGATATTGCCAAGCGCGCAGCGGCGTACACCATGCCCGGCTACAGTATCGACGGCAACACCTTTGCTGCTGTGGTGTCCACCGCAGAAGAGGCCATTAGCCGGGCGCGGGCAGGCGAGGGGCCCAGTCTGGTGGTGTGCAATACCTACCGCTGGCGTGGCCACTCAAAAAGTGACCGGAACCGCTATCGTACCCGGGAGGAAATCGACGAGTGGAGTACCCAGCGCTGTCCTATCGCGCGCTTTGAAGCGGCCTTGTTGCAGCATGAGCTTTTACCGGCGGAAGACATCGAGCAGTTACGTCAGTCGGTGGAAGAGGAGATTCAGGCCGGTCTGGAGTTCGCTAAGAACAGTCCTATGCCTGACGTGAATGAGCTGACTCGCTATGTCTATGCCGACCAGCCTGCTATGGAGGTGCGCTCATGAACAGTCTGGCACTGGCCAACACCACTCAGGACGATACCGCAGATACGCCCGCACTGCGCGAGCTGACCTACGCCCAGGCCATACAGGAAGCGATGGCTATTGCACTGGAGCGTGATGAGCGGGTGTTCCTGATGGGGGAAGACATCGGTGTTTATGGCGGCGCTTTTCAGGTGACCGGCGATCTGTTCCAGCGTTTTGGGCCGGATCGGGTCATGGATACGCCCATTGCCGAGCTGGGTGGTGCCGGTATCGCGGTGGGAGCAGCAATGACCGGCAGCCGGCCGATCTATGAGTTTCAGTTTTCCGATTTCGCCACACTGGCGATGGAACAGATCGTCAATCAGGCGGCCAAGATGCGTTACATGCTGGGGGGTGAAGCCTCCGTGCCTCTGGTGATGCGATTTCCCGCCGGGTCGGGCACGGGGGCCGCGGCCCAGCACAGTCAAAGTCTGGAAGCATGGTTCGCTCATGTCCCCGGTCTGAAGGTGATTCAGCCCTCCACGCCGGAGGATGCCAAAGGGATGCTGCTGGCGGCACTTGAAGACCCGGACCCGGTGATGATTTTTGAGCACAAGCTGCTCTACAAAACCAAGGGTTATGTCCCTGAGGGCTACTACGTCACGGATATCAACAAGGCCCAGATCCGCAGGCAGGGTCAGGATGTCAGCATCGTTGCCACGTCACTGATGGTGCACAAGTCTCTGCAGGCTGCGGAGCTGCTCGCTGCTGAAGGTATCAGTGCCGAAGTCATCGACTTGTGCAGCCTGCGCCCCATTGACAGCGCTACGCTGATTGAAAGCGTCAAACGCACATCGCGGTTAGTGTGCGTCTACGAGGGAGTGAAACAGCTGGGAATCGGCGCAGAAATTTCGGCACTGATCTGCGAGAGCGATGCCTTCGATTATCTGGATGCACCGATTGTTCGTCTGGGCGGGGCTGACTGTCCGTTGCCTTACAACCCGGAGCTTGAGAAAGCGGCTGTACCTCAGGTGGACGATATTGTCCGCGCGGTGCGCAAACAGCTGGGGAGGGACGAAGATGCCAGTTGAGGTCATTCTGCCCCGTGTCGACATGGACATGACGGAGGCTGTGCTGGCGCAGTGGCTGGTGCAGGAAGGCGATGAAATCAGGCAGGGAGATATCCTGTTCGAGATTGAGACGACGAAGGCCAACATGGACGTGGAGGCGCCTGCCTCTGGCACCCTGCATTTCATCAGTGCCCGGCCCGGTGAGGAAATCCCGGTGGGCACCACTATGGCCTGGATATTTGCAGCCGGTGAGGAGGTCGTGCGGCCTTCTGCACCCACACATGCCGCCAGCGCGCAAGATGCTGCCGTGTCTGCTGCATCACCGGCTGCAGCACCCTCCACGGTTGCTGCCAGCGATGAAACTGCATCTGTCTCCTGTGCTGCAAACGACGCTGAGGCGCAGGCAGATAGCCTGCAACGCTGCCGGGCTACCCCCATGGCGCGCCGTCTGGCTCGGGAAAAGGGGGTTGAACTGCAGAGTGTGCAGGGCACGGGACCCAACGGTCGGATCTCTGCGGCCGATGTCATCCATCTGGCAGAGAAGCGCCACCCTGCGGTGCTGGCCTGTCACTGGCTGAATAAGGGCACAACGGGGGTTCCGCTGGTACTTATTCATGGTCTGGGCGCAGACAGTTTGAGCTGGCAGCCGCTGGTCAACAGTCTGCGGCGGGAACTGCCCCAGCAACCAGTGCTGGCGATTGATTTGCCTGCACACGGTGCCTCAGGCCAAAAGACGGCTGCACATTTTTTCGCAGTGGTACAGCAAGTCGCTGAAACCCTGCGTCAGCAGGGTATTCACACCTGTCACCTGCTTGGCCATTCGCTGGGAGGGGCTGTCGCCCTGACACTGACCAGCGGCAGTGAAGGTTTTGCCTTACAGGTTCTGAGCCTCACCCTGCTGGCACCCGCCGGTCTGGGCGCTGACATTCATGGTGGCTTTGTGGCCGCCATGCTCAACAACAGCAGGGAAGAGAGCCTGCGGCCCTGGCTGGGTCTGCTGCTGGCTGACGCCGACTATCTGGATGCGGCATTTATACGTGCCGTCAGTCAGCCACTGGCGGATCCTGAAATACGCATGCGCCGCCAGCAGTGGGTTGAGCACTGCGTGAGTGAGCATACCCAGTTGCTGGATTTACGCTCAGCCATGAAGGGGCTGACGATGCCAGCCAAAGTAATCTGGGGGCTGCAGGACCGGATCATTCCGGTGCGGCACGCCGATAATCTGCCCGGCTCGGTGGCACTGCATCGTTTCAATGACTGCGGGCACTTGCCACAACTGGAAGCCAGGGATGGCGTCGTGCAGCTGCTGTTACAGCAACTGTCATTGCCTGCCGGGCAGAAACACGGTGTGTGGGCCGGGGAGGCTGGCGGATGACGAGCGTGGGTTCGGGGTTGCTGATCTGTGACTGTGATGGCGTGCTGGTGGATACCGAGCATCTGGTCGCCAGTGTGATGAGCGACGTGCTGGCAGAGTGGCTGGATGCAGAGCAGGTCGAGCGAGCGCTGGCCTGCGGATTCGGTAAGCAGATCGAACAGATCATGGACGAGCTGGCTGAGCAGACGGAATTACCGGTGAACAGCGTCGAGCTGATCAATCAGCGTGTCAATACGGTGCTTGCCGCTGCCGACATCGCTATCCCGGGCATCCGTGCAGCGCTGGCGGCCGTCAGCCTGCCGGTTGCGGTGGTCTCGAACAGTCATACCGATCGTCTGCGGCTGTCAATTGACGCAGCCGGGCTGGCACCGCTGATTCGGGATCATTACTTCAGTGCCGATCTGGTTGGCCGGCCCAAGCCTTTTCCCGATGTATACCTCCATGCCAGTGAGGTGATGGGCGTGCCACCGCAGGGCTGTCTGGTCATTGAGGACAGCCTTGCCGGTGCGACAGCCGCGCTGGCAGCGGGGATGACCGTGTGGGGGTTCGTCGGTGGCAGTCATATTCCACCGGGTCATGCAGCGGCACTCAGGCAGCTGGGCGTGGCCGGCGTATTTGACGATATGTCGGCGCTCCCGGCACTGGTGCAGCAGTTTGCTGGCGGGCTGAAAACCCGCCAGCAAATGATGTTGAAACAAAAGTAAATTTGCTGAGTCAAAAGTTCAAAATTCATTGACATGAATATGAACAATTGTAGTATTCAAAAGAACATATGTTCTGAAAAGACTGGATAACCAGTCATGCTTCCTGACAAAAATAATTACAGGAGAAAGCCATGGAATACGTTCACTGGGGATTAGGCGCACTGGCTCTGTTATGGGGATTGCAATGCGTCGGATCCGTCTACCAGATTCGCAAATATCGTCGTGCGCTGGCGGCCACCATGAATGCCTGGCAGCGCGGTTACCTTGGCGTGGGCTGTCAGCGCGGCGTGGTATCTCAGGGGGCTCTGGTCATTCTGGTGCTCACTGAAGATCACGAGGTGGCGACATTCCAGGCGATGACAGGTCGCACGATTTTTTCCCGCTTTAAAACTTATCCGCAACTCTGTGGATACGACAAGACAGATCTGCTCACTGCTCTGTCTTCGTTGCCTGCTGCCGGAAAAGGGCTGCATCAGGCAACGGTTATGGCCTTCGATCAGGCCTGTGACGCTCATCCGCGCAAACTGGAGAAGGCACCCCGCAAGCCTTCTGCAGACACCGGGCAGGCAATGCAGGATCAGCCTCTGTCGCTGGCCGGTACGGCGCAGGCAAGCACCTGACGGTGCGATGTCTGTGACCGGATAAAGCTGCACCCATTTTCTGAATAACAACTACCTCTGTAACAACGATAACAATATCAGGAGAGCGTTATGCTGGAACTGTTGACCCATGCCGCCGAGGCTTTTATCGGTGTCTTCAATGAAGGGGGCAAAACCTTTGTCGGTTTTGTGAGTGGAATATTACCGACGCTGATCGTGCTGCTGACGGCGGTGTACGCCATCATCGAGCTGGTCGGTGAACAGCGTATTCAGGGAGTTGCGCGCATGGCGTCGCGCAACATTATCCTGCGCTACACCTTGCTGCCGCTGCTGGCGGTATTCTTTCTGACCAACCCGATGGCCTATACCTTCGGTGTGTTCCTCAAAGAGCGCTATAAACCTGCTTTTTATGACTCTGCCGTATCGCTGGTGCATCCCATCACCGGCCTGTTCCCGCACTGCAACCCGGGTGAACTCTTTGTCTGGCTGGGCGTTGCCACCGGTATCACTACGCTGGTGAATAACGGCACGGCGCCATTCTCTGTCGCCAAGCTGGCACTGTTCTATCTGCTGGTGGGCCTGCTGGTGAATCTGCTCAAAGGCATTCTGACCGAGCGCATTACCGTCTTTCTGGCACGCCGTGAAGGGATTGTGCTGGAAGGCAATGAAAGCGAGCAGTCTGGCAAAGCGGCACCTGCAAGCCCAGGTGATGCACTGCCTGTTAAATAACAGATCGGTCATCTGAGCGGGGGCAACGCAAGAGCAGGGCACCCGCCAGTCAGATCAAACGGCAATAACAAGAATAATGGAGTCGGCGACATGAAAGATGCGCAATACAGATCAGTCAAAGTAGAGCGGGGTAATGGTGGTTGGGGCGGTCCTCTGGTGATTACGCCCACCGCACAGCGCAACAAGATCGTTGCCGTTACCGGGGGTGATATCCCCGAGGTGGCACGCCGTCTGGCCGAGATGACAGGTGCCGAGGTGGTGGATGGGTTTCGCAGTCCTCCCATCGAAAGCGAGATCGCCGCGGTGGTGATCGACTGTGGCGGCACGGCACGTTGCGGGGTGTATCCGCGCAAGAACATTCCTACTATCAACCTCACTCCCGTCGGCCAGTCAGGGCCACTGGCACAGTTCATTCAGGAGCACATTTATGTGTCTGCGGTGAAGCCCGGCAACCTGAGTTACAGCGATGGCAGCGCACCCGCTGCAGCTCCGACCGCCTCAGAGAGCACGAGCAACAGTGCTCAGTCAGCAGTGGCGGCGGCACGAGCCTCAGTCAACAGTCAGGACAGCGGCAAAGGGCTGGTCGGGCTGATTACCCGTATTGGGCGTGGCATGGGCGGTGTGGTCGGGGTGCTGTTCAACAGCGGCCGGCGTTCTATTGATACGGTTATCCGTAACGTTCTGCCCTTTATGGCATTTGTCACGATGCTGATCGGCATCATCAACAGCACCGGCATCGGTAATGGCCTTGCTCACCTGCTGGAACCGCTGGCCGGCAATATTATCGGCCTGTTTATTCTGGCCGCGATCTGTGGTCTGCCGTTTCTGTCACCGGTGCTTGGCCCGGGTGCGGTCATCGCGCAGGTGATTGGTGCGGCCATCATCGGCCCGGCCATTGGTAATGGCACCATTCCTCCGGCGATGGCATTACCTGCCCTGTTTGCTTATAACACCCAGGTGGGTTGCGATTTTGTGCCCGTGGGGCTGGCGCTCGGCGAAGCCAAACCAGAGACGATCAAGGTAGGGGTACCGGCGGTACTGCTGAGCCGTCAGATCATGGGCCCGGTATCGGTACTGATTGCCTGGGTAGCCAGTCTGGCACTGTAACCACCGCGAATGTTGCAGCCCGCAATAAACCTGAAATGCTCAGGGACAGACCTTTAATGGATTTACCCGGCTAGGAATGAGGAACACGTAATGCAGTACTACAAAACAACCATCACTGCAGTTGGACCCGAAGTAGAAGCCCTGTTGGATGGTGGCGTATTGATTCTGTATGCCGATGGCGCACCCGCAGAGCTGGCAGAAGTGTCTGTGCTGCATCAGGTTGAGCAGCAGGCAGACAGCACTCCGCCGGTCGGTAGTTTGTTGCGGGTGGGACAGGTGGAAGCGGTCGTTACCGCCGTAGGTGAAACGGCCTGGAACAAGGTCAGTGAGCTTGGCCATGTGGTGATCAACTTCAATGGTGAAGATGTCGCCGGGCGTCCGGGTGAAATCTGCGTGGAGCCCGTGAATATTGGTGCTCTGCAGGCACAGCTCAGTGCCGGTGCCAGTATCGAACTGGTGTTCTGACCTCGATTGCGGACCTGCAGCCATGCTGCGGGTCCTCGTTGTCGGATCATTGAAAGGCTATAAATGCGCCTGTCGGCAGGCATCCTGGTGATGCGGTGGATAGCGTTGTGGTCTCGAATAAGAATAAAAGGATCAGAATGAAATGTATGAGCTGAAGACACAGGTACGGGTTGAAGAGGGGCTGCACACCCGTCCCTCGACTCAGTTTGCCAAGCTGGCCAAGTCGTTCAAATCGGACGTTGAAGTGATCCGCGATGGCCTCGCTGCCAATGGTAAGAGCGCCGTCAAGATCATGCTGCTGGGTGTCAAGCAGTTTGAGGAAGTGGTGATTCGCGCCAGTGGCGAAGATGAAGAACAGGCTATCCTCAGTCTGAAACTGTTCCTGCTGGACGAGCAGGCTGGCGTCGGTATAGCGGCGGCAAGCAATGATGCCGTTGTGCCTGCTTCCTTGACCGCAGCGCCGCACACCGCATGCAGCCGTAAGGAAGGGGCGAACACGGCCTGCAAAGGCATCGGTGCCAGTGAAGGACATCGGGTTGCAGACGCCTTTGTCTATCTGCCTGAAGTGCTGAAAGCGCCCTGTCTGCGACTGGCGGCAGGTACCGAGGAAAAGGAATGGCAGCGTTTTGAGCAGATCTTCGGGCAGATGCGTGAACGGCTGATGGAGCAGCTGGATGCGTCGGAGGAAGATCGAAACATCATTGAATCGTTACTGGATGTCAGTGCGGATGAGGAATATCACGGCGCCATTCGCCAGCGCGTACTGAGTGGCTGCGACGCTGCCAGTGCTTGCCTTGCTGTGGGTGATGAGCTGGCGGCCGCGCTGGAAGGTGTGAACGATCCCTATATTCAGGCCCGGGCAGAAGATGTGAGAGGCATTACCCGGCAACTGACCCTGCGTCTGCTGGGCAAGGAAGATGTCTGTCTCAGTGAGCTGGAGCAGCCCTGTATCGTCATTGCTGAAGACCTGTCAGCGCTGGATTTTGCCCGTGCCAATCTGGCTCAGATACGCGGCATTGTGTGTATGCACGGCAGTGCGACGTCCCATGTAGCCATCATGGCCAGAGCCCACGGTATTCCTGCGGTGCTGGGCCTTGGGGTATCACTCGACAGTCTGCGCTCAGTCAGGCAGGTTGCCCTCAATGGCGCCGACGGTCATGTCTGGTTTGACCCGGAGGAGGCCGTAATTGAGCGCTGCCAGGCGGCTGAGCATCGCGAACAGCAACAGCTGCAGGCACTGCAGGATTTCAGACATCTGACACCCACCACCCGCGATGGCCGGGTCATCGAGGTTGCCGCCAATCTGGGTACCCTGAAAGAGATTCATGCTGCCATTGAAGCCGGTGCCATGGGGGTGGGGCTGTTCCGTACCGAGCTGTTGTTCATGGATCGCCGCTCCCTTCCTGATGAAGAAGAACAGACCAGGGTGTACACCGAGCTGGCGAAGGCCTTTGCGCCGCATCCTGTCATCATCCGCACGCTGGATGTTGGCGGAGACAAGCCATTGCCCGGCATTCAGTTTCCGCAGGAGGAAAACCCTTTTCTGGGGTGGCGCGGCTTACGCATGTGCCTCGACCGACCAGACATATTTCTCCCTCAGCTCCGGGCGCTGCTGCGTGCCTCGGTTGAGGGGAATATCAAAATCATGTTCCCCATGGTGAGTGATGTTGATGAACTGCGCCGAGCCAAGGCACTGCTGGCCGAATGTGCGCAGACTCTTGAGGCAGAAGGCATCGCCACGGGCCAGCCTAAGGTCGGCATCATGATTGAAACACCGGCAGCGGTGCTGACCGCCGAAACACTGGCGGCAGAGGTCGACTTCTTCTCCATCGGCACTAACGACCTGACCCAGTACGTCATGGCGGTGGATCGTATGAATGCCCGTCTGGCGCACTTGTACCGTACTGACCACCCGGCTGTGCTCAACGCCATTCGCATGGTGTGTAACGCAGCGGAGCAACACGGCATTCAGGTGGGTGTCTGTGGTGAAGCGGCAGCCAAGCCGGAAATGATTCCCTCGCTGGTGGCTCTGGGCGTGACGGAACTGAGCATGAGTTCAACCTCCATATTGCGGGCCAAGCAGGTGATTTCATCGCTTTGATGCCCTGTAGCAGCAATTTGCTGAACTCAGTACAGCAGCTCCTCATACGCTGATCTATAATGCGGCAGAACAGTTATACAAAGAACATAACAATAGTTCATGACCAGCGCGATCAACGCCGCGCTGACATGGGCAGGCTGGCGCACCATACGATTCCAACAGACATAAGGGCAGCATGAGTAATCAAGATAAACACTCAACGATAGACGACAGTGTGATCGAGTCGTCGGGGTCCAACAGCAGCCGCCTGCGGCTGCGGGCCGCCTGGATGTATTTTGTTGAAGGCATGACACAGAACGATATTGCCAAGCAGCTGGGGCTTGGCCGGGTGACCGTGCTGCGCATGCTGGCCACGGCCAAGGAACAGCAGGAGGTCAAGATCAGTATTGATCATGGTCTGGCTGACTGCGTGCGGCTGGAGCGGGCACTGGAGCAGCGCTTTGATATTGGCGAAGTGATCGTCGTCCCACTGTCAGAGCCTGACCGCGATGCCGCCATTCCCATCAGCGCCGCCACCGGGCGCTACGTGTCGTCCATTATCCGGCCCCATATGAAAATAGGCGTGGGCTGGGGACGCACCCTGTTGTCGTCGCTCAGCTTCATGCCGCAGAACGCCATAGAAGGGCTGTCGGTGGTGTCCATGCTGGGCGGCATCATGAAAGCCAGCAAATTCAACCCCGCCGAGTTTGCCTGGCGTTTTGCTGACACCTTCAATGCCGAGTGTTTCCTGATGACGGCACCGGCGCTGGTGGACTCTCCGGAAACCCGTGAACGTCTGGTCAGCCACTGTGGCCTGCACGAGGTGTTCAATCTGGCGGAAACGCTGGATGCGGTGCTGTTGAGTGCCGGTGCCATGTTGCCCGACGCGACCTATCGTCGTATCGGCATGATCTCGGCGGAAGAGCAGGAACATGCCCGACAGCAGGGCGCGGTGGGCGACATGATGCTGCATTTCTACAACGTGCAGGGGGAGCTGGTGGATTCTCCCCTCAATGATCGTGTCATGTCGGTGCCGCTGCCGACCCTGGCCAAGGTACCTATTCGCATCCTCTCTTCGGGTGGCATGGAGAAAGTCGAGGCGATGCTGGGTGCCATTCGTATGCTGAAGCCCACCGTGCTGATCACGGATGAATGGGCGGCGGCAAAAATATTGGCAATGACTGAAGCCTGAGACGTCACCTCGTAGCAGAGGCAGACCAGATCAACTGAATCACAAAGGACTAAACAATGTCATTTTCTGCGACCCTGGCCCGCCATCTGGACGCGGTCAGGACTCTCGGTGAGCTTGAACCTGAACTGAATGCCATGGCCGAGCGGGTGTATCGCTGTGTCAGTGGTCAGGGCAAGGTGCTGTTCATGGGCAACGGTGGCAGCGCCGCGGATTGCCAGCATCTGGCCACCGAATTTGTGGTGCGCTACAAGGAAGAACGCCGGCCACTGGCGTCACTGGCGCTGACGGTGGACACCTCCATTTTGACCGCGCATTCCAATGACTATGGCTTTGACTCGGTTTTTGTCCGGCAGATTCAGGCACTGGCACGACCTGAGGACGTGATTATTGGCCTGTCCACGTCCGGCAACAGTGCCAACGTGATTCAGGGTATTGAAGCAGCACGGGCGCTGGGATGCTTTACCTATGCATGGACCGGGCAGAGCGGTGGCAAGCTACTGGATATCGCCGATGTCACACTCCGCATGCCAACCACGGAAACCGCCCGTGTGCAGGAAGCCCACATGATTATCGGGCACTGGCTCTGCGAAGAGATGGATCGTCGCTTCGTTTGAGAAGGTATTGATATTCCATACCGCAAAAGCGGCCCGTCCTCCTGTTTGTGAGGGTCACAGGCAAACCGCTGCTCTGCCACCTGAGCAGAGCAGTCTGGAATATTGTGCAAGTCTTGCAGACCATCTGACTAATAGTGCTCGCATCGCCTGGTGCATCATGGTTGCCATGGATAACACCGCAGTTCCCCCGTTATCCATGAACTTACCCTCTTACTTTGATCAGGCAGATGCATGGCATCTGTCAGCCGGAGGACTCCATGGAAGCACTGACCATCATGGCCTATGTTCGCGCACAGCAGGGCCAATCTCTTCATTTAGGACGGGCACTGATCGAGCTGGTGGAGCCCAGTCGGGCGGAGGAAGGGTGCCAGGCATTTGATGTGCACCAGTCGCTGGATGACCAGGATCTGTGGGTCATCGTTGAGCGCTGGCGCAATGAGGATGACCTGCAGGCCCATTTTCGTCAGCCACATATGCAGCACTTTATCGACCGCCTGCCTGAACTGGTGCACGGCGTGTTTGACCTTTACCACTACCAGATGATGAGCACGCCTGCGCAAAGCAGCGGCGCTCAGCCTGACACCAGCCGCTCCCCGGCACGCCCGTCAGTGGCAGAACGGCTGGACTGGATCAACGTGACGCCGTTTCGCAATCTGCTGGGTAAAGCGTGCTGAATTTGCTTTGTCCCCACTTTTATAACCTGAATTAATCCCAAACATCGCCCTGAGCGTGTTCACGATCTCGTCAGCCCGGCCCCACCATTAGGGAATATCCCCGTGTCGCACAGCCCGCTCCCGGCAGATCGCAAACAGGCTCACAGGCCATCCGGCATCAGGTGCGCCTCCGCGCAGGATGGCTGTTTTACTCACAGAGGAGATCGCAATCATGAAGACCCAAGTCCACCCCTACGTAGGCATGTGGGTGACCACAGATGGCTATATTCGCCATGAACTGATGCTGGACGGACGTTATGTTGAGCACAGAGGTACACGGCATCATGCTTATCAAGGGTGGTATCAGATAGTCGATGACCACATTGACTATCAGGATGACAAGGGCTTCGATGCTGAAGGCGACTTTGTAAACGGTGTCCTGTACCACGCGGGGATGATTCTTTACCGGGAACGCCTGCATGGCTGAAGACATGTTGTCATGATGCACACGGTGTGTGCACAAGGAGAGGATTGATGAGCGACGATATCGCTGTACGTACCAAAGAGCTGGCAGGCATGCTGACGCGCTTCTGTGCATCGGATGGCCTCTATGATACGGCGATTCCACGTCTTGGCCTGGCGCGGCTGTCGGCTCCTACTGAGCCCCGCTTTGGGCTGCATGAACCGGCGTTGTGCCTGATTGTTCAGGGTGCGAAGAAAGCGACGCTGGGTAAGGAAACGTACATCTATGACCCTGCTCATTATCTGGTGGTGTCAGTGGATGTGCCGGTGTTCGGCCACGTCATTCAGGCATCAGCGGAAGAGCCGTATCTTGGCATCCGCCTGGATCTGGATGTCAAAGGGCTGAGCGACATGATGCTGGATCTCAATATCAGGCAGGATGCGACGCTGCGCTGCGACAGGGCAATGAATATCAATCTGGTCACACCACGTCTGCTGGACGCCATGATCAGGCTGGTTTCACTGCTCGACAGCCCCGGTGACATTTCCTATATCGCGCCGCTGGCCGAGCGGGAGATTCTGTACTGGCTGATCAATGGTGAGCAGGGGCCGCTGATTCAGCAGATTGCCAATCGTGATAGTCGGCTGCGCCGGATCAGCGCGGCGATCCAGCATATCCGTGAGCGCTTCCGTGAACCTTTTGATATCAGCGAGCTGCTGGACATTTCCTGTATGAGTTCAGCGGCATTCTTTCAGCACTTCAAGGCTGTCACGCATATGACGCCTTTGCAGTATCAGAAGCAGCTTCGTCTGCAGGAGGCACGCAGTCTGATGTTCTCGCAGGATCTGGAAGTGTCCAGAGCAGGGTATGAAGTAGGGTACGACAGCCCGTCACAGTTCAGCCGTGAATACTCACGGATGTTCGGTTTGTCACCTTCCAAGGACATGGAGCGCTATCGTACGCAGGAGGACATTAACACTGTCGTTATGGCTTGATAATAACGTTCTGCTTTCCTCTTCTGATAACTCACAGCCCGCCATCGTGCTCCCGATGCTCCCCGGAACAGGATGGCGGCTGCTTTATGGCTGAGGGCCCCGGTGTGCTACACCGAGTAATGGGGTGTCTTCGATATCTGCTCTGGATACCCGGCCTCAAGTCGCCTGGGGCCCTGTCTGCCAATTTGCCAGACAGGGCTTTGTCGCGTTGGCCATACAGCCGTTACTGGCTGCGAGTGGCTTCACAGCGTGCATTTGCCGTCCTCAGCATGGTCGGTACTGAATGCATTTATTCGCTGTTGCCGGCTGGGTATTCTGCAGTCCTTCCCTAACAGTTCTGCTTAACAGAACCCCTATTTCTGACCTCCTCCGGCAGAGGTTTGTCAGTCCTCCGTCAGCAGCTTCGGAGAATCAGGCAAGTCTGCCGTAGCAATGGGCATTCGGTCCTGACGCGGGTGACATAGGATGCTCAGATAAAAGCCGGCAGAGCGACTTGATGAGGGAAACACGATGGCCATCCAACTGCAGATCAACGGTAAACCCTATGACCTGGATGTGGACGATGATATGCCCCTGCTGTGGGCGATCCGCGATATCGTCGGACTGACAGGGACCAAATTTGGCTGTGGCAAAGCCCTGTGCGGTGCCTGCACCGTGATGCTCAATAATCAGGCCATTCGTTCTTGCCTGACACCCGTCAGTGTCGCCAAAGGCGGCAGTATCACCACTATCGAAGCGATTGATGCGCTGCCTCAGGGCAAAGCCCTGCAACAGGCATGGGTTGAGCTGGATGTGCCGCAATGTGGCTATTGCCAGTCTGGCCAGCTGATGTCAGCCACCGCGTTGCTGCTCAGCAATGCTCACCCGACCGATGCCGATATCGATGGCGCCATGTCCGGCAACGTCTGCCGCTGCGGTACGTATCAGCGTATCCGGCAGGCCATCAAGAACGCAGCGCAGGAGGTCTGAACCATGAGCGCAATCAATTCTCCTGCGTTGGATCGTCGTCAGTTTCTCAAACTCGGTGGCATGCTGGGCGGTGGTCTGATCGTCGGGCTGCAGTTGCCTGCTCAGGTGCTGGCAGCACAGCCTGAGGCCAGCCTCACGGATCTGGGTGCTTTTATCCGGATCGGCCATGACAACCAGGTCACGCTGGTGATGCCCATGGCGGAAGTCGGGCAGGGTGTGTACATGGCCCAGTCCATGCTGCTGGCGGAAGAGCTGGAAGTGGATGTCGATACCGTTAAGGTGCTGGCTTCTCCGGCCAATGCCGCGTTGTACGGTAACCCGGCCATCGGTGGCTATCAGGTGACTGGCGGTTCGACCACCATACGTGCCTTCTGGACGCCATTACGTCAGGCCGGTGCGGTAGCCCGCACGCTGCTGATTGCCGCGGCGGCGCAGGTGTGGAAGGTTGATCCGGCCAGCTGCAAGGCGAAAGGCGGCCATGTGTATGATGCCAGTGGCCAGCACAAGCTCAGCTACGGCGAGCTGGTCGACATCGCCGCCCGGCTGCCACAACCTGCTGCAGACAGTGTTGTGCTCAAAACGCCTGAACAGATGACGCTGCTTGGTAAACCCCATCACCGTATCGATACGCCGGATAAGGTCCGTGGTAAAGCGCAGTACGGTATCGATTTCCAGATCCCTGACCTCAAGCATGCTGCCATCGCCGTATGCCCCGTCGTGGGTGGCAAGCCTGTGTCCGTCGATGAAGCGGCTATCAAAGCCGTGCGTGGTGTGCAGCAAGTGGTGCTGACTGACGAGGCAGTGGCCGTCGTTGCTGACAACACCTGGGCTGCCATTAAAGGGCTGCGCGCTGCTGCCATCAAGTGGGATTTTGGCGATAACGCGAGCGTGGGTATGGATGAGCTGTTGCATCAGCTGGATACCGAATCGCAGCAACCGGGCGGGCTGGCCCGCAACGATGGCGATGTCGAAAAGGCGCTGGCGCAGGCAGCTACACGTCTGGAAGCGGTCTATCAGTTACCGTTTCTGTCTCATGCCCCCATGGAACCGATGAACTATACGGTTCAGATCACCGATAAGCGTTGTGATGTATGGGGTGGCTGCCAGACCCTGACACTGGCGCAGGCAACTGTTGCCCAGCTGACCGGGCTGCCGCCGGAGTCAGTGTTTATCAATAACTTCCTGATGGGCGGTGCCTTTGGCCGTCGCCTTGAACTGGACGGTATGATCCATGCTGTCAAGGTTGCCAAACAGGTCCAGGGGCCGGTGAAGGTCATCTGGAGCCGTGAGGAGGATATTCAGCACGGCTTCTACCGTCCCTATTACTATGACCGGCTGTGGGGTGGCCTTGATGCGGAAGGCAAACCGGTAGCGTGGTTTCACCGGGTATCCGGCTCGTCCATCATGGCGCGCGCCTTCCCCGGTGCCTTTGTGAACGGTGTCGACCCGGACGGGGTGGAGGGCGCCAAAGAGCCGCCGTATGAATTTGACAATATCCGTGTTGAATTCCGCCGTGTGGAGCCTCGCGGTGTGCTGACGTCCTGGTGGCGTGGAGTGGGCCCGACGCACAACGTCTTTATGGTGGAAAGCTTTATCGACGAAATGGCGGCAGCGGCCAAACAGGATCCGGCCAGCTATCGTCTGGCGTTGCTGGGTAACAACCCCCGTGCCAGGCAGGTACTGGAACTGGCGCTGAAGCAGGCGGGGTGGGGCAGGCAGTTGCCGGAACGTCACGGTCTGGGTGTGTCGGTGCAGTTTGCCTTTGGCAGCTATCTGGCAATGGTCGCGGAAGTGGCCGTCAGTGAGCAGGGCGCGGTGCGCTGCCAGCGTATTCATGCGGTGATTGACTGTGGTTTGACGGTCAACCCGGATACGGTCAAAGCGCAGATCGAAGGCGGGGCAGTTTTCGGCCTGACTGCGGCGCTCTACGGTGCCATTACCGTCAAGGACGGGCAGGTTCAGCAGAGTAACTTCGATACCTATCAGCCCGTGCGGATGTATGAGGCGCCGCATGTTGACGTGCATATCGTCGACAGCCTCGAAGCACCCGGTGGCGTCGGTGAGACGGGCACGGCCGCCGTATTCCCCGCGATTACCAACGCCGTCTTTGCTGCCACTGGCAAGCGTATTCGCACACTGCCTATCAACCCTTCTGAACTTAAGGTCTGACGTAGATGAAGGTTATTCGTCGTACTGCTTTACACCTGATGACACTGACCGCCATCGCCTATGCCGGTAGCACACTGGCGGCGGGGGACGCAGGCCATGGCCGTGAGCTGTTTACCGCTCAGTGCAGTGCCTGTCATACGACCAATGGATCACCACTGGTAGGCCCAAGCCTGCTGGGGGTCGTGGGGCGTCATGCCGGTTCGCTGGCTGGCGTGAACTACACCCCGGCACTGAAAAACTATGATGTGGTGTGGGATGCCAAAACGCTGGATACCTTCCTGACCTCTCCTTTTGCTGTCGTGCCGGGCACCACTATGCCGATCAGTATCCCTTCTGCATCTGACCGTGCCGATGTGATTGCTTATTTGCAGACGCTCAGTACCAGCCAGTAGAACCGGTTCCTGTTCACGGCCTGCACCATGAGTGGCAGGCGTGAACAGGGTGGTCAAGGTAACAGGAGTATGGCCACGTGATCATCAATCAGTTCGATAATCAGGAAGACGTCTGGCCCCGGCTGTTACGCTGGGCGCGACGCGGCTACCGTACCGCGCTGGTGTCTCTGATCCATATTGAAGGTTCGTCGCCGCGGGCTCTGGGTGCGCAGATGGCGGTAGCCGATTCCGGTGACTTTGTCGGTTATCTGTCAGGCGGCTGTGTGGAGAAAAGCGTGGCGCTGGAGGCGGTCGAGTGCCTGCAGCAACAACGTAACCGCACCAGTCGCTATGGTAAGGATTCTCCCTACGTCGATATTGAGCTGCCTTGTGGTAGTGGGCTGGATATCTATTATGACCAGAGCCTGAGTCTGGAACTCATCGAGCAGGTCATGCAGCTCAAGCAGCAACGCGTACCGTTCTGGCATGTGACGGATTTGCACAGTGGGCAGAGCCGTATTGTGGAAATGCAGCCCGGCCAACCGGCAGGCTCCCAGCGTCGCGATGACGAATTCTGGCGTGCCCATCTGCCTGCGCCACAGATGATTGTTATCGGTGCAGGCCCGGCGGTGGCGGCTATTGGTCATATTGCGGCGGCGATGGAGCTTGAGACCCAGAGCTACACCAACAACCAGACAACGCTGCGTGAAGTGGCGTCGGTCGGGATCAGTGCCAACCATCATTTCACTTCGGTGGCACGTCTGGATTTAACCGCCATCGATCCGTGGACGGCCGTGGTGCTGTGTTTCCATGACCACGATATCGAGGCCGATATTCTCCATCGGCTGCTCAGCACACCAGCGTTTTATATCGGTGCGATGGGCAGCCCCAGAGCGCATCAGCTGCGTTTGCAGTATCTGCAGGAGCAGGATGTGGCTGAGGCACAGATCGCCCGGGTGAAAGGTCCGATCGGACTGATCAGGGGGGCGAAGAGCCGTCTGCCATTGGCACTGGGCATCGTCGCAGAGGTGGTTGCAGAGGCTAGAACACAGGGGTTGATCGTCTGATCAGGCTATGTTGCAACAACGTGTGAAAGCGTTGTCAGATGGTGCGGATGTGCAGCTACAAAGAGGCCGTCAGAATGAAACATGTTTTGCTTACCTATGATTATGTCGACGATTATCTCGAACAGCGTGGCCAGTATCGTCAGGCCCATCTGGCGCACTGCGAGCCTTTTCTGACGTCCGGGCAACTGGTGCTGGGCGGTGCCATCACCGAAGGTCCGATGCAGGGCGTGATGGTGTTCAAAGTCACCGATGTCGCTGAGGTGGAAGCCTTCGCCGGGGCTGATCCCTACGTTATCAACGGGCTGGTGCGGCAGTGGCAGGCAAGAGAGTGGTTTACGGTCGTGGGCGAGCAGGCGTTGCACCCGATCCCGCCGGGCTGAACTCCGGTAAAGATAGGAACTCAGGCAGCACACAGGCTGCCTGAATCGTTTTTAGTACAGGGCGATCAGGCGTTCGCTCCACTGCAGGCACTATCCGCGCTTTGTGCTGGCAGTACGTTGAGTGTCAGATGGGATGGATAGCGTGCAGACAGGTGCACCCTGTTGTTGGCAATGCGTTTGAGTCGGGCTTGCCCTTCGGGTTCGCCGCTATTGGGGTTGACGTCGTATTTGGGGAAGTTGCTGCCGGCAATATCCAGACGCAGTCGATGTCCCTTACGGAACAGGTTGCAGGTGGCGAACGGCTCAATGGTGATTTCCACCACTTCACCGGCCGTCAGCAGCTGCGGTTTGTCAAAGCCGTGACGATAACGACAGCGGAAGATGCCATCGGTGATATTCAGGGCAAAGCCCTGCGGATAGTCTTCGCTGGCGGGGTAGACGTCCACCAGCTTGACGGTGAAGTCGGTATCCGGCGCATCACTGTCGATATAGAGCTGCACTTTGATCGCACCCGCCACCTGCATATCCTCCGCCAGAGGTGCAGTTTCGAAGACCAGTACGTCATGGCGGGCACTGAGTGGTAAGCCATCACCGCGAGCGCCGAAAAATCTGGCCTCTTCGCGCTGATCAAATCCTCCACCGGCAAAGACAGGCATACCAGAAGTCAGCGAGCCACCCACCGTAGGCACCGGATTATGCGGGTCCGCCTGCAAACATGCACAAGCCTCAGCGGTTTGTGGTTTGCCGGGTGAAAGCACGCCTCCGGCATGCAGATACAGCCGTTCTGTACGACTGTCCGGCATGGGCCAGTGGGTACTTTGCAGCCACTGGCCACCGTGCTCCATCCGGCCATTGGCGTCTTTGCTGCCACTTCCGCCCCCCATCTGGAAGATATGGATAGTGTCGGCTTGCGGTTGAGTGACTGCGGCCTGCTCATTCTTCATCCAGCGTATGAACCAGTCGATGCGATAACGCAGCCAGTCGCTCGCTACCTGACCGTCAAAGCAGCTTTGTGGCCCGAAGGACACATCACCGGCAAAGGTGTCATTCCTGTCGCCGTGCAGCCAGGGGCCCATGACCAGTGCCAGAGATGAAGTCTTGCGACTTCTCAGTGCGGCATAGTTGTCCAGCGTGGTTTTGACATAGGCGTCGTACCAGCTGGACATCAGCATGACCGGGATATCAGGAAGGGTGTCATAAAAGCCTTCGGCATAAATGCCCAGCTGTTGCCAGAACGGGCCAAAGGTGCCGTTCTGCCATTGCTGCAGCAGGTAGTCTTCGTAGTCGGGCAGGTGACGTAACGGAGAGTGGCCTTTGCTCCAGGGCATTCGACTGAACCAGTGGCGAATGTCTTCCTGCTCCAGCGCCTTTTTGAGAACAGGGTCCGCTTCAGCTTCAGGGCTTTGCAAGGCCTGACGATAGGCCCAGGTCGCCTGTTTTAGTTCAAAAGCGCCACCCTGACGGATGCCGCACTGGTAGGCATTGGAGAAACCACCGGAGTCGAGCACCATGCAGGCCAGTCCGGGTGGGTTGAGGCAGGCCAGTGCCAGTTGCGTGTGGGCCGCATAAGACAGTCCCATGGTGCCAATCTTGCCGTTACACCAGGGCTGCTCCACGATCCATTGCAGGGTGTCATAGCCATCTTCGGCTTCGTTAACGTATTTGATAAATACTCCGTCGGAACCATGTCGCCCACGGCAGTCCTGAAACACGGTGGCGAAACCCGCTGCGGCGAACGCCTCAGCCATTTCCTCACGGGACAGGCGATGGCCCCTGCGGTCTACTTCAGAGCGGGAGGGGGCGTTTTTGTTATAGGGGGTGCGCTCCAGTACCACGGGCCAGGGGCCGAGCCCCTCGGGCATATAGACGTCAGTGGCCAGTGAGATGCCATCACGGGTGCTGACGGTTTGATTGAGTAACAGCTGCATAGTAGAAATCTGCTTTTACAGGAGAGAGGGCGGCGCGTTTTGCGGCGATGAGCATTGCCCTGGAGCGTGTTCACGATCTGGCAAGCCAGAACCCGAGCACGTCCGGGGCAGGGCGCTTCTATCAGCCGTATACCGCCAGGCTGATGGCCAGGAAGCCCATGGACAGCAAGGCGACGATCAGACACAGCGGCAGGATAAAGCGTGCCCACTGGCCCCAGCCTACCTGAGCGGTGGCGAGGAAGATCAGCAGACCGCTTGAGGTGGGGGTAATCATGTTGGTCAGCCCATTGCCGAGCAGGAACGCCAGTACGGTGGTGTGAGGGTCAACGCCCGCCAGTTGTCCCACGGGAGACAGAATGGGCATGGTGACGGCGGCCTGACCGGAAGTAGAGGGGATGGCGATATCGATCAGCAACTGCGAGAAGAACATGCCCACAGAGGCAAGGAAGGGATTATCACCGCCTACCAGCCCCACCAGCGAGTGGACGATGGAGTCGAGAATCTGGCCCTTCTTCAGAATGATCGCAACCGACGTGGCCAGGGCAATCAGCACACCCGCTGCCAGCACTTTCTTCATGCCTTCAAGGAAGGCATCAGCCGTATCGCTGGCACTCAGTCCGCCGAGCATGGCAAAAGCCACCGCCAGTGTCAGGTAGTAGGCGGACAGGTGCTCTTCTTCCCAGTGCCACGTCTGCGAGCCGTACACCAGAAAGGCAATCCCCAGACCCAAGGTGATCAGCACCCAGAGATGGCGGACTGGCAACGGTGCGCTATTCCATTGCGCAGTAACGGACGTGTCTTTCTCTGCGCGGTGAATGGTCCACAACATAAAGGCGATGCCCACCACCATCAGTACCGCGTAAACAAAGATGCGCATGCCGATGCCGCTGAACACCGGGATGCCAACCAGAGGCTGTGCCACTGACAGGGCATAGGGATTGGTGATCGAGGAGAGGTAGCCCATCTTGACCGGAATGGCGACGATGGCGAGGCCAATCAGACTCGACAGACCCATGCGTTGCATCATGGCGATCACCATGGGGATCAGCAGCAGGTACTCCTTGGCCATCCCCATAAAGGTGCTGCCGAAGGAAAAGATGATCATCATGGTGGGGACCAGCACGTAGACGTTGCCACGCGTCAGCGACAGCATGCGTTCGAGGCCCGTTTCCACTGCACCTATACGGGTCAGTACGCCAAACATGCCACCGATAAACAGCACCATGAAGATCAGCCCGGCACTTTTCTCCAGTGCTTCAGGGATACTGACCACCGCATCGATCAGGCTGACAGGTTGTGCCTGTCCCTTGGCCACTTCCCCCACGCCCAGCAGCTGCAGGGGTGATCGACTTTTGTCGATGACGTGATAGCTGTCAGGAAGAATGCTTTTACCTTCGCGCTGATAGGCGCCTGAATCCAGCAGATAGGTCAGGGCCACTGCGATGGCGACCACCAGAAGCAAAATCAAGACCGGGTTCAGTTTCTTCTGCAGTGCCGCCTGAGAGGGGGATGCACCGTGCGGGGTGATAGGTTCCGGCGAGCCTAGCGCCGGGCTGCTGTTTGTTGCCATTCGACTACTCCGCTTCACTGTTCTCTAAAAGTCAGTGTTTGTGGTAATTGTTGTTTCGGTGTGTGGCTCGCGAACCGCTGAATTGCAACATAACCGCCACAATCCAGCCTGTGCAACGGTATGCATTTTTCGCATTACGCTATGCAGGATGCGCTGCCAGTGGCTTGGCGAATTATCTGGAATGCTATGAATATCAAACAGTTGGAAGTATTTACTGCGATCATGTCGCTTGGCTCGACCAAGGCCGCAGCGGAGAGCCTGGGTCAGTCGCAGTCGGCCATCAGCCGTATGCTGGCGCAACTGGAGGCAGATCTTGGTCTGGAGCTGTTCATCCGCAGCAAAGGCCGCCTGCTGGCGAAACCGGAAGCGGAAGAACTGCTGATTTCCGCCGTCGACATCATGGAGCGCGTCAACGGTATGGCCAGACATGCCGAAGAGATACGGCTGGGGCGATTTCGTAATCAACTGGTCAAAGTGGCCGTGCCTTACACCCTTGCACTCAACTATATGCCTAGGCTGATCGAGCGGCTGATGGCAGAAAACCCCGGTATTGTGTTTGAGGTGCTCACGGGGAGCTATGTCAGCATTGAAAGCAAGGTGGAGAACCGTGAGGCTGATCTCGGGTTTACGCGCGTCTATGAAAATCCGCATTTTGAATTCGACAAGATCGATCAGTGCGAAGCCGTTTGTGTCATGCCCAAGGGCCATCCGCTGAGCGAACTCAAGGTGATTGCTGCTAACGATCTGGCGGCGGTGCCCATGGTGCTGCTGGGCAGGCAAAGCAGTGCCCGCAAGGATATTGATTTTTACTTTCACCGTCAGGGCGTCAAGCCCAAGGTCAAGATTGAAGTGCACTCCGTCGGCGTCGCCTGCCAGTTTGTGGCGAAAGGGCTGGGCGTCTCCATCGTCAATAGCATATTGCTGGACAGTCTGGAGGATAACGGTCTCGACTGGCGCCCGCTGGTGGAGCCTCCACTGTATTCCTACGGTCTGATTTATAAGGCAGGGCGGCCAAGGTCGAAAATGGTTGAGCGTGTAGCGCACACCATGAAAGCTGACTTGCAGGCTCGTTCACACAAGGCGTGATCTTGCATAATTAACTAACCAATTGAATTTGTTACGTTTTTAAACATCAAAATGCACCTGTGTTCCGCACTGCTGGCCTACAATGCGGGCGTGGTTATTGGTAGTCCCACGTATAGGTGTGTGCTTTTATGTTGTCGCTCCGTCGTACCTTGTTATGCGCTACTGCATTACTTGTTTCGTTTTCTGTTCACTCTGCTCCCCGGGAATATGGCACGGTGCGAGTCAGTGAGGTCACCTCCATCTATGATGCTGATACCTTCACGGTGAATATTCAGAACTGGCCCGGGATTGTCGGTGAGCGGGTGCCGGTCAGGGTATACGGCATCGATGCACCGGAGATCAGGGGCCAGTGCCCGCGTGAAAAGAATCTGGCGCAGCAGGCCAAACAGGTGACCGTGGCCGCTCTGCGTGGCGCGCGGGTGATCGAGCTGCGTCATCTGCAGCGTGACAAGTACTTCCGCATACTTGCAGATGTTTATATCGACAACGTCAAGCTGGCCGACCTGCTGATCAAAAAGCGTCTTGCCTATCCCTATTTTGGTGAAACCAAGCAGAAGTGGTGTTAAGGGCAGGTACTGCGCAGCGCCTGCTGGTCATATGTTGAAGCGATAGTCGGCAAGACCGGTCTCTGCGGTGGCGACGGTCTGCAGCAAAGCAGGGACTTTGACCAGATGATGGGCAGTATAGAACTGCGCCAGCGCCACCATATTCTGCTGATAGGTGGTTTCGTATTCGGCCAGCTGCGGTGAGCTGGCCAGTTCAGCTAGTTGCCAGCCCGTGAGCAGATAGCCGAGGGTATCCAGAAGCGGGACGGCACCTGCGTAGCAACGCAGTTGTACTGTTTTATCATCGGTGAGTAATTCGTCAATAACCTGTTGCAGCTGCTCGCTGCAGGCCATTAGCTGTTGAGCCGGCAATCGCAAGGCAGTGGAAGAAAGTAGGCGATCTGCGCAGGCTTTGACCTGAATGCCGGTGGTACCTTCATAGATAGTGGTAATGCGACTGTCACGCATGAGTTGTGCGACACCGGTTTCTTCAATAAAGCCCATACCGCCAAAGATCTGAATGGCCGTACCACTCATTTCGTGGCCCTGCTCGGTGGCGAAGGCTTTAAAAATGGGGGTTAGTAACGCCACATTTGCGAGCAGGGTATGCTGCTCGTTCTGGTCGGTGCAGTGATTGGCCAGATCAATGCGAGCAGAGATCAGATAGGCGAGGGAGCGCAGACCGAGTACCCGAGATCGCATCGATAGCAGCATACGAGCTACATCGGGATGCTCAATCAAGGCGACGCGGCGCTTGTTGTCCTGCCAGTGATTTCCCTGCATACGCTCACTGGCGTAGCTCAAAGCGCGCTGATAGGCCATTTCACCTGTTGCGACCCCTTGGAGGCCGGTACTCAACCGCGCTTCATTCATCAGGATGAACATCAATGACAGCCCCTGACCTTCGTTGCCAATCAGCTCACCGATACAGTTATCCTGATCGCCATAGCTGATGGAGCAAGTAGGGCTGCCGTGCAGACCGAGCTTGTGTTCTATCGACACACAGCGAAGATCATTTTCATCACCCAGGGTGCCATCGGGGTTGATCCGATATTTGGGAACGATGAACAGCGACAGGCCACGGGAGCCGGGGGCAGCATCGGGAGTACGGGCCAGTACCAGATGAACAGTGTTTTCCGTCAGATCATGCTCACCATAGGTAATGAATAGCTTCTGGCCTTTGATCCGGTACTGTCCATCTCCCAGTGGAAAGGCTCTGGTCGTTGTGGGTGCCAGGTCTGAGCCTGCGTTCGGCTCGGTCAGTGCCATGGCTAAAGACCACTGACCCGAGGCCAGTGCGGGGAGATAGCGCGCCTGCTGTGCTGCATTCGCGGCATTCAGCAGAATCTCGCAGCCGCCTTGTGATAGTGCATGGAACATGACGAAGGCCATGTTGGCAGACAGCCACATTTCATTTACAGCCATGGCCAGCAGTTTGGGCAAGCCTTG